>CAYJJD010000045.1:0-26895 GCA_964370425.1 uncultured Akkermansia sp. | reverse complement strand
TCAATAATGCGCCTCTAGGGTGGCATACAGACTAATTTCGCAAGGTGCCCTTTAGACGCTACTGTTGCATTGAAGTCTACGAAAACATCCCAGATACCACAATAATCTGGTGTTTTAAAGAAAGCCGCAGAGAGCAGACCTCGCATGAGCTCGCTGAGATATTCGAGCTGCTATTACTTGAAGTAGGGCTCCAATCTCAAGCGGCATGCACTATTTGAGATGTCTACTCAGTGTTTGCGTCGTCTTCGAGTCATGAGAGCAGTGAGTGCCAGCAGGCTGAGGGTAGCCGTGCTAGGCTCAGGAACGACATCTTCACCGATAAAGCGGATACGTAAGCCCCCATCTTTCGCGCGCTCTTCCACGATATAATCGACATTCGAGGAAAATAGTTGATTTTATATACTATTATTTTTTTGTATGGTTAGGATTGTGAATTCTTGTGCTGGTTTAAAAGCGCAGGTTGAAAAATTAGCAGAACAAGACGCACCGTTAAGCTCATTTCCTCACTCGCTTAGTTTATAGGGCTAAAACAAGCCTTGTTCTGAGTTAGAAATCCTGTATACTGCCCTATATGCATATTCATTGGAAGAGGACTTTACTGGTGTTTTCTCTGGCAGGTCTAGGTGTTTTAGCCTTGGCTATCAGACCAGCGCTTCAATCAAATGACTGTAGCGTAGCAGAGGGGGAGAAATCAAGCGTGACACATCGTTTTTTTGACGAGAATGAAGTAACATCATTCAGAATCAATGCGACGTGGAATCTATTAAAGAGCCCAGAGTATTCGTATTATCGCCTAAAGACAGGTGAGGCTAATCCCTTTGATCTTTTGGTATCTGCTTTTCTCTCTATCTCAGTCATGCAGGATGAGCAGGGCTTATCTCTAGCTCTTGGTCAGGGGGAGTTACAGACGATCTCGCCTTGGGATAAAGCAAAAATAGAGTACTACTGCTATCCTATGGGGGTGACTTACAAGGAGCAAGCCGATGGGTTTAGCTACACTTGCTATAATCAGCATCTTATCGCGAAGTTGGAAATAGAGCGTTGCTTCTTTGGTACGAGCTTAGAGGGCTATATACTTGTTCAGACCATGATAGACCCTCAAAAGCAGAGCCTTGATTCGGTGCATTTCAGCTACTATGAAGGTGGGGATGAGTACAGCTATAGCCCAGCGGGAACGATGCGAGGGAGTTTCAACGCTCCGAGTCGCTATGGTGACGATACGATAGCGCGCGCCCTGCGTCAGACTGCTGAGGCTATCATCGAGGTAGATTATCGCGCTGAGGCTGAGAATGTCGCCATTCGCTTAGAGAAAAAGCTGGCACTACTCGCGAAGATGCGACCTCGTCCAGAGGCTGTGTCACCTAGCTCATGGGGTAGGTACCAGGGTGTCGTCGAGGAGCTCCGCGATGAGTTAGGGAGAGCGGTAATTCTATCTAAGGAGCTGAATCACTTCGATTCTCCTGCGTGGAAGAAGTTCTTAGAGAGTGATGTTTTTTTTCTCGTTTTCGGCAATGTCACAGGTGAGCTAGACGAGGAGGCGTTTAGTTATTGAGAATTTGCTCGTAAAGCTGTAGGTAGTTCTGCACGGTATCCTTGAGCCTATAGGGGTAGGGGGCTTCCTTGATGCAGTCAGGGGATTTTTCGTACCATTGAGAGAGTAAGTTGACGGCTGCCAGTGTATCACCGAGGCTGATTCTTCCTTCGGGGAGGAAGCTCTGGAGCATCTCGCTGACGATTCCATGGTCATAGCCCACGACTGGTCGACCGAGACCTAGTGCCTCCAAGATACCCTGATTATAGGATGAGGGGAAGCGAGCCAATGAGAGTGTCACGTCACTGATGCTGAGAATGTCACGCAGGTCAGGACGTGCGCCGAGCCACGTGATGTTTTCTGTGACCCCATTGCTGAGGTATAGCTGTCTCAGGCTGGCGAGATAGCTCTGGTCGGCATCTCGCGTATCACCAATGATGAGGACATGTGCAGGAATACCGCGCGCCTTCAGCCCCTTGATGAGGGGGGAAAGATCTTCAAGTCCATGGATAGGTGTGATATTACAAGGGATGGCTAAGAGGAAGGTATTGAGCGTCTGAGGATGATTATGCTGCCACAGACGTATCCAGTCCTCACTTGCCCTGTAGCCAGTGTAGCACTCTTGCTCGCGTACTCCGTAGGGGATGTGCCAGAAGGGGGCGTGGGGGTTCACCGCGTCGCAGGATGTGACGTAGTCGCGTAGCCCCTGTGAGCAGGCTGTCGCTGCCGCAAAGTACCTGAGCGCGCGTGAGTACTGATGGCGCGCTAAGAAGGACTGGTGGACGGCGACGAGCTTTGATTTTTGCCTTTTGATTGTGAAGAAGTAAGGGAGAAAAACACGCAGTGCATGCGTGATCTTATAACACTGGAATATATCTATAGGCTTATCGCTGAATAGATTACGAGCTCGTCGCATTCGATGCGGTGTCTTCCACACTGAGCCTCTGTAGATGGGGATATGCTTTATCCCGATGAGATTTAGCCTCGCGAGCAACTCATGCGTAGGGCTGATGATGAAGTTCTCATGCCCTGCGGCTTGCAGCGCACTAGCGAGATCTATAGCTAGTCGCCCTACGCCGCCTAGTTCTAGATCAGGGCAGTAATGTACAATTCGTAGTTTTTTCATAGTGCGAGAGGGCTAAGTAGTGTATTAGCGTGCAAGCTCTCATGCTCTTCTTTCGTAGTAGGATGCTGGGAGCTACGATAGGAGTCATGCTGTGCTGCTGGTGTGCGCTGAGGTGTAAGTAAGGGGTCATGATTCGAGTGGAGGAGTAAGAGATGTGTAGATTACTGAATCAGGCGAGGGAAGCGCTGCATGATATACTCCGCCGCGCGCTTCGCTTCGTCTAGAGGTTCTTTCATACTGAGCATTCGATGCTGAGCCCAGTAGGAGTAGCTACTGACGTAGCCATCGGAGATGAGCTTCGCTAGTCCACGAGTGACGCGAGAGCTCTTCTTAGTGTCGCGCTGTGGCATATCTAGGATGCCCACAGGCGCACCGGATGAAAGTGATTCGTACACCATGGAGACGCTATCCTGCGTCACCCAGACGGCCTCTGCGGTTGCGAGGTGTTCGCGTATCCAGCGTGAGCCTGTCTGTTCCATGGGGACGACGTGGATGCTAGGGCATGCCTGTCGTACGTCGTGGACGAAGTCGGGATGTGTGCGTCGCGATGTCGTGAGGATAATGGGGCGCGTGCTGTTACGCGTGATATGCTCGATCTGCGTGATGAGCGTGTCGCTGTCCCAGTCGAAGTCACGACTCGAACCACCGATGAGGAAGAGAAGATGCTTCCCTTGGTTATGCTCGCGAGCGTGGACATTATTGAGAGCCCCCTTTGTGGGGAAGACGCGCTTGCTGTAGCTCTTTTTCTCGGAGAGATCATGCTCAGGGATGAGAGCGAGATCGAAGAGGCAGAGCGGTAAGCTCGGTCTCATGCACACGATGCACGGGCACTTGTGCAGGCGCGCGACACTGAGTGCTGCGGCATGCGTGCTGTGACCTGCACAGAGTACGAGATCAATGTGGCGTGGCTTTTCGCCCTGCTGGTCTTCGCCCTTGTAGTTGAGCTTTGCGAAGAAGCCTATCCCCTTCACGCTCCATTCGAAGCAGTCGTGCTCCTGATCGGGCTTTAGCCTATCTGCTTCATTGATCAGAGCCTCGGCTAGCCCCTGAGTCTGAGAGAGATGTCCTTGCTTTTCATCGCTGATGATGCAGATATTCATAGAGTAGTAAGAGGATGGAGAATTTAGATGACGAGGACCTTTCCCTCAATACACTGCCCGAGGATGGGGCTGTTCTGCGTGCCGGTAGGTAGGTCGTCAGCTGTGACGATGCTAGAGCACTGTGGCAGGAAGATAATGGGGCAGAGAGCATCCTTACTTCCTGTTGCGAGCTGAGCAGGCTTCTCACTGCATGCTTGAATGACTTCTTCCCAGCTTAAGAGTTCTGTCTTCACCAGCTTCGTGTAGATGAGAGGGAGAAAATGATCGAGGGTGATCATGCCCTGAGGAGCTGTGGGGAAGTCCTGCTTCTTATCAAAGGGCGCGCAGGGCGTGTGATCGCTGACGATGCAGTCTATCGTGCCGTCCTTCACACCTGCGATGAGTGCATCGCGATCGGCACTGTGACGTAGAGGCGGAACTGTCTTGAAGCTAGTGTCGTAGTCTCCTATATCCTCATGCGTGAAGAGGAGGTGATGCAGCGCGACTTCGGCTGTGATATCCTGCCCAGCCGCCTTTGCACGACGGATGATATCCACGCTCTCAGCTGTGCTCACGGTCTGGATATGCAGGCGTGCTCCTGCGTCGCGCGCGAGGCGGATGATGGTTTCAGTACCTATTTCTTCCGCACAGGGAGGCGCTCCATGGAGACCGAGATCGTAGGAAGTCGTGCTAGGCGTGGTGCAGCAGTTCTCCGTCAGGCAGGCGATGTCACCACGTAGGGCGATGATGAGACCTGTCTCGGCGATGTACTTCATCACGCGGTGCAGCATCAGTAGGCTGCTGGGGAGGCGTTCTGCGTCGCTGATGATGCGCACGCTTCTTTCCTTCAGCGTATCATAGGGTGCTTGCTGTATACCCTCCAGATCCTTAGATATCGCTCCTGCTGGGAGCATGTCCACCTCGCAGTCGGCGTGCTGCAATACGCTGTCATTAAAACTGTCAATCTGAGCGACATTATCAAAGCAATGCGTCTTCGTCGGCATGACTAGCATGCCACGCACGCCCCCTTGTAAGGCAGCATCACTCGCCACCTTCACCGCTTGGCGAGTCCCCTTGTCACGCTGACTGATCTTCATATGCATGTCGAAGAGCGCAGGCAGCCAGAGAGCCTGCGCGAGCTCTTCCGCCGAGTAGCTGCAGGGAACGATGAAGTCCTGAGCCTGAGCCGTACCGTGGACGGCATGGGGGATGCTTACTGTGTGAGTGGTATTAGTCATGTTGGCGCGTTTGAGGGCAGAGATGATAAAGGATGCTCATGCGGGCGGCGATGCCGTTTTCCACCTGAGTATTGATGAGGCTTCGGCTGTATTCCGTCGCAGCATCGCAGAGTTCGACCCCACGGTTAATAGGACCTGGGTGCATGAGGATAAGCCCCTCACCTGCGATGCGCTCGAGACGTTCTTCTGTCACGCCGAAGCTCTTGTGGTAATCCCCAGCAGGGAAGAAAGGCGTATCCATGCGCTCGTTCTGAACGCGGAGGAGGTAGATGACATCGGGCTTCCAGCGGAAGGTGTCCTCCCAGTTAGTCAAGCGTGTGATACCTGTGTGCGCTGTCGGAGGGACGAGCGAACCAGGTCCCATGTACGCGACCTCAGCTCCGAGACGCTTTAAGAGAAGGCTCGTGGAGCGAGCGACGCGGCTGTGCAGGATGTCGCCGATGATGACGACGCGCTTTCCTGCGACTTCACCATAATGCTCGCGAATGCTGAAGGCATCGAGGAAGGCCTGACTAGGATGCGCATGCGCGCCATCACCTGCATTAATGACTGAGGCCTTGCAATGACGAGCTATCACACCTGGTATGCCGCTGTTCTTGTGGCGGACGATGATGTAGTCCATCTTCATACTCATGAGAGTGTCGATGGTATCGTGTACACTCTCACCCTTCACCACGGCGGATGTGGAGACGCTGAATGTCGTCACATCGGCAGAGAGTCGCTCGGCGGCCACCTCGAATGAGGAGCGCGTGCGTGTGCTTGGTTCGTAGAAGAGAGTGAGAACGGACTTCCCCTTCAGGGCAGGAACCTTCTTCACGCTCTTCGTGAAAATATCCTTCATCGCACTCGCACTGTCGAGTATGGTGTGGATATCCTCATCGCTGAGTGCTCCGATGGTGAGCAGATCTTTCAGTGGTTTCATGTGAGCTAGGCAGGCTATGGAGTGATAACTGTATTAAAAAGTGATGCGGTCGACACCGTCGATTTCTTCGAGGTGTACCTTGACGGAGCTCTTCACTGTCTCGTCGAGAAGAAATGAGCTATAATCTGGCTGCACGGGAATCTCGCGCCCTGGTCTATTGACAAGGCAGTGCAGCTCGACGCAAGCGGGACGACCGTAGTCAAAGATCGCATTGAGAGCCGCGCGAATCGTACGCCCCGTCTGGATGACATCGTCGATGAGGATGAGTCGCATATCATCCGTGGAAAAGGGTAAATGAGAAGAACGCAAGGCGGGCTTGCGTCCTTTCATAGAAAAGTCGTCGCGATAGAGCGTGATATCGATCGCGCCGTAAAGAGCCTTATAGCCAGCAGCAGCGAGTCGTTTCACTAATCGCTGCGCCAGCACATCACCATGACTGATAAGACCGACAAAGGCAATAGGAAGAGAATCATCCTGTCGGAGACTCTCTAGGATGGACTCTGTCCACGTCGCGAGAGCCTGTTCTATTTCATCGTGTCCTATCTCAGTCATGGCGTGTATTAATAATGAAGACTGCGCTTACTGAGCAAGCTTAATAATGCGATGGGCAGCCTGAGCTGCATTCAGAGGAGCCTTAGAGTGGAGACCTACAGTTGTCGCAGGTACGCCACCGGGAAGTTGGGAAATAGCAAGCAATGCGTCGATGCCATTGAGCGGACCGCAAGGAACGGGCACACCGATGACAGGGAGGGATGTGTTCATGACCACGACACCAGGAAGTGCGGCGGACAGACCAGCTACGCAAAGAAGTACGGCTTTCGTACCAGCTTCTTCGAGACCCTTGAGGTATTCAATGAGTTCAGGAAGATCACGATGTGCGGAGAGGATCACTTCTTCGTTTTCCACACCGTTGTCTGCAAAATATTGGCGAGCGGGCTCCATGAAGGGGAGGTCGCTCTTACTGCCTAAGATTGTAATAGCTTTCATGCGCGATTATGATAGCATATTTATGGCTACTTTGGCAAGCTAATTGACAAGTAGATGAAGGGGCATTTTATGAGAAGGGCTTTATGAGGGAAAATGAAGCTGATTGATATCGAATTATATGCTGGTGACACAGATTGTATCTTGCCAAGAACTTGTGCATTTGTTAATATCTCTCTAGATATGTCAAATACATCATTAAGTCCCGAACTGATCGAAAGCGTACAACAGCTTTCCGAATCCTTCGCCAAGAGCCAGCAAGTCATCGCCGCAAAGGCTCGCATCGGTCTCTTTTACCAGAGCCCTGAAGCCACAGATCTCTTCCGTCAAGTGAATGAGTATGGCGAAGAGCTGCGCAATAAGCAAATGTCTGGCATGACTCCGACGGAAGAGGAGATTGCCAAGTTTGACGAACTACGCCAAGCAGTGATCCAAAACCCACTCTGCGTTGGTTTTCTTGAGTCCCGCCAGCAACTCGACGAGCTACTTTCCACAGTGAACCAGTACCTCTGCCTCGCCATCGACCTCGGTCGTAGCCCATCAGATGAAGAAGTGGCTAAGGCGATGGAGCAGCAGAACTCCGCTAGTGGCGGCTGCTGCGGCGGAGACTGTGCCTGCTCCGACGAGCAGCGCGAAAGCTGCGGATGCACCGATGAGAAGGCAGACTGCGGCTGCTCCCACTAATGTAATTTAATATTCAAGCGCCATCTTCCTTGGGGATGGCGCTTTTTTCGATCTACATAACTGTGTTCACTGTGAAGTAAGAGAGGTCCCCTCATCATCACCGCTACACTCAGACCGCCCGAGGTAGAGCTGGAACGGCATTCGTCTTATTTATCACGCTCACTAGACCTAGGTGAAGATCATGAATAGATAAGAATGACTATTTTAGGTTATGCGATGAACAGAGCGAATCTGTGAGTTTTTCTATTTCCTCTGTGATATCATCGCTTAGACTTAGATAGCATGATTTGTATTTTTCCGACCGTACTAGCCTATCGTAAGCGAGAGTCGTAACAAGCTTGCCATCTTTATAAAAACGGTATTCTATAGTCCCAATCTTAGCATCCATTTTCTTCTTATGTTCTAGAACTAAAACGATGCTTGTCGGTACTTGTAAGTTGCCTCGGAGTAGAGACATGAGTCTTGTTTTTTCAGTATTATTCAGTGTTATATCTATTCGGTAGTCGATGGGACTAAAATTGTCATCTTGCGCTTGTTCTATTCGTTCCCGCGCGCTCTTCCACTTCGTGAATCTTAAAACAACTTTATCAAAACGAGTGTCATTGATCGTGTCGCGCAGTTCCTGTAAAATCGCGAGCCTCTCTTCTTCCCCACAATTCGACCTCTCTTTTATAGGCTTGCATGTCGAAGCAGAGCTGCAATCACGATCTGCCATGCCTTTGCCCTTTCCGCCTGCGCACGAAACTAATGCACATAGCAAGAAGGCTAGTCGTGTGTATTTAAAATTGATCATACTTCATAGTCTATCATTCCGCTGTCTTGGATCAAGTTATTTTTCTTACCATGTCAGAATATTATTTCCACTGTTAGCTCCATTTTCTATTCATATTGTATAAATCCCCTCTTGCCAAGGCTCGCGAATAATGCTAAAAAAATCAAAACATGAAACGATGACATCATGCCCTACACCATACGCCCCATGATACCCCGCGATTGGGATTCTGTTTCCAGAATCTATGCCTTAGGTATCGCGACCACATACGCTACCTTCCAGCAGCATGTACCCAGCTACGAAGATTGGGCAGTTAGCCACTCTGAGCAAGGCTGTTTCGTCCTCACTGATGAAGATGACGCTCAAGAGATCTACGGATGGCTAGCATTCAGCCCTGTATCGAGTCGTAGCGTTTACTCTGGTGTCATGGAGCTTAGTATCTACGTACACCCTGATCATCAAAAGCAAGGGATAGGGCGACTTCTCCTACTGCATGCCCTAGATATTGCCCCTTCTCTCGGGATATGGACAGTTCAGTCCGCGATCATCAGAGAAAACACGGGTAGCATTTCCTTACACACGCGCTGTGGGTTTAGAGCCGTCGGCTTTCGTGAGCGCATCGCTAGAGATGTCAATGGCGTGTGGCGTGATACGATTATCTTTGAGAAGCGTCTTCCGAATGCGTGAGGTGATTCATAAATACTTCTCTTCACATGCTCGAATGATTCTCCGATTTTGCATCGTATCATAAACGGACAGCTCCGTATTCATCGTGTATTCACGCCTGCACAATAGGAGATGTATCATCTTTTTGAAAAAAGGTGGATCTATGACACTATAATACTCCTTGTTCAGATCACTGGGTGGATACAGAACCCTGCTATAAAAGTCGAGGCTCGGCGCGGGGGAATATTCTATATCTATGCCAGCTTGCTGCAAGTCTAGCTTCGCTTGCTTTAGCTCTGCTCTATAATTTTCCGAATGATAGGCGTAGATATCTGCGTACTCATTATTTTGGTAGACAAAGACCACTTGCTGCCTATCGTATAAATCTATACCCACTCCTGGGCAAAACTCATAGATGCAGATGAGCTTCGAGCTGTCTATAAACTGGGTAACCATATCTTGCCATTGCATTTCTTTCATCGTCATGTCTTCGTGGAGATGATCTTGTCGCATAATTCTGCGACTATACAGGGGAGGGGGAAATCTATAAGCCAATCTATGAAAGAATATATAGATAAGAGCCAAGGCACAGAGTCGCCTAGAATAGCAAAACTAGACACAGCTTACTTGCGTGACGGACTCCTCCTGCGGTGACGCTCGTTCTTCTTCTTGATATTGTCCATGCGTGCACGCAGGTTTTGCAGTCGCTTCTCATCCTGAGTCGTCATGAGTTGCTGCCATTCGCGTCTCTGCGCGGCGATGCTTTCATCATCGGGACGTTCGCTGAGGAGGACGAGGAGTTGACTGCGCGCTTCGGGGCTGATATCGGAGCGGCTGAGTATCAGGTCTAGCACGCCCAGCGTTCTTTCATGCTCTAGTTCCGCCGCGAAGCTGTCGCCATCGCGCTCGATTTCATTCACATAATGAAGACGTGTCGTGAGGTACTGGAGGATGAGCATGGTGTCAGCAGGGTTCGTCGCCAGAAGCTCCTGCGCATAGCGAACTGCTTTTTCTAGCTTGTAGGGCTGCTGCTCATCAAGAGGTGCAGGAGGGGTAGGTTCTTGATTCGATCTTGAGACCGCCTGATTCGCTGGCTTCCTTTTTGGAGTCTTCGCGTGTAGAGTCTGGTGTATGTATGCGCGTTTCGCTTTCAGAGAGTCAGGGTCTTTTTCCAATACTGCCGTGATGAGATCGTAGGCACTCTCATTATTCGGAGTGAAGAGCTTTCTGAGTGATGCTTGACGTAGTTCGCTGATGAGGTTTGCTTGGATGAGCTTGAGCTCTAGATTGTCAGGTTTTTGTTTTATCAGTTCCTCTAAGAGAGGGGCGTAGGCGCGGAGTAGTTCCATCTGGAAGAAGGGGGTTCTCTTCGATGCCTGATTGCCATTCTGGCGATTCCCTGAGCCACGCTGCATGCGAAGAGCGAGTTGCAAGGTGTTGAACAGCTCTAGGCGTGTCTCAAAGCTCAGGCTGCTATCATCATGCAGCTCCAGATTCTTCTGTATGAGGGCGACGGCTTCTTTTATCTTCGCGGGTACTCGCTGGAGGAGCATGGCGAAGCTGAGGTTGTTTCGTAGGTGAATCTGCTGGAAGGAATTCTTCGGATAGTAGGCGAGGGCTGCCTTCAGCTGCTCTTCCGCGGCCTTGAAATCACCAGCACGCATCGCTATCATCGCGATCGCCTCGCCAGCCTGCGCGAGATGCTTCCCATCACCTGCACCCTGATGCAGCAGCTCCGAGTAGTAGGGGATGAGCTCCTGAATGAGGCGAATGTCGGCCTTCGTAGGCAGGTCTAGCTCCTCATTATCATAGGCCTGCTGCTCGCTCGTGGTGAGATTCTTAATGATGCTGGTGATCGCTTCACCAGCTATGCTCGCATTGCGCTGCGCACGATCTCGCTCGGCATCTGCTTCGTTGAGCGCGTTCAGGATGCGCGTGTAGGCGATCCCTGCTGTGCTGAGCAGGGCTACGACGAGGAGGCAGGCTATGTGTACCCAGAGCGCGATCGCCTTCTTGCGCCTGATCCAGAGATTGTATCGGCGCAGTGGGCTTACTGCCTTCGCGTGTATGGCTTCGCCATTCAAGTAGCGGTTCAGGTCATCGAGCATGGCTTGCATGCTGGGGTAACGCTCGCTGGGCTCAAAACGGATGCTTTTGTTCACAATAGCTCCGAGGTCTCCATGATCGGTCAAGGGGCTCAGTGGGGTCTCGCAGATGCGGCGAATGAGGCTGCCCGCTTCATTTTCTTGGAAGGCTGGCTTCTGCTGGAGTAGTTCGTAGAGTGTGAGTCCGAGCGCGTACTGATCTGTCGCGTAGCTGCTCTTTCCGTGTAGCAGTCGCTCGGGTGCCATGTAGCGCAGGGTGCCGTCATTGCTCTGCGTGACGAGTGGGGCAGCTTCACCGTCACTCAGCACGGTGGCTATACCGAAGTCCGTGATATGCAGCGTCTTCTCTGTGTCGAGCATGAGATTTCCCGGCTTAATATCACGGTGGAGTATGCCATGATCATGCGCGAAGCTCAGTGCCTTCGCCGCCTGCACGCCTATTTTCGCGATCGCACGTTCGTAGGCTATACCGCGGTACACCTCGCGGACACCCTTTGGTGATAGTACTTTACCTCGTACGAGCCCCATGACGTAGTAGCGGTAGCCCTGCTCGTGGCCCGCACCGTAGATTTCTACAATGTTCGTGTGGCGCAGCTGGGCGATGAGGCGTGCTTCTTTTTCAAAGGCGGCGCAGTGCTCCTCGTCATCACTCCATGAGGGGGCGAGGATCTTAATCGCGACCTCGCGCTGTAGGGACTCTTGGCGTGCCTTGTAGACTGTACCCATGCCGCCGCGTCCTATCTTCTCGATGAGCGTGTAGCCCCCGAGGGTCTCGGGGAAGCTGGCTGTGGGGGCGACGTGATGCTTGTGCGCGTTACTGCGACCGAGCTTTTCTACAGCTTGCACCGCGCTGAGGAGTTCGAGTAGTTCCTGCTCGGACGCAGGGTGCTCGGCGGCGAACTCTTCTATGCTCTGCTTCTGATGCCCCGTGCGCGTCTGTTCGAGATAGAGCTCGACGAGGTCGGCGAGATCTTCTTCACTCACGGGCTCTGTCACGCTCTTATCCCCTGTAGTCATGGTCTGTCGTGCTGAAAATTAATCTTGGAAGACGCTAAACTGCATGATGAGTTCTTGGAATCTCTTGAGAGCGCGCACGTAGCGAATACTGGCGGTCTTCGCTTCGATTTCGAGGATGGCAGCGCATTCCGTATTCGTGAGCTCTTCGAAGTGACGGAGTTCTAGTATCTTTCTATCGTTCTCTCCTAGTTCTTCGAGGACGCGGCGTGTGACGCTCTGTCGCTCCAGCTTCACGAGGCGCGTGCGAGGGCTCGTCATCGTGTCGGCGAAGCGTTCCCATGCGTCGAGGTTTGAGGAGTTCGCGTCATCATTATCCGTCATATGGACTTCCTTCATCGCGTCGCGCTTCGCGGCTCCTAGGTGGTGTCGCTCCATGTCGGCAAGCGTCTGGAGCGCGATGCGGCGAAATTTCACGTAAATAGGTACTTCTGGCTGGTCGAGGAAGAAGGAGATGCGCTTACCGCAGGCGAGGTAGCATTCCTGCAGGAGATCGTCTATGCCCAGCCGTCGCTGTAGTACTGGTGGCATGCGCGAGCCTAGGAGCGACTGGAGACGGCTGCGGTTCTGCATCCACTCATCGGCGAGCCAGAGATGGGAGTTTTTTTTCGCTTCGAGGGGTTCCTCGGGGATATGAGAATCATCAGGCATGGGGTAAAAAGGAGGGGGCTGGAATAATCCTAGTCGATGACATGCTCCTCACGGAGGCTGCGCGTCATGAGTTCATTGAGAGCCTGTAAGGCTGGCTTCCCATCATGCAGGATCTCATACATGGCATCCGTGATGGGGGTGCGTGCGTCGAGCTTGCGTGCGAGCTGGTAGGTAGAAAGCGTGTTCGGTATGCCTTCGACTACCTGCTTGATCTGAGTGATGCAGTCTTCCATGCTCACGCCCTGCGCGAGGAGACGACCAGCGCGCAGATTGCGACTGTGTTCTGAGTAACAGGTGACGACGAGATCCCCCATGCCAGAGAGCCCCATGAAGGTATCACAGCGTCCTCCGCAGGCTTCGCCTATGCGTGCCATCTCGGCGAGACCGCGCGTAGCGAGAGCCGCGCGTGCATTATCTCCAAGTCCGAGCCCTGCACAGATACCACTGGCAAGAGCGAAGACATTCTTCATCGCTCCACCGAGCTGCATGCCCACGACATCATCCGTCGTGTAGATGCGTAGATAAGGCGTACTGAGGCGAGCCTGAACAGCATTCGCTATTTCGATATCTTCGAATCCAACGAGTGTGAGGCTAGGGGACTCTAGCATGATGTCTTCTGCGTGATTCGGACCAGAAAGCGCACCGACGGGGTAGGGGAGGGATTCGCTGAGAATCTCACTCATGAGCTTCATCGTCCCCTGCTCGATGCCCTTTGTGCAGCTGAGGATCACGGCGTTTTTATCGAGCTGTATCTTGCCCAGTTGCTCGGCGACGGAGCGCATGACGACACTGGGCACGACGATGATGACGAGATTCGAACCTTCGACTTCCTTCCAATCACTGGTCACGACGACAT
This sequence comes from uncultured Akkermansia sp., assembly GCA_964370425.1. Classification (GTDB taxonomy): domain Bacteria; phylum Verrucomicrobiota; class Verrucomicrobiia; order Verrucomicrobiales; family Akkermansiaceae; genus Akkermansia. The sequence continues at coordinate 13,267 of CAYJJD010000045.1, read as the reverse complement.
GCTCGGGAAGATCGCGTGCGCCGTCCACGGGGGCGAGGCTCTTGCGGGTGTTGCGGATGACTTCTGCCTCCGCCTCGCTGTTCGTCCATAGGACGACAGGCTTCCCCGAATGACTCGCGGTGAGGGCGAGGGCTGTACCCCAAGCACCAGCGCCGATGACGGCTATTTTATCAAATTGGTCTTGCATAGTTTTTTATTTCTTGCTGAAGGCTTTTGGTTCTGTTCCGTCGATGATGCGAGAGATATTGCTGCGATGCTTCACTATTACTAGAACGCAAATCAAGCCTAAGAGGGAAACAATCAGTATGTCAGAAGTACTCGCTGCCCCATCCGTGATGATGATTTCATACACTGCGAGCAGCACCATGACCACGCCTGCGACCATGCTAGAGAGCGATACATAGCGTGTGAGGATCATGCAAACCACCCAAGCGACTAAGGTCAGGCAGGCGACAAAGGGAGAAAGCGCGAAGAGGCAGCCAGCTGTCGTGGCGACACCCTTCCCACCCTTGAATTTCAGGAAAACTGTGAATGTATGCCCGATAATGAGTGCGAACATCACCGCCAGCAATGTGATCGTGTTTCCGACGCTCATGCCGCTGAGCTCTTCGCCCATGTACGACTTCACGATTAGAAGCGGTAAGAGACCTTTTAAGAAATCAAGCAGGAAAACAGGAATACCCCAGCCCTTACCAAGCACGCGTATTGCATTCGTCGCGCCTATGTTACGAGATCCATGCTCGCGCAGGTCTATGCCATTCATCTTACCTGCCAAGTAGCCAAAGGGGATAGCCCCGATGAAGTAGGCTAATAACACGAGCCCAAAGGGGCTAAATAGGTAGAGAAGCACGATGTTGTGAGGATCTGACGTCATGTGATGCACAGTATACACCATAGGATCACTCTTAGCAACTCTATTTACAGTCCTAACAATGCTCCAAACAAGCAAGCTATGTATGACGCGTAAGAACATCAATCTGACGCGCCTGTGACTTGACAATGTATTTATATTCTGTTAAACTCAGTATTCAGTACGACTTATTAACGATGAAGATGATATTTTACAGCAGTATAATGGCTTTGATGACAAACGCCCCTAGTCAGGGGGAGTCAGAGAAGAGCCCTGACCAGCAGATCGCTATCACGGAGCATGCTGTCATCACCCTCACTGAGCCAGAATTAGCGAAGCTCACCGAGGCTCTTCATGCTGATAAGTGGGACAAGCTCACCGCCTGCATACCCAGCTTAGAGAAAGGTGAAAATCCTTTCCTCGCGCACCCAGAATATCAGATTACCATAGGCGAGCTCGTTATCTTGACCCGCTCATGGGACTGTCTGAAAAACATGCTGAAATCTGGACTTAAGGCCAGTGAGAAAATGATTATCCTCAGCGGCGAAATGGGAAATGCCCGCACTTACGGACAGCTCATGGACTCGAATCCTATCATGACGGCGGAGCAGTCTCTACGTTTTAGCGGAGAACTGCTGGAGCTCGCTCTCGAACGCGGCGCAGACGCGAACGCTCGGTCAAAAGGTGAGGAAAAACGCCCCCTGATGACACACAAGCTGCTCTCCGATATAAAGCTGCTTGTGAAGAAGGGCGCAGACGTGAATGCAGCAGACCGCTTCGGTCGCACTGCTATCTTCTACCATGCTGATCCTGAGATTCTCAGCTACCTCGTCGCTCAAGGAGTCGATGTAAAACACCTCGACGCTCAGGGGCACAGCGCACTGGACTACTGGGCTGAGAACAAGGAGCGTACAGACTTACTCACAAAAGCTGGGGCTCTACCAGCGAAAGCTATCCCTCTTGTAAAAATCGCCTATCATGACGGCTATGAAGTCATGCTCAATGATGTGGATAACTACGGCTACCTCATCGCTCGCGAGAAGGAGGAAGGAAAGATCGTCGATAAGATTATTTTCTACCTAGCCTCCCGCTTCCCCACTCCCCATGTGCGTCAGACGGAGAACTGGCATGAATTCGTCGCATGGCTACGCGAAATGCCCCCGCACAGTACCATACACAGCTATGTGCGCTGTCAGCATCACTTCACCAGTAATGAGAACTGGCTTAAACCCTATGAGCTCGATAAGCTCATCAGCCAAGTCCCTATCTATGAAGGTGAAGAGCGTGTCTTCTGCAACTGTGAAGGTGAAGAAGCCTCCGAAGCACCTGAAACGCCCTGAGCACTCTGAGCTCAGGGTCGTAAAAAATACCCGTCTTCATCCCTGAAGACGGGTATTTTTTACGTTCTTGATCTGTCGCTTGACCTAGCTCAGCTGACTGCGCCAGTAGGCGATGCGCTGCTGAGTGTTAGATAGAGAGGGTGAACCGGGGTTCGTCCTCAGGTCGAAGGCGCGTTGCAGACTGAAGACCTCGTGTACGTCAGCTCCGTATTGGTCGGAGATGTCCGTGTATTGCTCTAGAGTCAGCTGGTGCAAGGGGGTCTTGCTGGTGACGGCAAGGGCGACGGCTTGCCCGACGAGTTCATGCGCATGGCGGAAGGGGACTCCGCGGCGGACGAGGTAGTCGGCGAGATCGGTCGCGAGTAGCAGGGGATCTGAGACGGCTGCGGCGCAGGCATCTTCGTTCATCGTCATGGCGGCGACCATTTCTGCATTCACACGGAGGGCGAGGGAGATGGTTTCGAAGGAGTCAAAGAGGGGTTCTTTGTCTTCTTGGAGATCGCGGTTATAAGTGAGGGGGAGCCCCTTCACTGCTACCATGAGGCTGACGAGATTACCATAGAGGCGACCTGACTTCCCGCGTGTGATTTCGCTCACGTCAGGGTTCTTCTTCTGAGGCATGAGGCTAGAGCCTGTCGTGTGCGCGTCAGAGAGGGTGCAGAAGCCGAATTCCGCACTACTCCAGATGACGAGATCTTCGCTGAGTCGGGAGAGGTGTGTGCCTATGGTGGCGAGGCAGAAGAGGCTTTCCATGATGTAGTCGCGGTCTGCGATGGCATCCATGGAGTTCTGCGTGACGGAGTCAAAGCCGAGTTCTTCGGCGATGGCTTGGCGGTCGAGATTAATGGTCGAGCCAGCGATAGCTCCTGATCCCAGCGGGGAAACGTTCAGGCGGCTGCGGCAGTCTTCGAGGCGTGAGCTGTCGCGCGAGATCATTTCGACATACGCGAGCAGGTGATGGGCGACAGAGACGGGCTGGGCGCGCTGGAGGTGGGTGTAGCCGGGGATGAGCAGGGTGGCGTATTCCTCCGCCTTGCTCAGAAGGGCGCGCTGGAGCTCTACTAGGAGACTGAGCGTGCTGTCGATCTGGGCGCGGCAGTAGAGACGCGTGTCGGTGGCTACTTGGTCATTACGAGAGCGGGCTGTGTGAAGCTTCGCACCGGGAGCTCCGATGCGCTTCGTGAGCTCGCTCTCGATGTTCATGTGTACGTCTTCGAGCTCGATCTTCCATTCGAAGTTTCCAGCTTCGATGTCTTTCTTGATGTCGAGGAGTCCGCTTTCGATGGCGCTAAACTCATCGTCCGTGAGCATGCCCGCATTCAGCTGGGCACGCGCATGGGCGATAGAGCCAGCGATGTCGTAGGGGTAGAGTTTCCAGTCGTAGGAGACGGACTCCCCGTACTGGAGCACGAGATCAGCGGTGGCTTGTGAGAATCTTCCTTTCCACATGGTGATGGCGGGATGATAATGAGATGGGTGGAGCGGTGAGGCAGCAGTGGCTGATTAATAGTGTCCGCCGCGAGGTCCGTTGAACCACTTCCATGCAGTTTCTACGATGTACTGCGCGTCCTGATGCTTCGGTACCCAGCCGAGTACGTCTGCGGCCTTGCGTGCGTCTGCGATGAGGCGTGCAGGGTCGCCTTCGCGGCGTGGACCGTAGGTGACAGGGGCTTTCATGCCTGTGACTTTCTCTGCCGCGTCGATGATCTGCTTCACGGAGAGGCCTTTTCCTGTGCCGAGGTTAAACCAGTTTGTCTCGCCGCCTTTAAGGAGGTAGTCGAGGGCGCGGAGGTGAGCGTCTGCGAGGTCGTCGACGTGGATGTAGTCGCGGATGCAAGTGCCATCGGGGGTGTCGTAGTCTGTGCCGAAGACGGTGATGCCGTCGCGCTCGCCCTTGATGGCTTGGAGTATGACAGGGATGAGGTGGCTTTCTGGCTCGTGGTCTTCACCGATCACGCCGTCTTCTGAAGAGCCAGATGCGTTGAAGTAACGCAGGAAGACGCTCTTGAGTCCGTAGGCGTGGTCGCAGTCTTTTAGCACCTTTTCCAGCATGTGCTTGGAGCTACCATAGGGGTTAATCGGGTCTTGCTTCTCTGTCTCGGGGATGGGGACCTGGGTGGGGACACCGTAGGTGGCGCAGGTGGAGGAAAAGACAAACTTCTTCGTGCCTGCGAGTATCATGGCGCGGATGAGGGTGAGAGGTTTTGCGATGTTGTTCTCGTAGTACTTCAGAGGCTCAGTGACGGATTCACCGACTTGGATGTAAGCGGCGAAGTGAACGACGGCATCGAACTTCCCATTCATCAGGAGGGGGTAGACGACGGTAGGGTCGCCGAGGTCGCCCTTCACGAGGGTGACTTCCTTATCGACGATGGCGGCGCGGTGTCCGAATTCCATGTTATCGAGGACGGTGACTTCAGCTCCTTGCTTGATGAGCTGACGGACTGTGTGGGAGCCTATGTAGCCAGCTCCGCCAGTGACGAGTACTTTCATAATTGTGATAAGTTAAATGGGTTTGTGTTGCAAAAAAAGGAAAAACTAGATAAGGTTTTCGATGAGGGCTTCAAGCTTACGGATGTCAGCGGAGAAGCGGCGGATGCCGTCTGCGGTCTTTTCCGTAGCCATCGCGTCTTCATTGAAGAGGAAGCGGAAGTTCTTCTCATCGGCTGGGATGCGCTCGATGTCGCTTGCTTGGGCGGCTTCGGGGCTGAGCTGGGCGCTGATGATCTCATCGCTAGCTGCGAGCTCGGCAAGCAGCTGGGGGGAGATGGTGAGGAGGTCGCAGCCTGCGAGTGCGAGGACTTCGCCCCTGTTACGGAAGGATGCACCCATGACTTGAACGTCGTAGCCGAACTTCTTGTAGTAGTTATAGATACTGCGTACGGAGAGGACACCTGGGTCTGTCTCTGCTGTGTACTGCTGGCCTGTGCTAGCGACGTACCAGTCGAGGATGCGTCCGACGAAGGGGGAGATGAGACGTACGCCAGCCTCCGCGCAAGCGACGGCCTGTACGAGGCTGAAGAGGAGTGTGAGGTTGCAGTGGATGCCCTGCTTCTCTAGTTCGCGGGCGGCTTGGATGCCTTCCCATGTAGCAGCTATCTTGATGAGGATGCGCTCGCGGGCGATGCCAGCTTTTTCGTAAAGAGCGATGATCTCAAGAGCCTTGCTTACTGTGGCTTCTGTGTCGAAGGAGAGGCGTGCGTCTACCTCGCTGGAGACGCGACCGGGGACGCGCTTAAGGATCTCCAGACCGAACGCGACGATGAGCTCGTCCATAATGGCTTCTGTCAGAGCCTTGCCCGTGAGTGTGCTGTCCTTGTAGGAGGCGACGACGGCGTCGATGATGGGGCGGTATTCTGCCTTTTCTGCGGCGGCTAGGATGAGTGAGGGATTCGTCGTGGCTTCTTCTGGGGAGAATTCTTCCATTTGACGGAAATCGCCTGTGTCGGCTACGACGGTAGTATACTGCTTGAGTTGTTCGAGTTGGGATGACATGAGGATGGGGGAGATTTTAGTTGTTGTGATGCCTTATCTATAGCATGTTTCTTCGTTTATAGCAAGATAAACATGGTAAATCGCAGGAGGGAGTTTCTAATTTGGGAGATCTTATTAGCAGCCCAAGCCAAGCCCCGAGAACAAACACCCACGGCACGTGCCATCCTATTAGCGAACGCCTTGAAGATTGAAGCGATGCTGATGACAGGCGAGTACAAGAACGCCTCCGAGCTAGCGCGAGCCATAGGAGTGAGTAAGAAGTACTTGAGTGAGTTTAGAAGAGAAACTAGGTCATAACTAGGAAGGATCCGGGGTAAGTTTATTGTTTAACTTTTGTTCTCTTTCTTCTTCCTTGGTTTAGGCAAAGGCACAACCTTCTCAAGAGCTTCTACTATCTGACTCACCAACGCGCCATCGTCTATATCCAGAACGAAATGCTTTTTTGCTCCCTTATAGGGAGAAGCAAGTGCTTATAAGGGCTTCATGAAATTCACTTGGAAGAGCATCTTTCTTCAAGATGATAGTTTTTTCCTCACTCACAACAGTCTCGACTACCGCATTTGATTGCTCAGCCACTAGACTAGGAGCGAGTAAGAATACACAGGCCAAAGTAAAAATGATTTTTTCATATTATCTCACTAGTGTCCCGTTAAAAGTTAGCCTAAAGTAACCCAGGGAAGGAAAGCTGCATTTCGTCGATATCCACATCTTCCAAATTGCTTTTATTGCGACTCAGTAATTCTAATAAAGTAGCTTTATCTGTAAGCGATATGCTCAATATTTGTAGGGTCTCATAGGGCGTTCTATTCAATTTTAGACGCCATTGTACTATTGCCACTAAGCTGTACGTGATGATTGCTACATAGATTTGTACCCTCACGGCATTCTCCGATATGCCCCAGAATTTCTTGATTCGCAAATGCTGTTTAATCCACTTAAAAAACAATTCTATTTGCCATCGATTCTTATACAACAGTGCGACTTGATGAGCTTTAAGAGAGGTGGCATTTGTTAAAAATACGAACTCCCGTGATTGATCTTCATCCCAATATTTTACGCGTCTTATTAACTTGGCAATAGATAATGGGATATGCTATAATATTCCACATGAGCGAAACACTCAACATAAAAAGCCTAGACGCCTCGCAAAGATACTGCTTGAAACAACTCTGCGCGCTAAAATATGCACAGGGTGAAAGTCAGGCTGAGATTGTCCGCTCACTACGAATAGCCAGATCGACAATCAATAGATGGGTGATGGCGTTAGAAGATGCTGGAGGGGATGTAGAGAAGCTACGAGAGAAGCGGCGAGGAACAAGACCAGGCACGACAGGTAAGCTCAATGAAGAGCAAAAACAGCAAGTTAGCAATATTCTGATCGAAAAAACCCCCGATCAATTGAAGTTCAATTTCGCCCTTTGGTCATCCAAGGCGATAGCTCAGTATCTGCGCACAACATACAAAATGGAGATAGCAGACAGAACAGTAAGAGCGTATATGAAGTCGTGGGGCTTTACACCGCAAAGACCAATACGAAGGGCGTACGAGCAAAATCCAACGCTTGTGAAAGAATGGAAAGAGAAGACCTATCCCCAAATAGTTCAACGGGCGAAAGCAGAAAATGGGGAAATACACTGGGGCGATGAAACATGCGTGCGAGCTCATGCACAAAGGCCGCGAGGGTACGCGCCGTGCGGTAAAACGCCAGTTGCAAGCATGGTGGTAAATATGGGCGTTAAAGTGAGCATGATATCAACAGTAACCAATACTGGAAAATTACGCTTTATGTTCATAAAAGGCTCAATGAATGCGGAAATATTTATTGAGTTTATGCAACGCCTAATCGATGAGAGCGATAAAAAGATATTTCTAATCGTAGATAATTTGAAAGTGCATCACGCTAAGATGCTAAAGCCGTGGCTGGAAAAGAACGAAACTAAAATAGAATTACATTATTTACCGAGCTATTCACCAGAGCTTAATCCAGACGAATATTTAAATAATGATCTAAAGCAAGGGATGAATCAGAAGGCACCTGCACGCACAAAAGAACAGCTAACGGACGACGTGAGGACACATTTAGAAAATAGACAAGCACAACCTGATGTCGTAAAATCGTTTTTCAATAATAAATATGTTACTTATGCGTCTTAAAAACTCCTATTAACTACAGCCAAGGTAATAATTAAATCAATCATGCGCCTCTAGGGTGGCTTACAGACTAATTTTGCAAGGTGCCCTTAAATGCCCAGCACGCAGCCCAAGATGAAGCGTATCTTGCCACGTGGGTGAGCAGGGCGGCGTATGTCAGCGCGAGACTCCCAGCGCGTGGTCATATCCCTATTCGGATTCACGAGCACGGCTCGCTCGCTGATGGATAGCATGGGTTCATCTGCCTTACTATCTGTGTAGCAGACATCGGCGTGGGTGATACCTAGCTGCTCTTCAAGGCGTATGAGTTTATTTGCACCTTTGTTATTCCCAGGTGTATCAATGGGAGGCATGAGCGCGACGCGGCCTTCTGAGAGCTGCGCAGGTGTGCCTATGCTATGTGTATAGCCTAGCATGCGTCCGAGGCAGGTCGTCCACCAGTGAGGGGATGCCGAGCAGAGCACTGTCGTGTCGCCAGCCATTTGATGCGCACGCAGAGATTCTAGTATCTCAGGGTAGAGGGCGGGGATGAGCTCTTCTGCGCAGAATGCTTCGCATTCATTTCTCAGCTGATCTTCAGGCATGCGCCAGAGATAGCTGAGGAAGAGTCGCTTCATCTGCTCCGTATTCAGGATATGACAGGCGCGCAGTACTCCTGCTGGGATCACGAGTAGGAGATAGAGACGCCGCCAGCCGTAGCGGCGCAAGATCCAGCGCGCAAAGCGCAGCTGCGAGTCTCCCCAGAAGAGAGTCCCATCCATGTCGTAAAGCGCGATGCTGCGAGCGGAGCTATTCATGGGCATGCTCTTAAATCTTAGCGACGATAGCTCTTAATCATGTGCCGGCGCAGGAAGTACATGATGATAGCACCCATGATGATACCGCCTAGGTGACCTGCTTCGCCGCCTGCATTATAACCACGGAAGAGGATGGTCGCTGTCGCAATGATCATGACTACGATGGCAAATGTGCGGATGCTCATCGTGACAGGTGGGATCATGAGAGATATATTCGCATGAGGGAAGAGGAAGACTGAGGCCATGAGGATGCCGTAGATAGATCCTGATGCGCCGACCATGGGGATAAGCTCCCAAGGCTGAAGCGGATCGCCTGCGTATTCGGCGATATGGGTGAAGAGGGCGACATCCATGTTCGTGAGATGTGGCACCACGATATGAAGAGCACCTAGTAGGGACGCAAAGAGTGCCCCAGCTATGCCACATAGGAAATAATACGCGAGATAGCGACGCGGACCGAGGACGGACTCTACAGCACGCCCGAAGATATAGAGCGCCCACATGTTAAAGAAGAGGTGTCCGAAGTCCGCGTGTACGAACTGGTAGCTGATGAATCGCCAGATCTGCCCTTCGTGCATGGCGGTGTACCATGAATACGCGCCCCAAAGCTCAAAAATAGACGTACTCGGTCCCGCTTCAAAGGGGACGCAGAGGATGGCGTTTTGTCGCGAGAGTAGCCCCGCGATGAAAACGACGACATTAATGATCATCAGCGATGTGGTGACGCTGATCTGGTTCTTGGCACGGTAGGAATAGGCAGTCATTATTTAATCAGGGCTATCGGTCTTGTTTTCAGTTTGACTCAGTTTAGCCTTAAATTGTTCAAAAATCTCCACTTCATCATCATTGAGCACATGCTCCATGTGGCAGGCTATCATGGTCGCTCTCTCTTCGCTGAAGCCGACATGCTTGTGGAAGAAGTTGCACAGAAGCTGGTGCGTGTGCATGACTTTTTCTGCATAGAGACGTCCTTTTTCTGTGAGCTTGATGGGGGCGTAGCTGCGGTACTCGATGAGTTCGAGTTCTGCGAGTTGGCGTATGGCAGCGGTGACGCTAGGTTTTTTGACATTCAGCGCGAGCGCGATGTCGCTTACCTGAGCTTGACCGTGTTTTTGACAGAGTGTACCGATGACTTCGAGGTAGTCTTCGGCACTTTCAGAAAGGCGTGATGTTTGTGTATGAGGTCTCATGTGAGAAAGTGGTGTAATCTATTATTTTTTTTCAAGAGTGACGACGCATTCGAGATGCTTCGTCTGAGGGAAAAGGTCAAAGGGCTGCACCTCGACGACGGAGTAGCCCGCGCGGTCGAACTCCGCGAGGTCGCGCACCTGCGTCGCAGGATTGCAAGAGACGTAGACGACGCGCTTTGGTCCGAAGGCGAAGAGCTGATTGAGAAAGAGCATGTCGCATCCCTTACGAGGCGGGTCGATGACGACGGCTGTGTCCTCTGCTGGGAAGTCTACCTGCTCGAAGATGGCTTCGGCACTCGCGGCGAGGAATGTCGCGTGCTCGATCTTGTTCGTGCGTGCATTCGAGCGCGCCCAGTCAGCACTCGTTTCACTGACCTCTACGCCGAGTACCTTCTCGAAGTGACGTGCCAGAGTGAGAGCGAAGAGCCCACTACCACAGTAGGCGTCGACGAGGTAGCGCGCACCAGTGGCGCAGGCCTGTTTCGCGACATAACTGGTGAAGGCAGGGAGGATGAAGGGATTATTCTGGAAGAAGTCGCCTGCGAGGAAGTTAAAAGTGAGGTTTCCCACCGTTTCGGTACACACGGCATTGTTATTAGAAATGACTTGGCCTTCGCTTACACGCATGAGGATAGTCGCGCCCTTCTTGTACTGCGCTGCATTCGCATGAATAGCCTGACGCATAGGAGGGAGCATCTCATTAATCACATCCATGGCGATGGGGCAGTACTTGATATCGCAGAGCTCCGAGCGAGTGCCTGCACGCAGGAAGCCTATCTGGGAAATCTTCGAATCCTTCGGCCTCTGGAAGTGAGGGGTGATCTTCGAGCGGTAGCCGTAGGTGACAGGCGACGCGATGGCGGGGAGTACGTCGAGCTCTAAGCTCGCCTGTAGGCGTAGGAGGTCTGCCACTTGCTTCGTCTTCCACTCCAGCTGCACAGCGTAGTCAAGGTGCTGGTACTGACAGCCACCGCAGTATCCGTAGACGGGGCAGACAGGGGTGACGCGATTCGGCGAGGGCTCTAGTACCTCGACGAGGTCGGCGTGGGAGCAGTTCTTTTCATTACGGAAGATGCGCGCCTTCACGAGTTCTCCAGGCAGGCAAGCTGGTACGAAGACGACCCAGTCGTTATGACGACCTACGCCAACTGCTTGGTTGGATAGCGCGTCGATGCGGAGTTCTATTTCTTCGTGGTATTGAAATGGGGTGGGGACAAACTTGCGGGGGATGTAGGTCATATAGAGATGAGTGGGGGGCTCCGAGAGAAGGGGATATCTGTTTAGTTACTTTCGTAGGGGAGGGGGATTGCTTTCTTGATCTGAGGGGAGCGATAACCGCGTAGTTCAGGCTGATTCGGGCGAGGATCTTTGTTACTCTCCACGCTGGCTTCCTCTTCATACGAGGTGTTTAAGCCTGGTGTCTTAGGGTGACGCATGTCGGCTAGATTAAGGATGGGTGAAGCACCGTTAGCATCAGGCGGTGATGAAATATTCCCTGAAAAATCAACTGCGTTTCCCCAGCCTGTGTTGAGCTGCGGACCGCTTGCCGTGAACTCTGGGGTGATAGGCTGCATTCCAGTCGCGCCAGCCAGTGTGGGGGAGGGAGATTTGATTTGAGGGAGATTTGATTTATTGCTTGATGTTATGTGATCTACGCCTTGTTGTGCTAGTGGCATATCACGCTGCTTTTTATCGTTTGTTGCTAGTTGTTGCACGATACGCTGCTGATTCGAGCGGGAGAGAGATTGCGAAGCTTTGGGCTTAGAAAGGTAGACAGAAGGGCTATCCTCTATGAAGTCTGCTAGCTGAGCTTGCGGGGAACTATGTCCGAGATTAAAAAAAGAGCAAGAGCACAAGGCGTTCGCTATGAGTACGAAAGATAGATATTGCGCCTTGAGTTTTAACATGCACATAGTGTAGCACTATTTTTCTAACACTGCAAGACTAGATCGCTGCTTGCTTAGATGAAACATCTTGTGGAGAGCTGGTAAAGGAGGCTCATGTTAAAGAAGAGATTTTCACGAATCTTCACTAGCTGCTTGGGGTTTTAGGTGATAGTAACTGCTCCTGACTAGGGCTTTTCCAAGCACCGTAAATTATCATCGAAACTGCATGCAAAATCCGAACATCGGAGGATTGAGGGCTCGCCCTGCGCTCCACAGGTTGGGCTGGATGCGTTCTCGAATTTACAGAAAGGATTTTACACTAGCCGTAGAATCGCGGCTATTTTTAAACTTTTTAGCCCTGATAATACGCAGTGGGATATCGAATAAAATACGCGGTAACAAGAAACTCGAAACTGTGGGAGTGGCATCTATTCTACGAGAAATGAGTACACCACGCGAAGTAACAGAGTCACACCATTATCGCTGCGTCATTACAGAACCAACTAAAATTCAAAAACTAGTTATTAGTGCGTTTGAATTAGAGTTTTCTTAAACTTAGTTTGTAAAGTTGCGGAATTTAGGTTTTATCAAACATATAAATAAGCACTCATAAAACATCCTTCAATGCCATAACAATACAATATCTACTGAGAAAATGTCGAAATGATAAACTAAGATTAACCCCCAACCCAATTCACCATCTTCTTCTAGCTTAATTCTGCTAGTTGCTTGTCAGGAAAAGGGAGCCACCTCACCTATTATAACTTATTCTATTAAAGATGGTGCTACTTTTATGTGGATGGGTGATCTAGAGTCCGACTTTCAAGATAAAATAAAAGATGAAGTTAATTGGCCAGTTATAGATGTTTTATTTGCACCGCATCATGGTAGAGATTCAGGTAAAGTACCTTCCTGTATACTAGAAAAACTAAATCCACAGCTGATAGTGATCGGAGAAGCCCCTTCTGATCATCTTCATTATTATTCAAATTATATAACAATTACGCAGAACAGCGCGGGTGATATAGAATTTGTTTGTAATTATGATTGTATTCATATCTATGTGTCAAATCAGAAATATAAGCTTGATGGACTTGATCCTTTAACCAAAGCTGCTAGAGAAGGTATGAAATATATTGGTTCACTGAAAATAAGTAGTAATTAAACTATCGCATAAATCTCAATTGGAAATTAAGTTTGAAGAACGCTTTATCTTCTACGGCAGCAAAGCCATGTCGTGAGGTGCTAGGAGTATCGAATTTGACATTATTGAGAAGATAATCTTCGAAATCGTTTTTGTTGTAGATGTGGTAGCAGAGGATGTCGCCATCTTCCTTTACAACGAGGTAGCCGCCTGTAGCATCGTATTGTCCATTCCAAGTTGTTCCCGCTGTCATGCCCAGGGCAATGTCGGTTAGAAAGCGTTTCACCTTGTATTTATAGAAATGATGTCCGCTTGCTAGATCGTAGTTGAGGGGGTTACGTTCTTCGAGAAGGGCGACGATTTGTTGCAGAGATGAAACGCCTTCAAGGTAGTAGATGCGCAACATTTCATCGA
>CAYJJD010000044.1:0-27215 GCA_964370425.1 uncultured Akkermansia sp. | reverse complement strand
TGGGTTGGGTGTCTGGGATGTTTTGCTATGAATATTTTTGCTACTATGCTTATTAGGCTTGCTACTTGGGCAAATAGGTGTATATTACTCATGGAAGGTTTTGTTTGTTGTTCAAACACCAGTATACTCTTTATTGGTGATACACTCAACCTTCCATTTTTTTGCTTTACGAGTGCTGGTCGTCTTTTATTACGGATACTCGTGATTTTTATTTGGGACACGTGTGCTCTGTACCCTACACCAATCGTAATACATCGATAAAATCAATAAAAAAAACAGATATATTCATAATGAAGCTTGATCTTATATCAATATTCGCTAAAATGTACTTAAACAATCGAGCCTACCATGAGAACAATATCAATATACGAGAATAATCAACGAATAGCTCTTTATCATATTGAAGAATGGAGTGATGGTCATATCTCCACGATGGGGCGCAGTACTTGTACAGACTGGCAATATCCACCCTATAATGAGCTGTCACGCCACCATATAAGTATAAGAAAAGCTGGTAATGAGTTTTTTCTGCGAGATGAAAACTCCCATAATGGCACTTTTGTCGATGGCGTTCGACTGACTCACGCTGTAAAAATGAGAGCAGGAGTCACCTATCTGCTCGGACGACTACGCTTATTCCTAGAAGGAACCGAGCCATCGGATCCCTGTGAGCAAATAAATTGTGATTTTATCTTTCCTGAACCTATTGCCTTTGCTCTGCAATATGCAGTAGATGAAGAATCAGCACTGAATGCAGCTAGCACGGCACAAGATCAAACAGATCTCCTTGCACAAGCGCAAGTACAAGCTCAGGCTCAAGCACTCGAACAAGCACAAGCTCAAGCTCTGATTTTAGCCCAAGCTCAAGCACTTGAGCAAGCGCAGCTACAAGCTCAAATACTGGCTCAAACTCAGGCTCTCGAACAAGCAAAGGTTCAAGCACAAGTTTTAGCACAAGCTCAGGCTCTCGCACAGGCACAGGCACAGGCGCAAGCGCAAGCCCTACCCCAAGTTCAGGCTCAACCCCAAGTTCAGGCTCAACCCCAAGTTCAGGCTCAACCCCAAGTTCAGGCTCGACCCCAAGTTCAGGCTCGACCCCAAGTTCAGGCTCGACCCCAAGTTCAGGCTCGACCCCAAGTTCAGGCTCAACCCCAAGTTCAGGCTCGACCCGATACCACCAGAACACAGCGCCGTGTTGTCCCCCCGAAAAGAAAAGACACAGTAAAAGCGAGCCGTAAGCAGGCTCTACTTTTGCGACTCAAGCAGCACTATAATAAGTTACTCACCTACGCGTGCCTAAGCAGTGCTGTTTTCATCCTCATATGTGGTGTGCTTCTCTATTTATTAAAAATTTTTGAAAAAGCACCAATCGCCCCTAGCTTCACCTATATATCGGGGACGGAGAGTGAGAAGATAAACACCTTACCGACTTATGAAGAGCTATCATCACGATTAAAACCCAGTTCATTTTCCCCGAGTATCAATATCATCGCAAGCACGAGTCAGGCTGCGATCAGCGCATCAATGATTGAAATCCCTACATCGGATATGACTCTAGGTCTAACACAAAGTGACTTAGGTCAGAGCCAAGGATTCGGAGATGCACTGGGCGCAGACGGAGGTATGGGATCAGGTCTTGGGAGTGCTGGTAAGCTTAAATCTTCCTTTGTAGGTGAATTCTGGGATCTGAAGCGCAATCGCAACAGAAGAGAATCTGAATTCTACGATGTAAAGCAGAACCAAGCCGTCCTTAATTTCCTCAGCGACTTCTACAACAACGACTGGAAAACACAGAAACTCAATAAGTATTTCAAGTCACCTGTAAAACTCTACACGACATGCTTCCTCATGCCGAATGGCTACGACTTAGAAGCAACGTCTGCCTACGATCCGACAGGAAATCTAGGTTTAGAAAAGAGTCGCTGGGTGATTATCTATCGAGCACAAGTCCAAGCCCCTAAAACGGGTAAATTCCGCTTCGTCGCTGCGGCGGACTCAGTCATGGGAGTACGTTTTAATAATAGAAATGTTCTCAAGGTGGGCATGCACAACTTAGAAACAGCGAAATGGGGTCAGAGCGACAACTATGGCGGAAGACATGACAACTACCAGTACTATAACTGTAGATTCTGGAATCAAGAGTGCAACGGCTTCACCGCTGGTGACGAATTCAACGTAAAGCAGGGAGAGTGGTACGATATGGAAGTGCTCATATCAGAAATCGGTGGTGGATTCTTCGGATTCGCCCTGATGATAGATGAGGTGGGTACTCCACCTACGAAAACTAGCCTCAGTGCCCGCTATTATGAAAAATCAGAAGATTCAGAATCAAAGGATTCGGATTCAAGTAGCTCAGGTACAAGCCCAGTCGCGAGTATCGCCGAGGGAGAGACGCTTGTCCAAGGTATGTTCGCGCAGATCGAACGCACGACCCTACCTACACCTATTTCCCCTCCGTTCGTCCCTGTACCGGAAGCTCAGCTCGCGTGTGATAGGCCCAAGCAACCTCCCCCGCCTCGAAAGCAATACGAGCGTAGACCGCTTCCCGTATTCCAGCTCTTCCGCACATCAATGGTCACACCGGATGTAGAGGAAATTTATGAAAGCTTTAAGCATTCAGATGAAGCGTTAGAAGATGTAAAAGTCACACCAGAGTATGACGAGGATAGTTATGTCTGGCCAGCAAGACCTATGAAAAAGTAGTTTAAACAAGCTTCACGCATCAAGATATATTTTATGAAAATTCTTAATAAACTAATCGCGATATTGGCATTAAGCCTCGTCGTCGCGCCATCCATCGCCGTGGCATCGGACACTGACTTGTGCAATGCCCTGATACAGAGAAAAACGTCTAGCTTAGAGAGTATCATTTCTGACGGGGCGAATGTAAACTGCTTTTCTCCACAGGGCTTTACACCGCTCACTCTAGCCGCCTACAATGGTGATATTTCAGCTATTCAAACGCTGCTCTCTCATGGCGCAACGATTGATTCATTCGACCGCTATGGTAACTCAGCCTTAACCATGGCAATAACACGTGGTCACGCTAAAGCTGTAGATGAATTACTGAGCAAGGGGGCTGATATCAACAAGTCCAGAGGAGATAGAGGACAAACGCCTCTAGGCGCAGCTATATGGGCTAATAATAAGACTATTATCAATAACCTTATATCAAAAGGGGCTGATCTGAATCTAGGGACTGGCGAGTTCACCCCACTCAGTTTAGCGGTATTCAAAGCAGATTTATCTCTTGTGAAGCTATTAGTCGATGCAGGGGCAGATGTGGATAAGGGGAATCCGAAACTGGCACGAACCCCTCTGATGATAGCGGCTGCCTACGGTAGACTTGATATCATGGAATACCTGCTTGATAAAAAAGCAGCGATCAATGCCACGGACAGCGAAGGTAAAACAGCTTTATTCTGGGCAGAGCGTGCGAATGAGAGCGAAAGCATCAAGTTCCTGAAAAAGAATAAGGCTACTAAATAATCATTCGCGCCATTTTACAAGATGGCGCGAATGATGAAAGCCTCGCTCATCGCCTGTGTATACAAATGCACTCCATCTCGATGAGCCACGTAGGGCGGCATACCGGAGCGAGTAAGATCACAGTGGGCATCGCAGGGAATCGCTCATCGAACATCTGCTTCACGAGCTCATAATCAGAGAGATCTCGGAGGTAGACGATTATCTGCGCTATGTCAGACAGGTGAGCGTCGACCTCGGCGAGAAGCATCTCGACATTCTCCCACATGCGTTTCGTCTGCGCTTCTATGTCGCCGACGTGTACGACCTCCCCTTTATTATCTATGCTTGCCGTTCCAGAGATGTAGGAATAACTGCGATCGGCGAGATGGATAGTCGTCCCGCGCTCAAAACGTACGCCGTACTCATGCGTCGGGTTCAGGTGTGTGGGAGCGTAGAGGAACTGGATCTGCTCAGGCTTGATACCGAGGATGGCATAAGCATCTAACTGCACGAGTGACGCGGTCTTCTCGCTGCGTCCCTGTATGCCTGTGCTGCTGATGAAGTGTCTACCGACAGTGAGCCCCTTCTTATCGAAGTGCTCATTACGCCCCGTGACGACTCCCGCATAGTTCGCATCGACATTCTGGACGAAGAGCCACGTGCGTATCGCATGATCATACAGAGTTCCCCCCTGCCCTTCTAAGTGCTGGGAGTATTCTGTGAAGAGACTCAGGCACTGCTGATGAGCATCCCCCTGCTCTCGCCTCGCGGAGGCAGTCCAAACATGCTGATAGCCATCATGCTCGCAGATGAGTGTGCCGTCAGGCTCGTAGCGGCGTGTGATCCCAGTCTGGAAGTACAGCCACAGGGCGACTCGCGTGCCGTCAAGGGGTGGCTGCTCGATGATGGAGAGCGCGCCCATGTCTTCCGCGAGCAGCATGTCTCTGGCGATACGTTCTTGATTCGCGGCATCGCTGAGGAAGGCGCGCGTGAACACAGGCTGCACCTCGGGATGCTCGCTCATGAAGGTGGCGCGAGCATCGAGCAGGCTGCTCAGTTGAGCGCTAAAGCCAGCGCGACGCGCGTCTGTGACATGCAGCATGAGCATCCAGTCTTCTAGCTCTGACTCAGGCTGGCTGAAATGGGAGCATTCGACGCGGCAGCGGCTATAGGATTCTTGATTCTCTAGGAGGGTATGCTGGATAGGAGACATCGTTCAAGTGGTTTTAACAGTTTTAGGATCTTTGTTTCTTTTCTTATTCTTCTTCGTGTTCTCTGGAGGAGCTTCTTGGGGATTGAGCACTTTGATAAAGGGCGTGATGACGGTGAGGGCTGAGTCTACCTGATTACGCTTACCCGCGACTCTTCCCTTGATGGCCTTCGCCTCTTCCATCGCGACGACGTGGACGTTCAGCGGTGTACCGGATCGTCTCCATGAATTACAAGTGAGCATGAGGGCGACTTCCTTATCCTCAGGTCCAGCCTTGATGGTGGTACTCTTGATGGATTTCGGTCCCTTGAAGGTGATGTCGATAGGCTTGGTATAGCCTTCATCACGAATGATGCGTAGTTTCAGCGCGACTTCCTTCTTCGGCTTAAGTTGAAGCGGTTCTTCTGGATCATTTAGCACCTCGATACGGAAGGGGGCGGGCTGAGTCACATCGACTTGAAACTCATCAATGGGTAGCAGGTGCGTGATGAAGAAGGCCTGCATCATCGCCTCGGCTGGCGTGGCAACACGCTGGATCTCATCTCCACCTCTGGTCGTCGCCGTCCCCTGCACACTGAACTTGATGCGCCCTGTCTTCGTACCTGGGGGTGCGGTGATGCTCATTTTCATGGATTTAGCCTTACCGCGAAGCATACCTTCACTGAGGATAAATCCCTTGGGCATGTCCTTCGCACTAATCTGAATAGGGCGAGAAAAGCCATTCATGCGCACGGGGAACACCGTGAAGTGCGCCGTACCACCGCTGGGGATGGAGATAGCGGAAGGCTCAATGCTCAGGGAGAAGTCCTCCGCACTGTCGTAGTATCGCATGCGATAGGCGTAGTCATTACCATACTTGTTCTGCCTGTCGGTGAGGCGCAGGTAATAAGCACCGTTACGAGGTACAGTGTAGACGAGCTGGGAATCGGCATGATGCGTCATAAGCCCTTCGCGCGCGTCCTCTTCGTCATCGGACTGAGCGACTAATTTTCCGCTCCTATCGTAGAGGCAGAGGTAGGCGTCTAGCTGTGAGCCGAGTCGACGTGAGAGGACGTCGAATTTCAGCGTTTCGCCCTTCTTCAAATCCACACGGAACCAGTCCTGATCGTAGTCGTGCCCGATGCGTTCATTATAGACCTCACCGCGCTTGAGAGCGACAGCATCTTTCTTTTCGTCACCTGCGTCCTTGTAAGCGACGATCTCTTCATCGTCGCTGACTTCCAGCTTAATCTCATTAGCAACATAGCGATCATTGCCGCGCAGAGCAACTGTTTTTACGCCTAATTCCTGCGTCGCCTTGAGCTCTCTCGCTGACTTCGTCAGGTTCACGCCATACAGTTTCATATTCACCTTCTCACCAGCCTTCGCACCCAGAGGGAACGCAGAGGTCACATGAGGAATCTCACCAAGCGCGATACGATAAACGAAATCCTCTCGCCCACGGTAGATGCAGTCCTTGATCTCTAGATGGTAATCACCATCCGCAGGGACTTCGTAAACAATAGTAGGATCTGGGCTCAGCTGGTAATCATCAGAATAAGCGACTTCCTTCCCCAGCGCATCGTACATGGTGAGTACAGGCTGGAACCAGCCAGGCACGGCATCGGCGAGGAAGGGCACGAGCTGCTGAGCCTTCACTTCGGCGACAATCTTCTGCCCCTTCTTCGCAGAGAAGCGGAACCAGTCACGCCCACCGCGCTCGACCTGCCCATTCAGCACCGCGGGGAGTTTCGCCACAGGGCTAGCCTCTGCAAGCCTGCCATTCGGCTCTTGCTCCATGCTATTCGGGAACTGCCCGACCTCGAAGAAAAGACGGTTCGACACTGTGCCTCGCGCTCCGACGACTTTCAGGTCGCGCAGACCTATATCGGCATCCTTCGCGATGCGGAGGCGCACGCGTAGGCGGTCGGCTATCTGTATATTATCCTCATCGGTGATGATCTTCTTATTCTTCCCTCTCCTCTTTTTTTTCTTGTCCGCATTCGAGACGGGCAAGGGGGGAAGAATCTCTGCTGTGATCCCTGTGCCACTGATAATAACCTGCTTCGCATCGGATATCTTCTGACCACCGAGCTCGACGATGACCTCATCGCCTTTTGCACCGCCTGTAGGATAAGCGTAGCCGATATAGGTCTTCTGCCCCTGAGCGAAAAGCTGAGAGAACAGCCCGCCTAGGAGCGTAAGTGCTGCGACTGATAAATAATTTAGCTTCACGCGAGTGATCCTTTCTCGCTAGAGTTATTCGCAATAATGCTCGACTTATTCACATACAATTCACGAACGAGACCAGCACTCTGATTCTCCTGCCCGAGTGACGGAAGGATGGGCAACTCTCCGTGCAAGGGGTGCGAAATCGTCTGATACGGATCTATGCCCATGAGTTCATACACGCTTCCGAGTAAGTCCGCAGGGTAGACTGGGCGTTCGATAACGGTTTCGCTTCTAGCGTCTGTCTTACCTAGCACTTCACCGCCCTTAAACCCG
Organism: uncultured Akkermansia sp.; assembly: GCA_964370425.1. Taxonomy (GTDB): domain Bacteria; phylum Verrucomicrobiota; class Verrucomicrobiia; order Verrucomicrobiales; family Akkermansiaceae; genus Akkermansia. The sequence continues at coordinate 20,053 of CAYJJD010000044.1, read as the reverse complement.
CCCCCTGCGACGAGGAAGCTAAAGGCCGCGCCGAAGTGATTTCGACCGCCATTCCAAGGGGGCGCCCAGAGGATCTCAGGCGTGCGTCCGAACTCACCACCGCAGAGCACGATAGTCTCATCGAGCAGCCCACGCTCATCTAGGTCAGAGATCAGGGTGGCTAAGCCCTGATCCAGCGTACCGAGTCGCTGGTTCATGCGCTTGAAGTGCTCCTTATGCGTATCCCATCCATGGTAAGTGACACCGATGACGGGCACACCGTATTCGACAAGTCGACGTGCGGCGAGGCAAGACTGCCCGAAGTCGTTCATCCCGTACTTTTCGCGCATCGCCTCGTCTTCCTTGGTGAGATCGAACACCTCGCGGCTCTTGCCGAGCAGCATCTCGAAGTTCTCATCCTGTAGCTTGCTGAGTTTTGCTACTTCCTCGTTTTCTGCCATTTCTTGGAATTCGCACACGGTGGAAAGCAGGTCTTCCTTCTCTCTAAGCTTCCTGTCATCCACCATGCGGTTGATGATGCCCTCGACTTCGAAGAAGGAGGACTCGGGCTTGCCCAGTGTGTTCAGAGGCTTGTACACAGAGCCAAGGAAGCCGCCTTCATTGAATCGAGCCGCTGGGCGGACGAAGTTAATGTAAGGAGGCAACATGCCGCTGTAGCCCGAGGGGTTCAGATAAGAAATCATCGCCCCGAAGGAGGGGTAGACGATCTTCCCTCGCGTCATGTCGCCCGTGTACATGAGGTACTGACCTATCTCGTGCGCGTTCGAGTAATGCGTCATGCTGCGGATGACGGAGTACTTATCGGCGATGGTCGCGAGCTGCTTGAGGTTTTCATTCAGCTCTAGCGCGGGGTTATTCGTCTTGATAGGCTGCTTGTAAATTCCTGCGATGTCGCGTCCTGCTGCGGGCTTCGGGTCGAAGGTATCTGTGTGGGAGGGACCACCAGCGAGGAAGACGAGGATAACGCTCTTCGCCTTCTTGCCTTTCTGCGTTTTCTGCGCATTCTTCTCTGTTTTCTGCTGAGCGGAGCTGAGATGAGGAGCTAGGGCACCGCCAGCGAATGCTGTAGCGGCTAGTTTTAAAAAGTCTTTTCTGTTCATAATAAGGGTAAGGCGTTAATGGTTGAAGAGGAATTCAGGGCTGTTAAGGAGTGCCCAGATGAGGAGTTGGGTCGCTTTATGCTGGTCGCGCTCGGAGGCGAGCTTCGCGACGACGGTACGAAGCTCATCTGGCTTTGGCTCGCGGCTGAGCATCATGAGGTAGACGCGGCGCACGAGCTCCTCGCGTGTGCTGCACTCACGACTCATGGCGGCGAGTTTTTCGCTTTTCGCGAGTTTGTCCAGCACGCCTGCGGAATTCAGCAAGTAGAGTACCTGCTTCGTATTGATGTCGCTGTTACGGTCACTTTCGAGCGACACGTCGCGCGAAGGTCGGCCGAAGAGTTCTAACTGAGGTGAGCCTACAGAACCATCGACGAGCTGTGCTGCGCGTATATCGTCAGGATAATAAGAATAGGGCTCGGGCACTTTACTCGTGTAAGTGTCGATGATTCCCGTGATGTCACCGAGCGCATCGACAAACTGCTCCGCGGTGAGTCGCTGCGTGGGGTAGTAGGCGAAGTTCGCCAGTGCGCTCGCTCGCAGCTCATCCTTGCAGCTGTACAGGGAGTGACGAGCGAAGGCATCGCTGAGGACGATGTCTCTCATCAGCTTCTTGATGTCATAGTCCGAGGCGACGAAGCTCTTTTGCAAGTGCTCCAGCAGTGCGGGATTAATACTCTTCTGCGACATGTCGTCTACTGGGCTGACGATGCCCTGCCCCATGAGCCAGAACCAGACGCGGTTCACCATAGCTTCTGCGAAGGCTTCATTCACACGCTTACCGCGCACACCGACGAGCCAGCGCGCCATAGTACGCCTATGGTCTGTGCCATCTGCAAGGGCGAGCTCCAGCCCATCGGGCATGGTCACTTTTTTCTTCTTAGCGAAGCTATCGAGGTCGATGTAGACGATTTCTTCTTTCCACTCGCGTGTACTCTTGTAGCGCAGCTGGGTAAAGAAGGGAGGCAGGGAATCGGGAGCTTTTCTCAGACCGAGGAAGAGCAGCGCAACATTATCCGCGATGATCTGAGGCTCACGCTTCTGGAAGGCTCGGTAGAAGTTCACAGCGGGTGTGCGGAAGTTACTTCCCGAGCTGGTGAGTAGCTCATACACCATCTCGTCATAGGGTCGATTCGTCTGCACCTGCTCGCGCACCCAGCGGGCGTATGCCTGCACACCATTAGGCCAGATATTACTAGGAAACTCTGCCTTGATACGCAGCAGATCGCCCCACTTTAGCACCTGATAGTCGATGAAGGCATCGCTGCTCATGAGCTTGTCAACGAGCTTCGCGCGCTTGCCTGTGGATTCATCCTTAATAAAGCCCTCGGCTTCTTGCCATGTGGGGAGAGTTCCTGTCAAAATCAGCGACACGCGACGAAGATAGGTCGCGTCATCACAGGGGGAGGCCTGCTCAAGATCCAACTTGGCTAACTGCCTGTTGATGCATTCATCTATCAGACTGCCTGTAGAATGGCTCGCTTTCTGCTCTTCGGTCGCCTTCGCATGCGATGTAAACGGACAGATGGAGAGAGCGCAAGTCAAGCTGATGAGAAATAATGTAGGGAAATTTTTCATAAGCAAATAATAACTCTACTTATTATAACGAAATTAATCTAGGAAATCTACTATTTTTACCGTAAAATTTCTCAAAAAAACTATTATTCCCGTTCTGCCTCCTCACGACGGCGACGCAGGTACTCCATACGCTCACCTATGCGTATCTCTAAACCATTTGACGACGGCTTATAATACACTCGCCCTTCGGGCAGGTAGGCCTGTGGGACGAAGTTATCCTCATAGTCATGCGCATATTTATACTCCGTCTTCTCGCTACTTACGCCACGCAGTCCTGCAAGCTTCTTACGCGTCGGGGTGGAGAGATGATCTGGCACGGCAAGGGTCTTTCCTTCCTTCACATCGCGCAGGGCGAGATCTATGCCGAGGTATGCCGCATTACTCTTCGGAGCAGTCGCGACATACACCGCAGCATGGGCTAGTGGGATACGAGCCTCGGGCATGCCTATCATCTCAGCCGCGCGTGACGCGTCGATGGCGACGCGCAGCGCATTCGAATCAGCCAGCCCCACGTCTTCACTCGCGCAGATGATGATTCGACGCGCAATGAATCGTATATCCTCCCCCGCATGCAGCATGGTCGCGAGCCAGTACAGGGCGGCGTCGGGGTCGCTTCCTCGCATAGATTTAATGAAGGCGGAGATGGTATCATAATGACCATCGCCCGCTCTGTCGTACTTCACCGCCTTCTGCTGAATGGATTCCTCGGCCTCGATGAGATTGATATGGATGAGCCCATCATCACTCGCGCGGGTCGAAAGTGCAGCGACTTCGAGAGCAGTCAGAGCCTTACGCACGTCACCATCAGACTTCAGAGCGAGATGCTGCATAGCCTCCTCACTGACGCGCAGGGGCATAGCTCCTAGACCACGAGCCTCGTCACTCAGTGCGCGATGCAGCACCTGCATGACGTCTTCATCCGAGACGGCTTCGAGCGGGAAAACCTGTGAGCGCGAGAGCATCGCTGAGTTAATCGCGAAGAAGGGATTCTCCGTCGTCGCGCCGATGAAGCGCACCGTCCCCTTCTCAATATGGGGAAGCAGCGCGTCTTGCTGCGATTTATTAAAACGATGAATCTCATCGACGAAGAGCACGGTCTTCTGACCATGCAGGCTCATGCGCGAGCGCGCCTGCGAAATCTGGTCACGTATCTCCCCCACATTCGACTCCACGCCATTGAGCATGACGAAGTAAGAGCTGGTCTGCTGCGCGATCACATAGGCGAGCGAGGTCTTCCCCACCCCCGGTGGACCATAAAACAGCAGCGAGGAGAAGCGATCTGTCTCTATCGCGCGGCGTAGCAGCTTACCCTCGGCTAAGAGATGCTGCTGCCCTGCCACCTCGTCTATCGTACGAGGGCGCATGCGTGCAGCGAGCGGCATGAAGGAGAGGCTGCTGTCATCCTGTTTCATCGCTGTATTCGAACCATGTGGGGTAAAGAGATCCATCACACGATTATCATAGCATCATCGCGCCACGGGAGCAAGCCTGCATCACGCTCATCATCTGTTACACAATTGTAACACTCAAATTATTAAAAGAACTTTACTCTAGCGCAGCAGCCATCTATCCTATACACAGAAAGGAGTACTAACATGACACTACACATTCAAATGAGCCCTGATGCGGACCGTGACCGTCGCCGCAAAAATCGAAAAAATAAGCTAGCAGCCATCGCCACCTGCCTAGCCTTCGTCGCCGTAGGCGGAGCTACCCTCTACTTCAGCTACACGCTGATCCAAGGGAACGAACCACCGGCAATCGTCGGGTATGAGCCCCCGCCTGTCGATAAAGCTCCGACAGAAACGCCAGAAGTAAAAGAGGAGAGCTCACGAGTACCAGCGAAAGCGCCGAATCCTGAGCTTCCTATTATCGTGACCACAGCTCCGTCTCCAATAGGATCTTTCAATGATATCCCTGCACCCGAATTTCGGATTGGCGAAGGCTTACCATTAGGCATCGGCAATGGTCTAGACCCTGTCGATATAGTCGACATAGGCGATGGTGGCGGCGGCGTGGGTAACGAAAAAGCAGGCGGCTCAAGCCTCGTCGGCACATTCTATGACCTGAAACTCACGAAAAACGGAGCCCCCACTGGCATCACGCCGAGCGACATCGCAAAAATAAGCTGCATCTACGCTGATTTCTTCAAGAGAGGCTGGCGCGAGCGCGACTTAGAAAAATACTATCGCTCTCCGCAGCAGCTCTACGCTTCTAACTTCTTCCTCCCCGTCTGTCATCCCCAGTACGCTCCCATCGCCTTCCGATGCAGCGACAAGGTGAAGCCATCGGCATGGGCTGTCATTTACCGAGGAAGCGTCCGCGCACCGAAGTCGGGCACTTTCCGCTTCATCGGTGCTGGTGACGATGTACTCGCCGTACGATTCAATAGAAAAACCGTCTTAGAAACAGGCTACGTCATTCCCTCTGATGGGGGAATGGGTAACAGCGCACAATACCGCAAGAACGTGCTCGCTGGAAAATACCCTGATAAGAAGGACTATGAGTATATCAAAATAAAAGGTGCGCTCACATGGAACAGCGATACGGAACTAGGTGGATTCACCGCAGGGAATCCATTCAAGGTGAAAGAGGGCGAGATCTATGACATCGAGATTTTCATCTCAGAGATCCCCGGAGGAAAGTTCGGCTTCGTCCTACTCATTGATGATGTAGAAGACGACAAAGAAATCTTCGACATCTTCCGCACGAATTTCTCCGAGCCAGACAAGGGCGATCTGACTAATGAACTACAGAAGCACAATGCCCTTATCCAAGGCATGGAATGGCCTCGATTCAACTCGCTAGCACCCATATGGACGACTGCCCCCTAGGGAAAATCTCTCACAACTGTTACACACTTGTTACATTTAAGGGGCATTTCCTGCTTTCAGGGAATGCCTTTTTATGCTAGCATACCTTCAGAACACAACCTCGTATTTAATTATGGCATTACATATTCAAATGAGCGAAGAAGCGGAGCAGACCTTAAAACGTAGGCTCATGCGCAACAAAATTTCCGCCATCGCGGCCTGCTTAGGCTTCGTCTCAGTAGGCGGCGCAGCTCTCTATTTTACCTATACTCTTATAAAAGACAACGAACCTCCAGCTTTCACCAGCTACGAGCCCCCTCCTAGTAATAAACCACCTACCAACAAACCCAAGGTACAGGAACTTAGCTCGAAGTCGTCTCCCCCATCCGCAGCCTTAGCACCTCCAGTCATCGTCTCTACAGCATCATCTTCCATCCAGATGGCACACACAGACTTCCCCTCCCCCGACTTCGGCATAGGGAATCAGATGGGCATAGGTGATGGTCTCGGTGGTACTGGCATAGGTGATGGTATCGGCGAAGGCGGCGGCGGTATGGGCTCAGGTGATGCCGGTGGCTCTACTCTCGAAGGCACGCTCTATGACCTCAAGCTCACGAAGAGTGGTGCATCCACGGGCATTAATCCCTCAGCTCAGCGCGCGCACGTGGCAAATATCTTCAAAGATTTCTTTGAAAAAGGCTGGAATGACAAACAGCTAGCCAAGTACTACAAATCCCCGACAAAGCTCTACGCAGGGAACTTCTTTGTCCCCGTTTGCGATCCTAAGTACGCTCCCATCGCCTTCCAATGCGCCGATAAGGTTCAGCCCTCGGGCTGGGCAGTCATCTACCGAGGGCGTGTACGTGCACCTAAGACAGGTACATTCCGCTTCGTAGGAGCAGGCGACGACGTCATCGCTGTGCGTTTCAACCGTAAGATGGTGCTAGAAGCAGGCTACAACGTCCCCACCGACGGCATCGGTCCAGGTGTCAGACCTCAGTATAGAAAAGACGTCATCGCAGGCAAGTATCCCGAAAAGAAAGGCTACGAGTTCATCAAAATACCTGGAGCCACCACATGGAATGCAGAAGGTGAATTGGGTGGCATGACAGCAGGTCATCCTTTCAAAGTGAAGGAAGGACAGATCTATGACATCGAGATCTTCCTCTCTGAAATCCCTGGTGGTCTCTTCGGTTTTGCGCTTCTCATCGACGATATTGAAGATGGGCTAGTCGTCGATGGTCAGAAAGTCTTCGACATCTTCCGCACAAACTTCGGCGAACCAAACAAGGCAGAACTCACCGCTGAGCTCCAAAAGCACGGAGCTATGAAGAAGGGCATGGAGTGGCCTAAGTTTAATGCAGACGCGCCTATCTGGACGAGCGTCCCCTAGGCGAGATCCCGTACTTCTGTTACGCAGTTGTTACACTCAAAAGGCATTTCCTGCTTTCAGGGAATGCTTTTTTTTGCTAGTATAGCTTCTGAGCACAACCCTCACATACAACTATGGCACTACACATACAGATGAGCGAAGAAGCTGAGCTGACCTTAAAACGAAGACTCATGCGCAACAAAATTTCTGCGATCGCAGCCTGCTTAGGCTTCATCACAGTAGGCGGCGCAGCTCTCTATTTCACCTATACACTAATCAAAGGTAACGAGCCTCCTACCTTCACCCCCTACGAGCCCCCTCCGACAAACAAACCTCCTACCAACAAACCCAAGGTACAGGAGCTCAGCTCGAAGTCTTCCCCCCCATCCGCAGCTATGGCTCCTCCAGTCATCGTCTCTACGGCATCCGCTACCATCCAGATGGCGCACACAGACTTCCCTTCCCCCGACTTCGGTATAGGTAACCAGATGGGCATAGGCGATGGTCTCGGTGGCAGTGGTATCGGTGATGGCGTGGGCTCTGGCGAAGGTGGTCTCGGCTCTGGTGACGCTGGTGGATCTACACTCGAAGGGACATTCTACGACTTTAAGCAAACAGCGAGCGGAGCCAGCACAGGTATCACTCCTGAAAGTACCCAGCAAATTCTCGGTCTCTACAATGAGTTTTTCCAAGGTGGCTGGAATGAAAAAACCTTCAGAAAGTACTACAAGTCCCCCACAAAGCTCTACTCAGGTGTCTTCATGCTGCCTACGTGTAAGGCAGAATACGCCCCCCACGCCTTCGAGTGCTCAGATAAGGTAAAACCCTCCGCTTGGGGCGTTATCTACAAAGGTAAGATCGTCGCACCTAAGACAGGCAAGTTCCGCTTCGTAGGCATAGCTGATGACGTGATGGCTATTCGCTTCAATCGCAAGATGGTGCTCGAGGCTGGCTGGAGTATTCCCACTATTAATCAGAGTAATCGCGGACTCGGATCACAAGCTGACTACCGTGCAGCCGTCGAAGCAGGTAACCATCCCACAAAACGTGGATATAAATTCCTGCAAGTTCCAGGCATCCCCAAGTGGAACAGCGAGCTCGGGGGACTCACCGCTGGAGAGACCTTCTCTGTTCGAGAGGGGCAGACCTACCCCATAGAAATCTTCATTTCAGAAATCCCAGGTGGTGCCTTCGGTTTTGTCATCCTGATTGAAGATGTTACTGATGGAGAGAAGGGAGCTAGCAATCTACAACTCTTCCGCACAGACTTGTCCTCACCCACCGCAGCGGACGTGAAAAAACTGCTCAGTGACGCAGGCTTCGCGCAAGGTCATCTCGAATGGCCTCAGTACGACGGCGATGCCCATATCTGGGTCGCAAAACCATAAAATACACTTCAAACAGAGTCTATCATACATCTGTTACACAGTTGTTACACACAAAGAGCATTTCCTGCTTTCAGGAAGTGCTTTTTTTTGCTAGTATAACCCCTGAGCACAACCATCACATACAACTATGGCACTACACATCCAAATGAGCGAAGAAGCTGAGCTGACCTTGAAGCGCAGACTCATGCGTAACAAGATTTCCGCGATCGCAGCCTGCTTAGGCTTCATCTCAGTAGGCGGAGCAGCTCTCTACTTCACCTATACACTAATCAAAGGTAACGAGCCTCCCACCTTCACCCCCTACGAGCCCCCTCCAACGAACAAACCTCCGACCAACAAACCCAAGGTACAGGAACTCAGCTCGAAGTCTTCTCCCCCATCCGCAGCTATGGCTCCTCCTGTCATTGTCTCTACGGCATCCTCTACCATCCAGATGGCACACACAGACTTCCCCTCCCCTGACTTCGGCATAGGGAATCAGATGGGCATAGGCGATGGTCTCGGTGGCAGCGGTATCGGTGACGGTGTCGGCGAAGGCGACGGTGGTCTCGGCTCTGGTGATGCTGGTGGCTCTACGCTCACGGGCACATTCTACGACTTAAAGCTCACAAAGAGCGGCGCAAAAAGTGGCATCACCCCTAATTCGACGAATCAAATCCTCACCGTATTCTCCGACTTCCTCGGAAAATGGGATGACAAGACATTCAATAGCTACTACAAGTCACCCACGAAGCTCTACGCAGGGTCATTCATCCTCCCCGCATGTAACCCAGCCTACGCTCCCCACGCATTCCAATGCGCTGATAAGGTAGAACCTTCTGCATGGGCCGTTGTGTACCGTGGTAAGGTCGTCGCGCCCAAGACGGGGAAATTCCGCTTCGCAGGCATAGGAGATGACATCATCGCTGTACGTTTTAACAGAAAGACCGTCCTCGAAGCTGGCTGGGCTATCCCGACAGTGGATAAACACAAGGGAGCTATCGGTACAGAACAGCAATATAAAGCAGACGTACTCGCTGGTAAGTACCCTGATAAGAAGGGTTATGAATTCCTCAATGTACCCGGTATCCCTCACTGGAATGCATCAGTAGGCGGTCTCACCGCAGGTAATACCTTTAGTGTAAGAGAAGGTCAGACATATCCCATCGAGATTTTCATCTCTGAAGTCCCTGGTGGGCAGTTTGGCTTCGCTCTCCTCATTGAAGATGTCACCGATGGTGCAAAGGGAGCAGGCAATCTCCAGATCTTCCGCACTGACCTTTCTAACCCTACAGCTGCCGATACCAGTAAGCTACTAAACGAAGCAGGCTTCCCCAGCAGCGGACTTCAGTGGCCTCAGTACGACAGCGATGCCCATATCTGGGTCGCAAAACCATAGTGATCGCCATCTTGCAGAGGGTAACCCCTTGCAATGACAGCTACGAAAAACCAGCTTCATCTGAGGATGAGGCTGTTTTTTCATAGTTCAGAAACCTTGCGAAACTGCTTCAATCAGAATGAATATCTAGATCTAATTACTCATTCTATGGATTCATCTGAAAATTGACGCATGATTATAAGAAAATGTATTGCTAAAGCGGAGTCTCTCACCTATAATCCCGCCCACGTATGAAAGACTATGCACAGCAGCTCGTTCGTTACCCTGAGATGGGGATATCGCTTGACTTTTCCAAGCTCCCTCTCGACACAGATTTTCTCAGCAGCATGGAAGACCGCATCCAGCGTGCTTATCAGGAAATAGACGCCCTCGAAGCAGGCGCGATCGCCAATCCTGATGAAAACCGCATGGTAGGTCACTACTGGCTGCGTAACAGCGATCTCGCGCCCACAGCAGAACTGAAGGCAAAGATAGACGAGCCACTCGCCGCACTGAAGACATTCGCCGCTGACATCCTCAGTGGTACGATACGCACCCCACAGGGGAAGAAGTACAGCACCTGCCTCGTCATCGGCATCGGTGGTTCAGCCCTCGGGCCAGAGCTCGTCGCTGACGCACTTCCAAACAACGGCCTGAAGCTCGCCTTCCTTGACAACACAGACCCTGACGGCATGCTCAAGGTACTCAACACACTCCCCCTTGATGAAACGCTTAATGTCGTTATCTCGAAGAGTGGTGGCACACCAGAGACGCGCAATGGCATGGTCTACGCGCAGAACTTCTATCGCAAGAATAGCGTCGACTTCGCAGCTCAGACCATCGCCGTGACAGGCATAGGCTCGACACTGGATGAAGTCGCGATTAAGGAAGAGTGGATGAAGCGCTTCCCCATGGAAGACTGGGTCGGTGGACGCACGTCAGAAACCTCTGTCGTCGGCCTCATCCCAGCCGCTCTTCAGGGTGTGAACATCGACCAATTCCTCAAGGGCGCGGCCGACATGGATGCGAAGACCCGCAGCAAGGATACCGCCTCTAATGCGGCGATGAAGCTCGCGCTCTCTTGGTTCAAGGCTGGCGAAGGCAAGGGACTCAAGGACATGGTCGTCCTCCCTTACAAGGACAGCCTCGTGCTCTTCTCAAAGTACCTCCAGCAGCTCATCATGGAATCCATCGGTAAGGAGCTCGACCTCGACGGCGTGCCTGTCTACCAAGGTCTCTCCGTCTATGGGAACAAGGGATCTACCGACCAGCACGCCTACGTGCAGCAGCTGCGCGACGGTATACATAACTTCTTCGTCTGCTTCATCGAAGTCCGCCAATCCATCGCGGACGGCATCGAAGTTGAACCTGGATTTAGCTCCAGCGACTACCTTCAGGGCTTCCTCCGTGGCACGCGCAAGGCTCTCGCTGAGAACGGTCGTGCTAGCGTCACCATCTCCATCCCCGAAGTCACCGCCTACACACTCGGTCAGCTCATCGCTCTCTTCGAGCGCGCTGTGAGCTTCTACGCCAGCCTCGTGCATATCAATGCCTACCACCAGCCTGGTGTACAAGCAGGTAAGCTCGCGGCAAATGTCTTCCTCCAGCTGCTCACTCAGGTAAAGTCCAGCCTCACAGCCACCGCCGCCACCGCAGAGCAAATCGCCGCGATCACGGGTGCTGATGCGGAAGACTGCTACCACGCACTCGTGCATCTTTCGGAAAATGGAGCAGCTGTCATGAACATGGCTAGCTGCCCCTGCGAAGATAGCTTCACAGCGGTATCAGCAGTATAAGCCCTAACTAAACTTTCAGAACAGAAGAAAAGTTAGCTAAGACTAAAATTATAGTTGACAAATCACAATCCACACATTAATATACACACATATGAGCAACACTACTATTCTCTTCGGTTCCACCACAGGTAATACCGAATCCCTCGCAAGCAGCATCGCTGAAGCTCTCGGAGTCTCTGCTGATGAAGTACATAGCGTAGATGGCTATGATCTCTCTGAGTTGGAAAACTACGACCTCATTCTCATGGGGTCATCCACATGGGGTGCTGGCGATTTGCAGGACGACTGGGAATCAGTAATCGATGATCTCAAGTCAGCTCCTCTCGCAGGTAAGCGCGTCGCAGTCTTCGGCACAGGTGATTCCTCCTGCTACCCTGACACATTCTGCAATTCGCTCATGGCTATCGCCACAGCAGCGCAAGAAGCAGGCGCTACACTCATCGGCAATGAAGTAGACGCTTCAGGCTACGAGTTCGACGAGTCTGAATCAGTCGTAGACGGAAAATTCGTCGGTCTCGCTATCGATGAAGATAATGAGTCTGACCTCACCGAAAAGCGCATCAGCGACTGGGTCGAACAATTAAAAGTTTCTATGCAATAGGTCGCTTTGCAAAATTAGCAGCTACGGATTTTGCATGCACTTTGGATGATAATTTACGGCGTTTGGGTGCGCATAGCGAGCTATGCAAGCCCAAAAAGCTGTAAATTCTCACCAAAATGCATCAGAAGACGTGCTGTTCCGTTCGTTTTCTAGATTCTAGATAAGATCGGACTAATTTCGCAAGGTGACCAATAGTATCTGTTCAGTTGCAAGAAAACGATGGGAGAGAGTCTTGGGGGGCTCTCTCCCTTTATTGTTGCCACCCTGATAGCTGATATGCTAGGATAACAGGCATGAGTATGCCATCAGTTATCCCCGCTTTTTTTTCTCTAACGACATACATCCTCAGCCCTGCTCTCCTTGCTGATGTCAACATCACATCAGAGCAGCTTGCCCAGTCAGGACGACGCATGGTCGCGCTAGATATACCAGCGCAAGCCTTAGAAATCTCAGGAAAAACCCCTCTTGGTGATGGCGCACCCTTCCGCATCCTGTCGGGGAATGCCATACTCTGGGAAGGTGCTGCTGGGGCAGAGTTCCGTGTGCCCATCCCTCCGAATACGAGAAAGCTCTACCTTCTCTCTCGCCACGCGAGTAACAAGGACTGGCTCATTTCCGATATCAAGGCTGGTCAAGAAGCACCAAAGGATGAAGGCTGCACCTTCCATCCCCTTATAGTCAAGGCGGAGGAGCTAGGACTGCGCGCAGGTACTCATGACTCATGCGCCGACATGCGACGCGTCCTCGACAAGGCACGCGAATATGGCAATGCGGCGCAGATACGTATCCCGAAGGGGGAATACCACTTCTACCCCGAAGGCGCACTGAAAATGAGCTACTACACGTCAAATCATGACCAGCAGGACATACACCCTGTAGCCCTGCCTCTGGTCGACTTCCGTCATCTCGACATCGACGCACAGGGCAGCACCTTCATTTTCCACGGGAAGATGCAGCCCGTTCTCATCATGGACAGCACACTCGTCACGGTGAAGAATCTCCACCTCGCCTATAAGACAGCTTACAGTACAGAGGCGCGCATCGTTGATAATTCGGATGGAAAGACGCGCGTGCAGATAGCGGAGGGCTTATTCGACTGGAAGGTGGAGAATGAGCGCTTCTTTAACAAGGGACACCAGTGGCAGGAGCAGGTGAATAACGCCGCAGCCTTCAAGCCTGACGGCCGCATGGCTCCCCTGCATCACTCGGGCGATATCCACTGGACTCCGAAGGCTGAGCTCGTCAATAAAAATGAAGTACTCTTCCATCAGGACACCGCCTCACTCGGACTAGAGAAGGGCGATACACTCATCCTGCGAAGCTACGCACGCCCCCACCCTGCTATGGTCATCTACCGTAGCCGCGAGACCACCCTAGCTGATGTCGTCTTCCACGATTCTCAGGGCATGGCTCTACTCGCTCAGCGTAGCGAAGGCGTGACCATCGTCGGAGGCGGCTGCAAGAGACGCGATGGGCGCATGCACACGACTGGGGCGGATGCCACACATTTCTCCAACTGCCGTGGAGTGATACGCGTCGAGAAGGCGCATTACGAGAGCATGATGGATGACGCGATTAATGTACACTCCACCTGCCTTTCCATTGTGGAAAAACGCGGACCACGCGAGATCATCTCTCGCTACATGCACGGGCAGGCGGTGGGCTTTGAGGTAGCCCTCGCTGGTGAGACGCTGCAATTCATCAAAGGACCTAGCCTCGAGAATCATCCGACGAAAATCAAGGTGAAGGCGGTCGAGCGACTCGACGAGCGTCACCTACGCGTCCTGCTGGAAGAAGATCTCCCTGCGGATCTCGGTGTGGGCGATGCTTGGGAGAACGCAGACTGGTACCCATCGGTGCATTTTACCCATAATACGGTGCGCTGGAATCGCGCACGCGGAGCCCTCTTCACCACCCCACAGCCGGTACTCGTGGAGCACAATCTCTTCCACTGGGGGAGCGGCTCTGCCATCCTCCTCGCTGGAGACGCACAGGGCTGGTATGAAAGCGGACGCTGCCTCGATATCACGATCAGGAAGAATAAGTTCATCCAGAACCTCACGTCGGGCTACCAATTCACCGAGGGAGTCATCTCCATCTACCCCGAGGTGAAGAAGCCGCAGGATCAGAAGGTTGCCTATCATCAGAACATCCTCATCGAGGATAATTTTTTCCTCAGCCATCGAGTGCCACTCATCTTTGCGATCTCTGCCGATGGGATCATCTTCCGAGACAACCAGATTCAGATGAATGATCTCTTCCCAGCGCGGCACAATGGGGAGCGGTTTGTCCTGAAAAACTGCCCAAAAGATGCCATCCACGAGTCAGGAACGGAAATCATCGAAAAGAAATAGCTTTTTTTGCTCAGAATGGTTGACGTTGGGCACGTCTTCCTGTACATTGTAATGAGTACTTATTCGTACTACGATTATTCATAATCCAACATTTTACTAGCTGTGTATTCTAACGAAAACTACCTAATAGGACTCTTGATTGAAGATCAAGCCATTGACGAGATGACAGTCGAGCAAATTCGCGCCGAACTGCTCCCTACTCAAGGTCTGCTTGATTATCTCCTTGAGAACAACTACTTTGATGCCGAGTATCTCGCTCAAACTGCCGCACGTCATTCTGGTATGGATTACGTGAAGCTCTCCCAGTTTGAAGTCGATCCGAGCATCATTCAGTCGGTGAAAGACGAGCTCGCGCGACGCGTACGCTTCATCCCCATCGGTGATGATGGCTACTCCATGCAGGTCGCGATCGTCGACCCCTTTGACATGGATATGCTCGATAGCCTACCACAGTTCATCGGGCGTGACTGCGCCTTCTTCGTCTGCTCCGACGCAGAAATGGACAAGGCTCTCTTGAAGTACTATCCTGAGATCGACGTAACGAGCCAGAATGGCGACGCTCCTATCGTGGCACTCATTGATAATATGTTCAATGAAGCGCACGGCATGCGTGCATCTGATATTCACATTGAGCCTATGGAAGACCGCGTCCGCATGCGTTACCGCGTGGATGGTCGCCTCGTCGAAGTGGCAAACCACCCGAAGAAGCTACTCGGCTCTATCGTCGCTCGTCTAAAGGTCATGAGCTCGACGATGAGCATCGCTGAAAAGCGCGTCCCTCAGGATGGTCGTATCGAACTAGATCTGAAGAATGGCGGTCACATTGATCTGCGTGTCAGCACCGTCCCTACAAACCACGGTGAGTCTGTCGTCATGCGTATTCTGGATAAGTCCGCACTCGCGCTCGGTCTGCCCCAGCTCGGCTTCCTTTCTGATGACGAAGCGACATTCGACCAGCTCGTCACCCTTCCTGATGGTGTGATCCTCGTTACTGGTCCTACGGGTTCTGGTAAGACGACGACTCTCTACGCCTGTCTTAACCACATCAACCGCCCTGACAAGAAGATCATCACGGCGGAAGATCCAGTGGAATACGAATTAGCTGGTATTAATCAGGTCATGATCCGCACCGACATCGGCATGACATTCGCAGCCGCACTGCGCGCGATGCTCCGTCAGGCGCCTAATATCATCATGATCGGTGAAATTCGAGATGGCGAAACCGCAGGTATCGCCATCCAGGCCGCGATGACAGGTCACTTGGTTCTCTCCACCCTACATACGAATGACGCACCGTCCTCGGTCGCACGTCTCGCAGACATGGGTATAGACCGCTTCCTCATTGCCTCTTCCGTACGCGCCATCATGGCACAGCGTCTCTGCCGCTGCCTCTGTGCGAACTGTAAGGGTGATGGTCATCTCACCGAGAAGCAGGCTCTCACGCTGGGAATCGACATCAACCGCCCTGTTAAGGTTCCTATCGGCTGCGACAAGTGCCGCGGTAAAGGTGCTCGCGGTCGTATGGGTATCTTCGAAATCTTCCAAGTCACCGATGATGTACGTGGTCTGATTAACTCCAACCTCACCTCCGTGCAGCTACGTGGAAAGGCTCGTGAGCTCGGTATGCGCACCCTGCGCGAAGACGGCATTCGTAAGGTTCTCGCGGGGCTTCTCTCTGCCGAAGAAGTCATCCGAGTCACCACTGGTGATGCCCACTAAAGCAACTAGCCCTTCATATTCACCCTTTTTATAGTTCAATTTACCATTTATGGATACAAACACAGTACTCGAGGTTTTCATTAACAGTGGCATGCTCGACACCAGCCTCTCCCGCGACATCGTTGATGAAATGGGAAACAGCGGCAAGGAAGTATGGGAAACCCTCATCGACTTTGGTATCATCAGCTCACCAGAAGACTTCTGGAATGTCATCGCGACAGAAGTAGGCGCGCAGTACATCTCGCTCGTCGACTTCACCCCACCGCAGCATATTCTCGACATGATCCCAGCAGCGCAGGCGCGCATGCTCGGAGCACTGCCTATCGAATACCGCGAAGGTGAAGGTCTCTACATCTGCGTAGAAGACCCGCTGAACCCTCAGATTATTGACGACCTCCGCATCGCGACTAATCGCGACATCTACCTCCACGTCGCAGCGGACTATGAGATCCGCGCGCGCATCGTGGAATGCTACGGTGGCGCAGAAGCCGCGATGAACGACCTTATTAATGAGCTCGGAAACATGAGCGTAGGTAGCCAAGACGGTCTCGACGAAGCAGGTGCTGCACCTGTTATTAAGTTCGTAAACCTCGTCATCATACAGGCTATTAAGGAAAAAGCTTCCGACATTCACCTTGAGCCATTCGAGAAGGAGTTCAAGATCCGCTACCGTGTGGACGGCTCGCTCTACGAAATGTCACCACCCCCGATCCACCTAGCCACCCCCGTCATCTCTCGTGTGAAGGTCATGGCAGGGATGAACATCGCCGAGCGACGTATCCCACAGGATGGTCGTATCGTGATGAAGGTAGACGACCTCGCTGTCGACATGCGTGTTAACTCCCTACCTACTCAGTACGGTGAGTCTGTTGTGCTTCGTGTTCTCGACCGTAACAGCGTCAGCCTTGATCTGAATAACCTGAACCTCGCGCCGAAGATTCACGAATATATCCTTGATACTGTGAACAAGCCAAACGGCATCTTCGTCGTGACTGGTCCTACAGGTTCTGGTAAGACGACGACTCTCTACGCCGCGCTACGTGAGGTGAACACAGAAGACGCGAAGGTTCTCACCGCAGAAGACCCAGTCGAATATGACATCGACGGCATCGTGCAAGTACCTATTAACGAAGGCATAGGCGTGACCTTCCCACGTGTGCTGCGAGCCTTCCTCCGTCAAGACCCTGACCGCATTCTCGTGGGGGAAATTCGAGACCAAGACACAGCCCAGATCGCTATTCAAGCAGCGCTAACAGGTCACTTGGTTCTCTCGACACTTCACACGAACGACGCCGCAGGTGCTGTGACGCGTTTCGTAGACATGGGTGTGCAGCCCTTCCTCCTCTCCGCGACGATGATTGGTATCCTCGCTCAGCGACTTGTGCGTACGATTTGCCCTTATTGCAGAATTCCTTACGAGCCATCACTGAGTCTCCTCCAGCAGCTGGGGATTGATCCTAGCCTCATCGGATCTCAGCAGTTCTACACAGGTGAACGCTGCGATAAATGCGCAAACACAGGCTACAAGGGGCGTAAAGGTCTCCATGAGCTTCTCCACGCCTCTGATCCTATTAAAGAAATGATCACGCAGAATGTGCCATCCATCGTTCTCAAGCAAAAAGCGATCGAACTCGGTATGTCCACCCTTCGCGAAGACGGTATCCATAACATTTTCGAAGGTAATACAACCATCGAAGAAGTACTCAAGTACACCTAATACTTGACCGAGCGAAGCAAATTTGTTACTCTTTATCATCATCATAAAATAACACTCTCCCAACTAATCATACACGCATATGCCGAACTTTAAATACACAGCACTCGACCAGAACGGTGTCGAAAAAACGGGCATCGTCTCCGCTAATTCCAAGATAGAAGCAGCGGAACAGGTTCGCAGCCTCGGTCTCCTCCTTCGCGATTGTCGCGAAGTAAAGGGGGGCAAGGCTACCGGTCCTCAGGAAAAGAAGGTCAAGGGCAAGAAAGGGCCTAAGGCAAAGGGGAAAGGAAAAGCAGGTGCTTCTGTCAAGCAGAAGGAACTCATGATCTTCACGCGCCAGCTTGCCACCCTCATTAACGCAGGCCTCCCTCTGCTACAGGGTCTCACCGTGCTCACGAAGCAGGAGCCGAATCCCAACCTGCGCGCAACGATCCAAGGTCTCGCTGACTCCGTGCAGGGTGGCTCTACCTTCTCCGAAGGTCTCGCTGCCTATCCAAAGCTCTTCAACAATCTCTTCGTCAACATGGTGAAGGCTGGTGAAGTCGGTGGTGTGCTCGAAGTTGTGCTCAACCGCCTGGCTGAATACCAAGAAAAGGCGAGCAAGCTGCGCGGCAAGATCACCTCTGCGATGGTCTACCCGCTCATCATTCTCGTCATTACCATGGGTATTCTGATCTTCCTCATGCTCGTCATCGTGCCGAAGTTCAAGTCCATGTTCGAGGGCAGTGATGTGGAGCTCCCAGCTATCTCTGAGTTCGTGTTCAATGCTTCTGATAAGATGATGAGTTCGACGATCGTCCCCTTCTTGCCAAACGCATTCGTCATGATACTCGGCATCGCAGCCCTCATCACCGGTCTGAAGTTCTGGCGTCGTACGCCGAAGGGCGCACTCGCTTATGACACCTTCATGCTGAAAGTGCCTCTCATCGGTAAGCTTAACCGCGTGAGTGCCGTCGCACGTTTCTCACGCACATTCGGAACACTCGTCGCCTCTGGTGTCCCTATCCTTCAGGCACTCCTCATCACCCGTGACACGGCTGGTAACATGATCGTCGCTGACTCCATCGGCAAGACCCATGATGCAGTCCGTGAAGGTGAGTCCATCGTCTCTCCCATGAGCACCTGCCCTGTCTTCCCTCCTATGATGATCTCCATGGTCGACGTCGGTGAAGAAACAGGTCAGCTCCCAGACATGCTCATGAAGGTAGCAGATGTCTATGACGAAGAAGTGGACAATGCGGTCTCCGCCATGACATCCATGCTGGAGCCTATCATGATCGTCTTCCTCGCAGTGGTTGTAGGTGGTATCGTTCTCGCGATCTTCCTCCCCATGATGGAAATCATCAAGAGCGTTTAAGCTAGACATGAAAATCAATGCTCAAAAGCGCGGCACTATCAGGGTGAAGAAAGGCTTCACCCTGATAGAAATCCTCATCGTCATCACCATCATGGCCTTCCTCATGGCCGCAGCATGGACAGCGCGAAACTACTTCATCGCTCGTGGCATGGAGAAAACTGCCGAGTCACGCCTCTCACTCATCGTCGGTGCGATGGATGCGTATAAGGCTGACAGCGGTGGCGTGCTCCCCTATGCGAATGGTGACGAATGGAGTGGACACGTGCTCTACATCATGCTTTCTGGCGATACGAATAATGACGGTAAGCCTGATAAGAATAAGAAGACGAATCAGATGCGCTCCACTTACATCAGTGAGCTCACCTACCTCAAGAGCGGTGAAAAAGATGCGACATCTGGCATCCCCGTCATCAAGCGTCCCCTCATGAAGTCACCAGACGATGGTAACAGAAAAGGCGCACGCTACATCCTACTCGACCCATGGGGGAATGCCTTCCGCTACACACTCGGCTGTGAAGCAGAGTCTACCTCGAAGAAGGAAGGAAACGGGATTAACCCCGACTTCGATATCTTCTCCCTCGGTGCTGATGGTCTAGGAAATGGTCGCAACAAAGAAGGCGACAACAAGGACAACCTCAGCAACATTAACGTTCTCTAATCCTCTCTCTCGGATATTACTTCATAGCAGAGCCCCTCTCGCATCACGCGAGAGGGGCTCTTTTAGTTCATTTTCGTCACTCCGTCAGAAACATATCCTTAAGGTGATTTGCGAAATTAGTCCGTGCAGAATGGTGATCTCGAAAATGAACAAAACAGCACGACATTTGCTACTAGTTTCGCAAATGCCCTTAAGGGGACCTTGCAAAATTAGTCCGAGCAGAAAGCTAGTCTCTAAAATGAG
>CAYJJD010000043.1:0-27292 GCA_964370425.1 uncultured Akkermansia sp. | reverse complement strand
GCTGGCTGAACTTCATGGGGAACGAATTCGGACACCCCGAGTGGATAGACTTCCCGCGCGAGGGCAATGGAGGCTCTTACCAGTACTGCCGCCGCCAGTGGTCACTCGTCGATCACCCTGATCTGCGCTACGGTCAGCTCGGAGAGTTCGACAAGGCCATGCTCCAGCTCAGCTGCCAGCACCACATCCTGCTACGCGCTCCAGCACATCCGCTGAAACTCGACGAGAGAAACCAAGTCATGGCCTTCGTGCGTGGCGACCTCCTCTTCGTGTTCAACTGGAACGGACAACTAGCCATTCCGAACTACCGCCTCCCCGCCCCGAAGGCAGGCAAGTGGCGCATCCTACTCGATTCGGATGAGGAGCGATTCGGCGGCTTCGGCAGGCAGAACCTCGACCAGCAGCACTTCACCACAGGACTACAGCCAGAGCTATCCCTCTACCTGCTGCCCTTCACCTGCATGGTACTCGCGTGCGAATAAAGACTGTCAATCACACAAAAAGATTTTCAGTAAGAAAAAAATCAGTATAATCAACGCAACTACTGATTCAATCACACATATATACCATGCCAGACGCACGCTTTGCACCCCTGCCCGGATTCCGCGACTTTTCACCACAGGAACACGCCTTCCGCAGCTACCTATTCTCCGTATGGAGACGAGTAGCCTCACGCTACAGCTTCCTCGAATGGGACGCCCCTGTCCTCGAAGCCACAGAACTGTACCTGAAAAAGTCAGGTGGCGAACTCTCCAGCCAGCTCTTCCGCTTCACCGACCAAGGAGAGCGCGATGTCACACTGCGCCCTGAGCTCACCGCCTCCCTCGGACGCATCGCAGCGGGCTACCAGCGCGAGTACAGCAAGCCGCTGAAATGGTTTGAAATCGGCTCCTGCTTCCGCTACGAAAAACCCCAGAAAGGCAGACTCCGCGAATTCGTCCAGTTCAATGCAGACATCCTAGGAGAAAGCACAGAAGGCGCAGATGCGGAACTTATCGCACTCGCCATCGACTGCATGCGTGAGCTCGGCTTCACCTCATCTGACTTCATCGTCCGCGTCAGCGACCGCGAAGTATGGATCAACTACGCGAAAGCCGCAGGCATCGCCGAAGAGCAGATCCCCGACTTCCTCTCCATCGTCGATAAACTCGAGCGTGACAAGCCAGAAGACTGCGAGAAGAAACTCAGCGCATTCGGTCTGAAGCGTGACGAGCTCCTCGCCTTCATCGAAAACCCACCCTCAGGCTGCTCCCCACGCTACAGCATCGTCTACAGCGAACTCGAAGCACGCGGACTGGCAGAATACGTGAAACTCGACCTCTCTGTCGTGCGCGGTCTCGCCTACTACACGGGACTCGTCTTTGAAATCTTCGACCAAGCGCGCAGCTTACGAGCCATCGCAGGAGGAGGACGCTACGATAACCTCGTGAAAACCCTCTCGAACGACGCCATCGACATGCCGGCCACAGGTTTTGCCATGGGCGATGCTGTCATCGCCCACCTCATCGAGGAATGCCCCGCAGCGCGCGCACTGCGCGATGCCGCGATCAAGCCAAACGCCTGCGACATCTGCCTCATCCTAGATGATGCGGAAAAGCGCAACGACATGCTAGCCCTCGCCTCATGGCTACGCGATACAGGAGTACGCGTCGACCTGCCGCTAGCACCTGCGAAGTTCAACCCGCAAATCAAACGCGCGCAGAAAATAGGAGCACGCTATGCACTCATCATCGGTGCGAACTATCCGACGATGGAACTCAAGCGAATTGCCACACGCGAAAGCGTGAAAGTAACGCCTGAGGAACTACTCGCCCAGCTGAACTTCGACGACGAAGAGGAAGCATAAGAGCGAATAACAGTCATAGATAAAGACGAGCCTGCGAAATTAGCAGCTTCGGATGTTCCATGCAGATTGGATGATAATTTACGGCGTTTTGGGTGCGTATAGGAACTATGTAAGCCCAAAACGCTATACATTACCGCTAAAATACTGCAAAAGCTGCGCTGTTCCCCTCATTTTTAGAGGGGGGGGGGGGCATTCTGCTCAGACGAATTTCGCAAGAAGCGTCCCCTAGTTATCGAGTAACTTAGGGTAAGACGCCATCGCGAGCTCACGCGACATGCTGCGTATCTCGGACGCGTCGCCTGCTTGCAACGCGCGCGCAGCGAGCGCGCAACAGTCCGCATAATTCAAATGCTTAATCGCATAGCGCAGTGCCGTCAGTACATGCGTACCTGCTGAAATAGAATCCACCCCTAAGCCGACAAGCAAAGGAAGAAGCACCAGATCAGAGCCCGTCTCACCACAGATAGAAGTCGGTATACCAGCCTTCACCGTCTGGTGCATCAGTCGCAGTACGCCTGGGTGTGCAGGACGGAACATATCAGCGACACGATAATTCACGCGATCTACGGCTATCGTGTACTGCGTGAGGTCATTACTACCTATAGAGAAGAAATCGACATGAGGCGCGAGCAGATCCGCTATCATCGCAGCACTAGGCACCTCGATCATCACGCCTACGCGCAGATCTTCACCATAAGCGATACCAGCAGCGCGCAGCTCTTCACGGCACTCATCTAGATGGGTCTTCGCCTCTAGCAGCTCAGACAGACCTGAGACCATAGGGAACATCACCGCAGCCTTCCCATGAGCGGAGGCACGCAAGATGGCGCGCAGCTGCTCACGGAAACTATCTGCGCGACTCAGCGAGACACGTATACCTCGCCAGCCTAGGAAAGGATTCTCCTCCTTATCTTCTATCTCCTCAAAGGGTAGCTTATCTCCACCCGAGTCGAGCGTGCGGAACACAACTTCGTGAGGAGCTGTAAACTCGATAAGATTCTTATAATGCTCATACTGAGCATCCTCATCAGGAAGTTTCCCATAGCTGAGTAAGAAAAACTCCGTACGGAATAAGCCTACCCCCTCAGCACCAGAATTTTTCATCGCCTCAAACTCGTGGGAGAACTCCACATTCGCGCTAATGCGCAGCTGACGACCATCACGCGTGATGGCAGGCTCATCCACATAGTGCGCGAGATCGCGGCGCTGCTGCTCCTTCTGAGCCTGAAGGTTACGATAAAACTCCATCGTACGCTCGCAGGGGTTAAATATAAGAGTCCCACTATAACCATCTAGGATAGTGAACTGACCTATCTTCGCCTCGATAACCAAGTTAGGTACCGCTGCGATGGCGGGAAGCTCTAGCGATCGCGCCAGAATAGCCGTATGCGACACAGCCGATCCTACCTCCGTCACAAAGCCCATCACCTTGTTACGCGCCATATTCACCGTATCACTAGGAGTGAGATCATAAGCTGCGAGAATACCAGGCTCTTCTTGAAGAGTCTGCGAGGGGAACTGCATCTGCTTCTCGTGCTCCAGATTACTCAGCACGCGACACATCACATCATCCATATCGGCGACGCGGGAGCGTAGGTAAGGATCATCAAGCTGGCGCATGACCTCCATGTAATTCTGCACGACGGCATAGTACACGGACTCCACATTCTGTAAGCGCTTACGCAGCTCGTTCTGCACGCGCTGCATGAGAGTCCTATCGCGCACCAAAAGAAGATGTACATCAAAGATAGCCGCCTCATTCGCACCGCTCATGGATTCCACACGATTCTTCAGAACATGCAGTTCTAACTCCGTGTGCTCCAGAGCCTGATCGAGACGAGCCCACTCGTGATCGATCAGATTCTCAGTAATGGCATACGTACGAGGCGCAGCCCCGCCGCGAGCTTCCACTCGCATCATACCCATAGCTATGCCTGGAGAAATAGGCTCTCCCTTTAAACGGTATTCAAATGGCTCATTCATACCCCAATAGGAATATCTTTAATCCTCGCCGAACTTAGCAAGAATCAGCTGCTCTATAGCTTCCATGAGTTCTACCTCATCCGCCCCTTCGACACTGACCTTGATAGATGATCCACAGCCCACAGCAAGCATCATTAAGCCCATGATACTCTTCCCATCGACAAATTCGTCATCCTTCTCTACAGTCACCTCAGATTTATACTTTGTCGTTAATCGTACAAATTGGGCAGCAGGGCGAGCATGGATTCCTAGTTTATTGAGAATAGTGAGTTCTTTTGTGATCATAATGCAAGTCTTACTATGTTTTGTCCAATGATTATATATCTCATCCTATTTCAAAGCGAGCATTTTTTTATAAGAAGACGTTCTTTTCATGATCATTCACACTAAACTAAGGAGATCTCCCCATCCTAGTCCGCCTTTTCCTGAAGTAGAAACGCTTGTCATACAACAGAAAAACATCTAACAGAAAGAGTTTAGCACGACTTGCGCCCTTCAACCACCAAAAGTGCCATGTCGACTGCCTCTACGTGATTCTCGTTTCTCTTCACGCTCCTTTGTCTGAGCTTTCTTTTTCGCGTAGATATCCATTTTTCTTTTCAACTTATCAGGGGCGAGCGGTTTAATCGTAAAATCCCTCCAATATTTCAATAGAAACTCATCGCCCTCCCCTAGGACAAGCCCATCATGATCAACCACCGTAACAATACCTCTCACAATATATGTATGCGGCACTTGATTTTTATCCTTCGAGATAAAACTATTTACTTTCACCGTATCATCACAACGCGTGATAATATAGAAAGGAGCTTTAATCTCATAATCTTCATAATTTTTCGTCCTCCTATCAATATATTCCTGAATAACGTCTTCAGGAATATTACCTGAGTTAGGATACCTATTATAGACAATCACCTCGATGCGTGGATCGCGCTTCATGGTCTTGATGTACTTATTGAGCTCCTTGCGTATTTCTTCTCTAGGTTCATCTAAACTTGCTCCGAGCTCTTTTAAATAATCCTCTATCCTAATGAAAAAGAAGAACTCTGCATCACGGCGCACGTCATCATGCAAGAGTGGAGGGTACTTATCTAGGGCTGCTTTAACGAAGTCGCCTGAATCAGCTACAGCTGCGTTCATGTCATCAGCAGCGCATACACAAGAAAAACTAGCAAATAATGTCAACAAGAGGTATTTCATAGTAATATCAACATAATAAATGATTTTTCATGTAAATCAAGCAAAAGTTGTCGTGTACATCACAATATATTCAAACTTTCGACAAATTATTTCTTGACTTTTTTATTTAGAGCGATTATCATCTAGCTAGATAAGCGCTTACGCTCTATCAAAAATAACATAAAAAAATCCCCCAAAAGATTACAATGAACATCAAAGGAACAGAAACAGAAAAGAATCTCTTAAAGGCATTCGCAGGCGAATCCATGGCTCGCAACAAGTACACCTACTTCGCTAGCATCGCGAAGAAGGAAGGCTACGTGCAGATCAGTGCCATCTTCCAAGAAACAGCGGACAATGAAAAGGAGCACGCGAAGCTCTTCTTCAAGTACCTCCAAGGCGGCTCTGCTGAAATCACCACCATGGCCGACACCGTCGTGCTCACAAACACGCGCGACTGCCTCCTCGCAGCCGCTGCTGGTGAGTACGAAGAATGGCATGACCTCTACCCAGCATTCGCAGACACAGCCGATGCGGAAGGCTTCCCTCAAATCGCAAAAACATTCCGCGAAGTCGCGAAGGTAGAGCTCCACCACGAAGCACGCTACCGTCGCCTCGCCGCAAACATCGAAAACGATGCCGTCTTCGCGAAGACCGAGGAAGTCGAGTGGAAGTGCCGCAACTGTGGTTACATCGCCGAAGGCGACGCCGCACCAAAGCTTTGCCCCGCATGCTTGCACCCACAGGGTCACTTCGAAGTGAACGCGGACAACTTTTAATCAACAGGAATACTCTTCTTAATCAAAAGCCACTGGATACTGTCCAGTGGCTTTTTTTATAGAAAAAATCACCGCCCCCCTCCTAAGAGAGCGGCGGCGATGAATCCATGTTCAATTCGAGTCTACTAGCAGCT
This sequence comes from uncultured Akkermansia sp., assembly GCA_964370425.1. GTDB lineage: Bacteria > Verrucomicrobiota > Verrucomicrobiia > Verrucomicrobiales > Akkermansiaceae > Akkermansia. The sequence goes on along the minus strand of CAYJJD010000043.1, from coordinate 21,371 downwards.
CTTCTGTCGGCGGCGGCGCACGAGCAGAGTGAGCGTCGCAGTGCTAGGGCTCAGGGACGTAGGAGTCAAGACTAGGCACGACAGGCAAGCTCAATGAAGAGCAAAAGCAGCAAGTCAGTAAGATACTGATAGATCAAGTAGGGGGCTTTCGCCCCCTCTCACAGCACCGTACGTGCCATTTATGGCATACGGCGGTTTCCTATACGTGATTATAAAGTTGGCTTTGTGTAGTGTAATTATTTAACCAGCGTAACTTATACACTCATGGGTGAAAAATGACTTCGCTACCTCGGGTTCACATTAGCGTAATTTGAGATGCCCTCACACCGTTTTATCCAAGCCCTGCTGTGTACTAGATGGCGCATATCCTTTCGGTCATCTCTTTGATGGCTCTTTTCTCTATTGCTGGATCTTAGTCGTAAATTGTGATTCATCGCGGCTCATTGGGGATTTCCCCGTCGGCGACTACGCCATGTCTGGCGTAGCAAAAATGCGCGAGACACCCACTAGGTATCTCGCGCACTAAATCTGCTCTTAAAGTTCTTTAATCCTGAGATTTCTGAACTTCACATGCGAGCCGTGACCTAAGAAACCGAGGAAGCCTTTCTTGTTCAGAAGCCCTGGGTGTGGCTGACCGTCTAGTGTCTTCGTGTTATTTTCACTCACCTTCGCGATGTCTGTCTCGAGGATGACTTCGCCATTCAGCGTCACCTTGATCTTATTCCCATCGGCGATGACTTCTTGGACATTCCATTCACCCGTGGGCTTCAGGAATCCGCGCTTCGCCGCAGCGATGCCGTAGACTGAGCCATGGTACTGGTATACTTCCAGTGCCTTGTAGATGTCAGCTTCGTTATCTAGAATCTGGAGCTCCATGCCATGGTAGGCAGCATCCACATTCATCGGGGTGCGTACACCTAGGCCATTATTCGCGCCGGGGGTAAGCCAGAACTCGAATCGTAGCACGAAGTTCTCGTACTCCTTATCCGTGTAGAGATTCCCATGTCCCTTTTCTGGATACATGACGATGCATCCATCTTCGGCTACATAAGCCTGCGTGTTCCCCTGCCAGCCCTCCATGGAGACACCGTCGAAGAGCAGCTTGAAGCCTTCAGTCTTCTCTGCATCGCTGAGTGTCGCCGTCTTCTGCTCAGAGGCGAGCTCGCGCACGTAGATATTCTTATATTCGACTTCGCTGCCATGCGCTTGAAGCTCGATCTGCTCCTTCACGAATAAGGGAATGTCGCGCTTCCAGAAGTTCTCCAGAACGACATTATCCACGACGGTTTCGCCATTCATGATAACGGTCACCTTATCTCCCTGCATCTTGATGTAGAATGTATTCCACTCACCGAGTTCATTGTCCATGACCTTGAGTGGCTTCGCGGGGTTCTTCTGGTTATTATAGAGACCACCTGAGCCTACCTGAGCTCCTACATTCGTACGGCTGATGTCCCAGATCTGCACCTGAGGCGTGCCGCGGAGGTAGATGCCAGCGTCAGCTTCTTTCCCTGTCTTATAGAGCTTCCAGTCCACGAGCATTTCAAAGTCGCCGTACTGCTTGTCGGTGCAGATGTTGTCCCCATGACCATTGAAGTACATGCTGCCATTCTTCACCGACCAGTGGGCGTTCATCTTCTTGTCGGCTTCTGCCTGAGCCTTCGCGAGCTCATCGGAACTCATCGCCTGACGTGTCAGGGGATTTCCGACGAGACCTTTCCAGCCGCTGAGATCCTTTCCGTTGAAGATGGCAATGTAGCCGCTCTCTTCAGGCATCTCGCCTATGTGTTTAGCGATAGCTTCACGCTGGTAGCCAGCGTCGGGGTTCTTGAGGGTCGCGCTGCACTTTTCGAGGATGGAGATGACCTGAGGTCCGGTATAGCTCTTGTTGTTAAGCGCGATCTTCATGACGGCTTGGCACGCGGCTTCTTTCATGGTCGCATTGTCGCTGTCCATATAAGGGGCGACGGTGAGCATGCCGAGATAGGAGCCCGAGTTACCAATCACCGTGATGGCGCGTATCTTCTGAGGCATATCAGGCGAGTTCGCCAGTACATTAGAGGCGAAGAGTCGCTTGTTCTCCCCTGTCATGTCCTGTGTCTCGACATGGGTCATGTACGTGTGCCAGAGTCCCACCTTGTCGCCTTCGGCACAGGCACTGATGGTGTCTGTGAGATAGGAGTAGACTGGCTGACCTTTCCATGCGGACATGGCATGGATATACTGTGCCTTGTCTGCCGCTGGCGCGTTATTAAATTCTGTGGCCATGGTCTGGAATGTCTTCACATCGCCCAAGCGCGTGAGGACAATGTAGAGGAGAGCCTTCTTCTCACCCATACTGGGAATCATGGCTGCGATGACTGCGGCTCGCTTCTCAGCAGGTACGGCAGAGAGTGAGGTGTAAAGCGCATTTTGCAATGCTCCGACCTGCTCTGGCTTCGCCTGCTTCAGCAGGGTGATAACCTGCTCAGAATGATCAGGTCCTACTATGGTGGCAAGTGCCGTAAAGGCAGCCTTCGCCACTGCGGCATCGGGGCTCTCCAGCTTCTCGGCGACGGTGGCAAAGCTCGTCGTCGCGGCGCGTGCTGCGAGGAGCTCTATCGCCTTCACCTGAGCGTAGGGACTGCCCTTCTCTACCACTTCGCAGAGAGCACCGGCGTAGGCCTTCGCCTCTTCCTTCTTGTACTTCACGTAAGAAAGAGCCTTGCTAGCGGTGTCAATGATGCCCTTGTCCTTGCTTTCTATCATCTCTTCGCATATCTCTTCGATGATGTCATCACCGGCCTGTAGCTTAGCGGAGGCGAGGATGGCAGCCTTCGCGAGAGCGGGCTGATCGCTGTCCATGTATTTTTCTACGTACTCAGCGGTTTCCTTTATATAGTGGTCACCGAGGTACGCGATGGCGGAGATCTTCGCCGCATCACTTGCGCTATCTAAGCCCTTCGCGATGTCCACGAAGATGCCCCTATCGGCGCAGCCTGTGAGGAGGTTCAGCACGCCGCTGCGCAGGAGGAGATTCTCATCGAGAGCGAGCTTCACGATCATAGGCTTCGCTTCGGCGAGGTTCGCCAGCATCATGACTTCTACAGCCGAGACCATCGTCTGCACTTCCATGACAGCCTTGCTCTCATCGAAGAGCTGCTTCGCCGTCTTCATAACTAAGGGAGCATCTGTGCTCGCAAGTCGGGTCAGAAGCATGCAGAGCCTATCGACAGCACTTCGCTTATCGAAGGTGTACTTCGCAGCCTTCGCTTCGGCTAGGAGCAGATCTATAGATGCCTGAGATCCTGTCTGGGCGAGGGCGTAAAGGATAGTTTTCTTCGTATCCTCGTCTGCGTCCTTGTACCACGCGATGAGCTCGGACTCTTGCCCCATGATCTGAGCCTGCCCGATGATATGGGCGGCGAGCTCCTTGTCACACTGGGCGAGCTGACCGAGCAGAGCCTGATCTGCCTTCGCAGTGTTCACGTCGATGAGGGTGTCTGCGGCAGTCTCACGGAGCTGCTCATTGCCCATGAGAGGGGCGATCTTGTCCACCATTTCATCACGTGCGCAGATGCCAAGGAGTCGGATATAGAACTTCTTCACCTCTACGTCCTTCGCCTCCTGAATCTCATCGAAGAGACTGTTGACGAAGATGACGCGAGCCTCTTCGCGTCCCTCCTGTGCCACGTAGCTCGCGAGTCCCGAGAGCGCGTAGTTCACGCTAGGGACATTCACCGAGCTGCACATATCGGCGAGGAGAGCCACGCCCTCCCCCTTGGTCTGAACGAGACCTTCCATGATGGCGTTAAAATCCTTCTGATTCTGCGCAGGAAGGGCTGCGAGTGAGTCGGCAACGATGGTTTTTGCCGTGCGATTCGCTGGGGCTGGGACTTGGGCTAGAAGACTGGTACTCATACTGGCTGCCAAAGCGAGAAAGAATGTTTTTCTCATAATATATTTTCTGATACTTTTTTTAAAAAATTTAACTTTTAATTTCTATACTAGATAGTCCAAGGTCCACGCATGGGCTGGTCTATCAATCTATTCGCCGCATCATCTCCGATGAACTCCAGCTTCACTGGGTCAAACTTCAGATCACGACCGAGGCGCAGGGCTACGAGTGCCATGTTCACAATGGTCGATGAGCGGAAACCATTCGCCTCATTCAGGGCGAAGCGATTGCGCGACTGAATACAATCGACAAAGGACTCATACTGCGGATCGACGTCGGGGTACTCGGCGAGCTTCTTCTCCCAGTTCGGGATGTCGCACTTGAAGTTCGGGAACACGCGTCCATTCGGACCTTCGATGTAAGCCTTATCTTCTGCACCATGGTCTTCACCGTAAAGGACGATTTCACATCCGTCCTCGTACTTGAAGACAATCTTACGCCATGTACCTATCGCATCGAAGTGCTGCTGGGGAGCGTCGATTTCTACAGAAACCGGTGACGTGTCGTCTTTTCCTAACAGGTACTGCACAGGATCAAGATAATGCTGACCCATATCGCCTAGACCGCCACCATCGTAGTCCCAGTAACCACGGAATGTGCCATGGACGCGGTGCGGGTTGTATGGCTTATAAGGTGCAGGTCCGAGCCACATGTCATAGTCGAGATGCTTCGGCACAGGCATGGTTTCGAGTGTCTCCTTCCCTGTCCAGTAGAACTTCCAGTCGAAGCCTGTGTGCTTGCTCACCACCACACGGAGCGGCCAGCCTAGCATGCCGCTATCGACTAGTTTTTTAATCTTAGGCACGGTGGTATTCATGCCATAGAAGTTATCCGTGAAGCGGAACCATGTGTTCAGGCGTAGGATATTACCGTACTGCTTCACCGCTTCCATCACGCGCTTACCCTCACCTATGGTGCGCGTCATCGGCTTTTCGAGGAAGATGTCCTTCCCTGCCATCGCAGCTTCTACCGCCATGATACCATGCCAGTGTGGAGGCGTGGCAATATGGACGATATCGACATCGGGGTCGTGGATGAGCTCGCGATAATCGCGGTAGCACTTCACATTCCCGCCCGCCATCTTAGCACCAGCGTCGAGGTGGTTCGCATCCACATCGCATAGAGCGACGAGGCGAGTTCCATCATAGCCGAAATGGCCACGCCCCATAGAGCCTACACCGATGATACCTTTCGTAAGCTGACCGCTAGGGGGGATTTTACCTTCACGTCCCAGCACGGAGCTGGGGAGTATAGAGAGACCGGCGAAGCCGACCATGTTTTTAACAAAATCACGTCTTTGCATAATATATATTAGTTTCTTTTGGTAGCAATACACCCATACAAAAACCAATATTTCTACAACGGTATACAGCTACGTACTGTTTTCAACCTAACATAGCGCACAAGACAAGTCAAACTTAAAACACAAAAATCAAAGCATAACAACAGCTAACTCATAGATTATAAAATAAAAAAACACCCCACATATTCTTAAAATTCAGCGATACTCACCCTCGCCATCTCATCTGCCTCCATCATCGTTTTAAAAGCATAGAGCATATCGGGCACCGTGGGTGTCGCTTCTATCCCCTCCTCTATCATCTTAATGAGGTGGGCGAACTGAACGTCTGTGGATTTCCAGTTACTAGAGACATTAATCATCTGATACTCCTTCTCTGGGTATTTATAATACTCGATCAGATCGCCCTCTTCCTGATGGGAGGATCTATCTCTTTGTCGGGTGAGGCTTATTCTCCCCTTCGGTCCAGAAAACTCCTTAATATCACGTGACGAAATCGTATTGCTAAAGCCAGCTTCATAATAACCAGCCGAGCCATCTGATAGCTGCATCATGATGATACCATGATTATACTGCCCTGCTGCGACCGCCTGTTCTGATCGTATGCCCATCGCCTGCATGTTCACCACTTTCGCCCCCGTGAACCAGTGCAAGACATCCACATAATGCACGCCACAGTCTACCAGCGGCGACACATCATTCAGTATACCCAGACATCTATCCCAGTCAATAGAATGATGATTCTGCACCATGCGGAAGGTAATGGGTGAGCCTATAGCGCCGCCTTGGATCATCTCAGCCATACGCTGATAGGAGGCATTGTGACGCAGGATATGCCCGACTAGAATCTTCACGTCGGGATTCGCAGCGACAAGTTGTTCGAACTCTACCGCCGACTCCTTCGTATCGCCTATAGGCTTCTCACACAGGACATGCTTCTTACTCGCCACACAGGCTTTCAGGATTTCCATATGCGTTGCAGGTAGTGTGGCGATGATGACAATATCCACCTCCTCGTCATTCAAACAGTCCCTATAATCATCCGTAATTTTATCTACTTGGTAGCGTTTCTGGAAATCGGCAGCACGGGCGAGATCCCTATCGCACACATAGCGAAAATGCACATTCTTCTTTGAATAGATTTCTTGAATATGAGCGTGACCCATTCGTCCACAGCCTATGAGTGCGACATTATAGATAGATTTCATACGATTATATTTTATACTAAAAAGACTATTATCAAACAATACGCATAATAATATACCATTTAACGACATAACAAGTCAAGCATAAACTAACAAAAACACAGAAAAGAATACTTAAATAACAATAAGAAAATAACAATTGTATTATTTCCTTGAAAGTAATAAGTGGTAATTATAAATTATAAAAAAGCTGCTGTTTATATTTCTTACATCCATACTCTGAACCATGAAAGTAAAATCATCCATCCATCGCTACATCCTCTACACAGCGATCATCAGCACACAGCTAGCGAGTGCCTACGCTACTAACACCAAGGATCACTATGACTATAGGACTGACAGCACGACACTGGCAGGCGACTACGACGTGTACAGCGGTCGCGTATCTTCCAGTATACTCATCGAAGGAGAAGATGACGGCAGCACCATCGTTAATGGCAATGGTCACCACGGCTTCCAATTTCTGAAAAACACGACTGCTACGACAATCACCGTAAAAAATATCAGCGAATTTAGAAACTTCGAAGACACCGTCGATGGTAGCGCTAACACCCACGAGGGGGGCTCAGTATTTTACATCGCAGGTGGAGCGAATCTTGAGTTTGAAGGCTATGATGAGAACAACCGCCTCCACTTCTACAACGACACGTCGAGCAATGATGGCACAGATGGCGACGGTGGGGCTATATTCGTCGGAGATAATGGCAGGATGGGAGACCTCTACGCCGACTTCACTTACAACCATGCTATTTTAGCCGTACCAGAAGACAATCACCGCATCTACGCCCGTGGCGGAGCTCTGAATGTAGGAGGCACGATCAGCACAGGTACAGTCGGTAACGTGTATGGAAACTTCACGGGAAACACAGCCGAATACGGAGGAGCTATCTACGTCGGGGAGAATGGTACGATAGGCAATATAGGAGGCAGCTTCACATATAACATCGCCACGGCTGCACACAAAGAAGGCGGCACGACGGGAGGATCTGCTGGTGGAGCTATTCGCGTATACCGAGGCACCATAGGCAACATTCACGCAAGCTTCCATGGAAACCTCACCCACGCGAAAGAAGGAGACACCGAAATCAGCACATCGCAGGGCGGTGCCGTCGCTTTAAATGGGGTCACCTTCGCAGCTACAGATGAGTATGGCAGATCTATCGGCACGCCTAGTATTAAAGGAAATATCACGGAAAATGTCAGCCGCTCTGAAAGTGCAGATGCCTACGGCGGCGGATTCTACATCGTGAACCAAAGCGGCGCAAGCGACATCTATATCGAAGACTCGCACATCGTGGGAAACATCGCGGCCACGGATTCGACAGCCCATGAGGCACGCGGCGGAGGCTTCTTCATCGACCTATCCGACGCCATCTTTATCCAAGCAAAAAGCAGTGATGTATTAATGCGCGATAATATGGAAATCGTCGGGGGGACATGGGACAGCCTGGGCAATGTGACAGGAGGAACGCGAGATTACAATGCTATTTACTCGACTAATAGTACCATCACTCTCAGTGCCTATAATGATAAAAAAATCACCATAGACGATAGCATCGAATCGGATAATACGAGTAAACTCATCATCGACTCCAGCTCATCACAGCAATACGATGTCGAACTGAACGCGGAGATACGTAATATGAATGTCGAGGTCGCCAATGGTGGGCTCATCCTAGGCTCTTACACGCACGATCCAGATGGTGAGAAAATCACAACGACAGCCGACTTCAAAGGTGGTACGCTGAATATTCACTCAAACGGCACTGTCAACTCTGCCGCAGAAAACCTCAATGGTGCGACAAGCATCTCGAACAGCGGCAGCATTGAGCTTACCGGAGGGACTCTCACAAAGGGGATCAATACAGCAGGTACGAAAACTGGTAGCCTCCACATCCAAGGAGAAACCCATATCGCGAGCGGCGCAGTCGTCCTCGGCGACACCGTCCACCTCGACAATATGCTCCATATCGCAGATGATGCCAGCATCACAGTGAATACGCTGCTGTACCAAGGTGCAGACATGCACGAGATCAATGCAAAAGAACAGATCATCCTCGCACCCGATGCCACGCTTGATTTTGATATCGTGCGTCTAGAGATAGACTCCGCGTCTGGTCTGGACTACTTCGATCTCATCCTCAGCGATGGCAGTGGCTATCATATAGCAGACAAGTACAGCTCTGATTACACGCTTGAGTTCACATTAGGAGGTAATTTACTGACCCAGCACATAGACTACGAGATCGTAGACCCTGGTGACGGCGGTTTGCGAGTTCTCTTTCTAAACAATATGCCCATTCCTGAGCCCAGCTCCACCACACTGAGCCTACTCGCACTCGCGGCACTGATGATGAGAAGACGCCGTCAATGATGATCCAAACTGCTCGCAAAGCAAGATGCCCTTGACTCTACAGGGAAAAAGTGATACATTGCTCGCGATTATCACAGATCTATAATTAACATGACACTTTACGAAGAACTCGAATGGCGCGGACTGGTGAACCAAATCTCCAGTCCAGAACTTGTGGATAAGCTCAACGCTGGCGGTCTCACCTTCTATATAGGTACTGACCCCACCGCTGATAGCCTTCATCTTGGTCACTATTCTAGCTTCCTCATCACGCGCCGTCTGAAGGCCGCAGGTCACACCCCTATCCTCCTTGTGGGCTTAGCTACTGGTCTCATCGGAGACCCTCGCGGCACTGTAGAGAGAGAGCTTCAGCAGCGTGAAGTGGTGCAGAGCAACTACAAGGCACTGAAAGCTCAAGTCGAGCGTCTCTTCGACTTCGAAGTGGTGAATAACTACGACTGGATCAGCAGTCTGAATGTGATAGATTACTTCCGCGATTACGGAAAATACATCAATGTAGGCTACATGCTGGGCAAGGATCACGTCCGCCGCCAGATGGAAACAGGCATTTCCTATGCTGAGTTCTCCTATATGATGATTCAGGCCATCGACTTCAAGTATCTCCACGAAAACCGTGGCGTAGACTTGCAGGTAGCAGGCAGTGACCAATGGGGAAACATCACAACTGGTATCGAACTCGTCCGCAAGACGACGGGGGATTCCGTCTACGGTTTCACCATGCCTCTCATCACCGACTCACAGGGTAACAAGTTCGGTAAGAGCGAGGGGAACGCCCTGTGGCTCGACAAGAACCGCACGTCCCCTTACGAACTCTACCAATTCCTCCTGAACTCCGAAGACTCTGAGGTCATCTCGTACCTAAAGAAGCTCACCTTCCTCAGCCCTGATGCCATTAATGCGATCGAGGCCGAGCACACCCCACAGCCAGAAAAGCGCATCGCGCAGAAGGCACTCGCACGCGAGATCATCGCAGATCTACACGGAGCTGATGAATACGATAGAGCCGTCGAAATCAGCGAAAAGCTCTTCGCAGGCGATTACCGTAGCCTCAGCTTACAGGACATCAAGTCAGGCATGAAGAATGTCCCACAGATCAAGCTCGAAGAGGGTGCTCTCATCGACGTGCTCGTCAACTCAAAGGTATGCAGCTCGAAGCGTGAAGCGCGTGAGTTCATCATGCAGGGGGCTATATCCCTGAATGGTGAGCAGGTGAAAGACCCACAGCATCTCGTCGAACGCTCACAGGCCATTGAATCTTCTGTCATGATCATTCGTCGTGGTAAAAAGAAGTTTTACATGGGCGAGTTTTCTTGATAAGCTCTAGGGATGAAGCATCCTCACACCCTGCTGTATACCCTTTCTATCGCATTAGCGTCAGCCTCTGTTCTCGCCGATCAAGCTGACGCAAAGAGCTCGGATGAAAAAGCTCTAGCAGGATTCCCTCCGCTCCCCGCCCCTCGCCCTGAGTATACATCAGAATGGGAGGAAGCTAAGGATCTCGGCATAGCAGCTCCACTGACACAGGAGGAAGTCGCGAAGCTGAGCCCCGAGGAGCTGGAGGAGATGAGAACAGGCATGAAGCGACTCCGCCTCATGCAGCTCATCATGGAAAAGGCGAATAACTACAAGGGGCTAGACAGCGCGCAACTAGAAGAGCTCATCGCGCTAGCAAAGCTTATCCCCCTGCCTGCGAGCATTCTTCCGAACCTTCAGTACGAGCTGGAAAAAAAGGGTAGCATCTCCTCACATGCCCGATACTTCCTGCGCCGCAGCATGGATGAGACCCTGCATACGCTGCGTATTGATACGAAACTGATGGGGGTATTTTTCTCGCGTAATATCCTCACGGACAAGCAACTCAAGGAGATGTTCGCAGACGAGGGCGTGCAGCTTTCTTCGCTCTTTAATTATTTCAAACCTCAGATTGATTCTGAGGGTAAGCCCATCAATAGCAGCCCAGAAGAGCTCCGTATACGTGCCCAGCGAGTCATGGAAGGACTCGCTAGCATAGTCGCTCTTTATGAAGGGATTCGTGACAAAGGCTCAGCTGACGAGGCATGGAAGCCGCTTCATGATCTCTTACCCGTTTATAACGAGCTTATCCTTATTTTCCAAAAAGCTGATCCTGCCTTAGCCCAGTATTTTATGGATACCCCTGATGATGGGAACGCCGTAGTCTCGTACGCTGAGAAACTTCACGAGCTGCGAGAAGAGCTACGGAACTTAAAGTTCTACGGCTCACACAAGATGCAATTCATTGACCAGCTGTACTTTTAAGTAACCCACCGCGCTCTAAGCTTCTACTATTTTTGCGATCACGGCACTGCTCATCATCATGCCGAAGCAGGCGGTGACGTGGGTAGCTGAGCCGAATCCACTGGCGCAGCCTATGCCACCGCGCTGGCCTTCTTCTTTTCTCGCGCCCACGCTGCCGTCGCACTGGGGATAGCGTGGCTTTTCTGCGGAGAAGGCGCAGGGGATGTGTACCGCGTCGCTTTTGTCTTGCAAGGGCATGTGATAGTTCTGGCGTAGCTGCTTCCTGAGTGAGCTTAATAGGGAGTCGCCATAGGTGTGGGCGAGGTCGGCTAGTTTTACTTGGGAGGCATCGATGCGTCCTCCAGCTCCCCCGCAGGTAACGAGGGGGACTTTTCTCTCGTAGCAGCTGGCGATGAGGTGGGCTTTTGCTTTCATGCTATCGATTGCGTCGACGATGACATCGGGGGCGAGGCTGAAGAGTTCTTCTGCTTTTTTCTCACTGTAGAAGCTGATGAGCTCGATGATTTCCACATCGGGGTTAATCGCCCGTAAGCGCGCTGCCATGGCTGATACTTTGAGCTGACCGTAGCAGGGATCGAGTGCGTGGATCTGCCTGTTCGTGTTAGTGACGCAGAGGTCATCGAGGTCCATGAGGGTGATTTTCCCCACGCCTGTGCGGGCGATGGATTCTGCTACCCATGAGCCTACGCCACCTATGCCGACGATGGCGACATGGGAGTGGGATATTTTCTCTGCATCTGTGATTCCGTACAGGCGGCTTATGCCGCCAAAGCGATCTTGGTTCATGTTTTTTCGTACACTCGACTAAAGGACGTGATAGAGAGGGCATCTCCTGCCTGCCAGTCTATCTCGACGGCGACTCCGCAGATCTGCACAGGCCAGCCGCCGACGGGGAGTTTCCCGGGGATGGCGCTGACCATGCTGCTGACCACAGCTGTGGCCTCGCGACCTATCACGCCATTAAGCGTACCGCACATGCCAACATCCGTCAAGTATGCAGTGCCGTCAGGGAGGAGGCGCGCGTCATTTGTCTGCACGTGGGTATGAGTGCCGATGACGGCAGTAATTTTACCATCAAGGTGGAAACCCATAGCTACTTTCTCACTGGTGGCTTCGGCATGAAAATCGACGATCTGGATGCCACAGCCCTGCTCACTGAGCATCCGGCAAATGGGGAGTACCTTCGTGAAGGGGTTTTCTGCACTGGGACGCATGAAGGTGCGGCCTTGGAGGCTGATGACTCCGATCTTCCCCTTCGGATGCTCGATGAGTGTGTAGCCCTGCCCTGGACTTCCTTCTTGGAGATTGCAGGGGCGCAGCACGCGCGTGGTATTCCGCAGCCATGGGGCGAGCTCTGACTGATCCCAGACGTGGTCACCTAGGGTGATGACATCTATGCCCCAGCTGAGGAACTGCTGGGCTATTTTTGGCGTGATGCCGCGGCCTCCCGCGGCATTCTCTCCATTCACGATGACGATGTCGGCAGAGTACTCCTCCCTAAGTTCAGGTAGAGCGCGCTGTAGGGCTTTTCGCCCTGGCTCTCCTACGACATCGCCAAAGAATAAGACGGTACTCATGCAGGGTCAAGGTCGCAGGGTACGATGGCCATGGGGATGCGCGTCTCACGCATAAGTTTTTCTGGTGTACCGCCGAGGATGAGTGAGCTGAGCAGACTGTGGTGGCGATTCCCGACGACGAACATGTCGACCTGATGTCTGTCGCAGAAGTCTAGGATGCTCTGCACGACATCGGCGGACATCTCGGCCTTTCCATAAATGGGGATGCCCCACTGCTGGCTTACCTCCTCGGAGAGTTCCTTGGTACGCTTATCGGCGATTTCAAGCAGGGAGTTTTCCATTTCGAGGCTTTCGAGCGTGTTGATATGCGGGACTGTGGAGAGGCTGTCTTCTCCGAACATGTTTCCTGTGGATTCTAGCAGCTGGGCGGGGAGTAGATGCAGGACGTACATCTTGCTCTGACATTTGCGTGCCAGATCAGCGGCGAATTCTAAGACGGGCTTCGTATCTTCTGATAGGTCTGTAGCGGCAAGAATTTTCATGATCCCGTAGTTTAGCACCTAATGTGTGATTATCAAAGGAAAAAAGGTGACGATTATCTATATTTTATTGCCTTGCTAATCCTCCGCCCAGCCTGTATGCTCGTGTCGGAATGAGACTGCGCGATAAATTAAAGGAAATTCTCCCCGACCTGCTCTCTCCTCACGCCCATGAGGCGATTAAGGGGAAGGAGCTCATCGCACGCGTGCGTGCTGTGCTAGGTGATGCCTATAGTGATCAGTCGCTACGCTCGCAGTTTTCCTTCCTCGCACTGGATGCCGATTCTTGCCTAGCGCGCGTGGAGAATGGTCAGGGCTATTACCTGCGCCCCGAGGGGGAGACGCCATCGCTACAGCGTATGTTCGAGCCCGAGCAGAGCATGGAGGCGGATAGTCCGTATTACAAGGCTCTCGCGCTCTCAGTGCGTCGTTATGATACGGCGGGTCTCGGTGTCTTCGTCTACCCTGTGGATGAGGAGGAGTCGTGGAGCTACCCCGATCTTGTGGCGGTGCAGTGGCCTGCTGGCTGTAAGGATGAACAGGACGCGTATGTGCTCGAAGATAGTCTAGGCGACTGTGCGGCACTGGATGTGCTAGACGTGGTGTCGCTGCGCGCGGTGTGTGTGGCTCTGGCTGATTCCGAGGATGACTGCCGCCGTGCGCTGTTCCGCGCTCTGTCCTGTGGGGCATGGGCGCATCAGGTGGAGCTGATGCTCTGGGGGGATATCCCCGATGAGATGGAGGAGCAGATGCAGGGACTAGCCAGTCAGTATGGTGTGGGGCTGCATCTCTATATCATCGACCCAGCTGAGCTGGAAGATGGGCTGGGGGCGGATGCTATTTTCCGCGCGAGCACAGCGGAGATCCAGCAGCTTCTGGAGAATATACCGCAGCGTGATAGCACGATGGCTTCTCATCGTCGGCTTAAGCTTCCCTCTCTGGAATCGCGTGCAGATATCGCGGCTCTTATCTCATGGGTGGAGCAGTGTGTGCGAAAGGGGCGTATCGAGTCCTATGAGCAGCGTGTGGCGGTGCATTAAGGTGCAGGCTGAGCCTGTGACTGGTGCTCTTTGAGATATTCTGATACGCCTGTGACGGGGAGACTCAGCTGATTTCTCCTATAGTGACGCAGGATGCGTAGGGCACGTTTCTCTGAGCCAAAGAGTTGTACCGCACTCAGGCGTTCGTCCGCGGGGACTTCTATCTTACGCTGGAGGACGAAGAGGAGGCAGAGTACGGAGGGGACGCGGTGTCCAGACTCGGACTCGCGCATGTAGAGTTCTCTACCGTAGTCCCATGCTTCTTTCTCGCGACCGCGTATGCGGCAGAGATTGTAAAATAGCTGACGCTCCTGTAGGCCTGTCGCGCCGAGGGCGACGGATTTTTTCAGCGCATCGACTGCCTTGTTGAACTGAGGACGGCGGAAGAGATTGCTGTAGAGCTCGCCGAGCTTCGCGTGGAGGAAGGGGCTATCAGGGTTATTCTTGATACCGTCGAGCAGGAATCGCTCGCCTCGGTCGATGAAGTCACGCATGGTGCTAGCGCGCTTGTGCTCATCGTTGTGACGGCGACTGGAGGCGTAGCCAGCGGCGTTTGTCGCCATTTCGAAGGAGGCGTCGCCCCAGAGTTTTTCGCGTTTTGGCTGGAGGGTCGTCATCTGGATGTAGCGATTCTCCAGCGCATCCCAGTCATTCTTCGACCACGCGACTGTCGCATCGAGTCGTAGGAGCTCGACCGCGAGTGAGCGCAGCCCACCGAGCGCGAAGAAGCCTATCTGCTGGCTGAGTGCGTCACGACCTTCTACTTTTACATGTTCCTGCCGCAGTCCTTCCTCCGTGAGCTTATCACCCACGCTGCTCGTCCATGGACGCATGAGTGCTCCGAAGGCTAAGCAGATGAGCACTGCGACGAGGGCGCGTAACAGGAAGGTGAAGTGGCTAGGAGCAGGTAATTTCATGTATTAAGCAGGATTGATGCGTGCGAGGATATCGACGACAAGTCGCTCCCATTCGGGGATGGGAGCCTGGACTTCGCGGGCTTTTTCGAGGGGGATGCCCCAGATGTTCTGAAATTCAATAGGACGACCATGTATATAGTCCATAGCACTGCTGGGGATGAAGCCGCCCATGGGACGCGTGCGCGTCATCTGCTGCTCGACGAGGTCTTCAGCGAGCGGGTATCCACGGAGGACCGAGCACTGAACGACTTCGGCGATGATGCGCTCGGCGCGTTCTACTTCCTCAGGCATGGCAAATAACTGCTCGATGCTGATACCACCATGGGCGAGGCAGAGACCGTTGAAGGGGATGTTCCAGCTGAGCTTACGCCAAAGGATTTCTTCTATGTCGCGGAACGCTCCCGTGCGTACCTTCATCGCGGAGAATTGCTCACTGTAGGCTACTGCGCGTGCGAAGCCTGCATCTGAGGCTACGAGTGGCGCGAGCTGCACTTCATTCCCCCCACGGTGGTGTACCTTTCCTGTTTCTTGCATCATGCAGCTAATGAAGCAGAGACCGAGGAAAACATTCTGGGCGGGGACATGCTCAGCGATGGCTTCGGCGTTTCCCATGCCGTTCTGGAATGTCATGACATCGGTATTCTCATGCAGGAGTGGGGCTAGTGCTGTGCCGAGCTGGCTGTTCGAGCTGCTCTTCCAGCAGACGAGAACGAGATCCACAGGACCGCAGTCTTCGGAGCTCTTGCAAATGGTGGGTCCGCTGAGCAGGATGGTTTCTTTATTCGTATTAATCTCTATGCCGTGCTCACGCGCTGCTTCATAGCCTGAGCGCATGATGAAGCGTACATCCATTCCAGCTTCTGCAAACATAGCCCCATAGTAGCATCCAAGTGCCCCTGCTCCAAGAATAGCGATTTTCATGTACAGAAGCATAGCACGCTCAGCGAAAACTGGCAACCCCTATCTGCTGTCAAATAGGGGAGGAGGCGTGTTTCCTAGAGCTGCTTCACACCCTGTTCTTCATCAGGGGCAAGCTGATCAATGACGGAGGAAGGCAGATAGTCCTTGAGCTCTTCCAGATTCTCTTTCAGGTAGTTTTCCCACGCAGGCAGCCATGCGGCATCGAAGCAATAGCTCGCGATATTCACATTCGTCATCGTGAACACGATAGCAAAGAGGTAAGAGAACATGCGCGGTGGTGACTTCTGAAGTGGTAGACTCACAGCACGCATATCCCATAAGCTGATGCCTCGCTTGCGTAGCTTCCAGAAGGATATACCCATCGCGATAATCGTCAAGGGTAGCGGAAAGCTAAAGATCATCATCCCCATGCCTAAGAAGAACACAAGAAAGGCTCTTCTCAGCGAGCGCAGAAAACCGAGGCGTTCCTTCGGATTAAGACTGAAGATGTAGACTCCCATGATCTTCTTCCCGAGGGTCGTACGGAAACGGTAGATCAAGACGGCCTCGATCAGGATAGTGGGCAGCCATATGAGGGGATTGCTCGGCATGAGCGCCATGTTAAAGCTTACCTTACAGAGATAGATGACGAGGAAGTACAGCATCAGGTAGAAGCTGTAGTCAGCGATGCGCGCGAAGAATCGCTGCACGGGTGACGGCATGTAGAGCTGCGTCATCTTCGGCATAGGCACGTCGGCAGCCTCTTGCTCCGCAGGGGGATCAGAGGCGTCATCTTTATCCCCCTCCCCTTTTTCCAAGCTGGAAAGATGCTCGGCGGCCATTTTCTCAATCTCTTCGATGTGGGCTTTTTTTGAGAAGCCATCAGGAATATCTTCAGGAGGATCTTCGGCTGGCTCTACTGACGCGGGAGCTTTGGGGTCTGCGGGAGCTTCGCTCTGAGGGCGGAAGAAGTCCACCATAGCAGGCAGTTCTCGCAAGGGCATCCAGTCAGCACAGCCTCTATGCCATGCGGAGATGTTCTCATCGAGATCACCTGCCTGAATGCGCGAGATAGCCTCAGAGACACTGATAGGTCCCTGCTTCTTCTGATCTACTATCCAGTAAATATCAACCACGGAAATTTCTTTCTATAAAAAACATGAGTGATTAATTCGAGCGGAGAGCCTTAGATGGATCTTGGCGAGCGATGAAGAAGGCGGGGATCACGGAGGCGATCAGCACCATGAGGAAGGCGGTGAGCCCCTGCTGCACGAATGTAGCTGGATTATAATGCGCAGGCAGTTTAATACCATGCGCCTCCATGGGGAATGGATCCATCCCTACGCTCGCGAGTGCCCACTGGATGTCGAGGCGGTAGTGCAGGACGAGTAGAGCGAGCAAGATACCGAGGATAGCACCGAAGAATCCGATGATAAGCCCCTGCCAGATGAAGATGCGCATGATCTTCCATGGCGTAGCACCCAGTGCTTGCATGACGGCGATTTCTCTCCTGCGCTGCATGGACATGGTGAACATGACGGCCATGATGCAGAAGGCAGATACGAGTGAAATAAGCGAAAGAACAAAATTCATCATCCTACGCTCATTTTCAATAAGTTCAAACCACTGCTCTAGACTCTTCGTCCACGGGATGATAGACCAGTTATAAGAACGCGCCGTATCCGTGAGCATCGTATCCTCTATGCTGGAGAAGACGAGCTCGGGCAAATGGGAGTTATCATGAGCATCATCCATGCGTATGGCTATAGCCTGTACTTGGTTTGTTCCATCGACGGAGTAGCTCAGAGCATCTTGGGCGATGGAGAGGGGGAGAAAGAGGCCAGGACCTGGGAGATTACCTGGGGCTTGGTACACACCGATGATCTCAAGGTCGACAGGGAGGGCGAGCTCGTTGATGCTGTCGATAGCCTCGCCATTTTCGCGAAGGCGGTCGAGTTCGCTGAGTTCCTTGACTGTATCCTCCCAGAGCTTCTTATCCTCTTCGCTGAAGCGATTCCCGAGAGCTTCCACAGCGTAGATGAGCTGATGCAGAGTACTGAGGCAGAGATGCTCGGACTCGCGAAGGTTCTGCGGGGCGAACTCTTCGATCTGCGTCTTGACCTCCTGAAGCAGATTCGCCTCGACGACATAGCCTTGGGCATCCATCTCGGACTTCTCAAAGAGGGTAGAAACATCCTGCATAAATTTCTGATTCTCATGCGTACGGAGAGGCTGCACGATGAGTTTATACACGTTCTCAAACTCATTCAAGCCACCGAGGGGATTCAGCGTCACGGTGTCACCGATGTCCACCTTCAGGGCATTCGCGAGCTTACTGGAAACGACACACTGCTGGTCGAGTCCGAGACCGAAGTCGAAACTACCGCGCGCGAGAAGCGGGCGCAGGTGGCTGAGCTGAGATTCATTCCCAGGCTGCACGGCTTGGAAGCGATAGGATGAGCTCGCAACAGGGCTCTGAATGAAGGCATCGCTTTCTAATTTAGGATAGGCAGAGATGACACCGGGGAGCTTCTGAATCTTCTCAACGGCGCTTTCCCAGTCCATATGCAGGTCATCAAGACGGCGAGACTGCCCCACCTCATCCGAGGCTTCGACAACATAATGAGGCGTAAATGTAAGCACCTTATCCGCGATATCACGCTGAAGCCCCTCCATGACAGAGAGTACGACGATGAGCACCATCACCCCTAGCGATACGCCGAGCAAGCAAATGAGAGTCATCACAGAGAAGGCATTACGGAGAGGATTCAGATAGCGCAAGGCTAGCATTAGGCTAAGATGTCGTCGCAGGAATTTCATTAGAAGAAAAGGAAAATAATAAGTAGAAAAAAATAGACAGAACATTCTGAACTAAATTCATCGTATAATCAAGTCTAAACAGTTTCATATCGTTGTGCTACGCCCTTTTTCACTTGAAAATTTTTAGTCTCTCATTTTGATATCTAAATGCAGCTATTTCTGCATGATTATGAGCTGATCCTTGGCGTGTGCATACCCCTGAGTCGCAGCTTTCTTTGTCCAATAGATAGCCTTTCTCTTATCTCGCTCGACGCCTTCACCATGATAATAACAAGCCCCCAAGTTGAATTGCGCAACGGCATTCCCTTGCTCTGCGGCTTTCGTATACCATGCCACTGCCTTCTTAGCATCCTGAGCGACACCTTTACCAATTTCATAGAGAAGAGCTAAATTGCATTGTGCAGCCGCTAGCCCCTGCTCCGCGGCTTTCATGTACCATGCCACGGCTTTCTTATCATCTTGCGCGACTCCTTTACCATTTGCATAGCTAAAAGCTAAGTTGAATTGCAGAGAGTACCATGGCACGAGAAGCTCCATGATGGGGACCTTTCGAAATTAGTCCGTGCAGAATGGTGATCTCGAAAATGAACAAAACAGCACGACTTTTGCTGCATTTTGGCGAGAATTTACAGCTTTTTGGGCTTACATAGCTCGCTATGCGCACCCAAACGCCGTAAATTATCATCCATACTACATGCAAAGTCCAAAGCTGCTAATTTCGCAAGAGGTCCCCTGAAACAGGATTTTTATTTTCATATTTTTAATCCTGCATAGTTTTGAGTATCTCCACTGCCGTTTCGTCTCCTTGTGCCGCAGCTTTCCTTAACCAATAGATGGCTCTTTTCATGTCTTTCTTGACACCTTCGCCATTATAATAGCCAATACCCAAGTTAAACTGAGATGCAGCATGCCCCTGCTCGGCGGCGTCTTCGAAGTATTTCATGGCTATCTTGACATCTTTCTTGACGCCTTCGCCGTTGTAATAGCGAATCGCTAAGTTGTGTTGGGCATCATCCATTCCCTGCTCGGCGGCCTTCGTGTACCAATGCACTGCTTTCTTGTAATCCAGAGCTACACCTTCTCCTTTGTAATATCTATTCGCCAAGCTAAACTGAGCCATAGCATTCCCCTGCTCGGCGGCTTTCGTGTACCAATACACCGCTTTCCTCAGATCCTGGGCTACACCTTCGCCGCGACTATAGCTAGCCGCCAAGTTGTACTGAGCCATCGCGTTCCCCCACTCGGCGGACTTTTTGAACCATTCGACGGCTTTCACGTCATCCTTGGCGATGCCTAGTCCTTCGTAGTAACAGATTCCCAAGGTATTTTGAGCTTTAGTATGCCCCTGCTCAGCAGCTTTTGCGTACCATACGACGGCCTTCTTGTAATCTTGGGTGACACCTGCACCTATGTAATAACAATCAGCCACACCGTATTGAGCTCGCATATGCCCCTGCTCGGCGGCTTTTTTAAACCATTCGAAGGCTTTCTCGTCATCTGGGGCGACGCTGTCGCCAGAGTTATAGCACTGCCCCACGCTGTATTGAGCATCCATATGCCCCTGCTCGGCGGCTTTTTTAAACCATTCGAAGGCTTTTCTTTCATCCCGAGCGGCACCTTCACCAGAGAGATAACAGAAGGCCAAGTTATATTGGGCATCCGCATGCCCCTGCTCGGCGGCTTTCCTATACCAATACACGGCTTTTTTTTCATCTGCAGAAACGCCTTCGCCTTCGTAATAGCGGAGAGCCAGGTGCACCTGAGCTTCTGCGTCACCTACTGTTGCCTCCTCTTTAAGATCTTCAATGGACATTTCTCGCAACCTATCACTTTCATCAGCAAACAGAGGAGTGAAGCATAAGCAAGCGCAGAGTACTGAGAAACGCGCTACGCGCGAGAAGGACATATTGCATAAATAATTTATTTTCATCATTTTTATAAGTGTATTTTTATAAACCTCGTATAATAACGTCTTGTAGAAAAGCAGAAAAAGTCGTACTGCGTCGCTCATTTCCCTAAATCACGGTCTGATCGGACTAAATTTACAAAGATGTCATAGCATTGAGATGTAACACATCTATACTATGCAATCAACCCATAGCACGCAACAACAAAATGTGTCTTTTTGTAAAAAAGATGCCCCAAAAAAAGCCTTGAGGTGGTTAAACTCCAAGGCTTTCATTGAATACCCCCTCGCGGACTCGAACCGCGGACAAACTGATTAAGAGTCAGCTAATCACTTACTGTAATTTCTTGATTGTTATAACAAATAATTTTCAAATTTTGCTTGTACACACATTAAATAATATTCACTCTTTCGAGCGTTTATCTTTGATTATATAGTTTTTGAAGGGCGAGATTCTACTTATCCTCGGTCGCTCTGTTGATGATATCGCTTGCCGTCCTTACTTGATTTGATGCGGTGGCTGCGTCGAGGATAGACGAGCCTATGCTTGCGCCCTTGTTATTCAGTAAGAGTCCAGCCGCAGGGCTTAAGGGCACCTTGCGAAATTAGCAGCTTCATGCTTTGGATGGCAGCTTGAGG
>CAYJJD010000042.1:0-27456 GCA_964370425.1 uncultured Akkermansia sp. | reverse complement strand
TCAAGCTGCCATCCAAAGCATGAAGCTGCTAATTTCGCAAGGTGCCCTTAAGGGCACCTTACAAAATTAGTCCGAGTAAAATATTGATCTCAAGAATAAGCCGAAAAATCCGCTACTGCTCATTTTTTAAGATTTCCTTTATTTATTTCAAAATCAGTTATATGGAACTTTTTTCTTGATTTTGCAATGCATATGATGTACTTATATATAACCTTACATTAACAACCGATAAATCAAAAGGAATTATCTACAACTAATATATCAAGATGGGACAACAACATCGTAAAGAAACAAAACGCCGCCGCCGTACAGCATTCATCAAGCGCCAGAAGGAACAAGCCAAGCTTAACCTCAGCGCAGCTACCACACCCCTTGTTAAAAAGGTCGTGAAGAATGATACCAAGACCGCTCCAGCTAAAAAGGCACCTGCCAAGAACGCTGCAGCTTCCACAGAAAAAACTCAGGATTAATCGTATTCTAGTTACATAAATTCTTTCTGAGAGACGCACGTAACAGTGCGTCTCTCTTTCTTAAACATGATGGAAAACACATCGCCAAGTACACATTCCAAGTGGCACGTATTAAGCTTTATTGGGCTTGATGCGGCGATTTTCGCCCTCATGTGGGCGCAGTGCTATGTCGTACTGCTCGATATCCCCGTCGTGACAGAAGAGCCCTTTCTCTTCGTCGCCATCTCCGTGTGGCTGAGCATCATGCTCGTGCGCCTGTGGCGAGCTATCATCAACCGCTCGTTCCCGACAAGTGATTTTTATGTGAATCAGATGGGACTCATCGCCGTGGTGACGCTAGGCGTGGTCATGGCCTTCCTATGGATCTGCTTCTACTATGTCAGTGTGTATTTTATGACCTTCATCACGCTGCCTCTGATTTTTTTCATTTTATCGCACTTTCCTTTACTCAAGAGACTGGAGTTTGTCTGCGTGCTGTTGCGCTCCTTTGCCTTTTCCCTACTCTGCGTCGCTCCTGCTCTATACTTCATGGTGACAGTGTCGCCGCTGGATGCGCTTTATTACCCGCCTATCTATTACCTAGCATTGCTGATTTTCTTATTTGAGCTGACCCGAGTGTCTATCATGACTCAGGATAAGGTGCTCAGTGCGCGCTATGGCATGATTACCACGATAGGGCTCATCTTTCTGCTCGTCGTCTGCCTGAGTTCTGCACACACAGGCATGCTCTACGAGCGAGGTCTTTATTTCTCCTTCATTCTCGGCTGTGCCGTACTTGAGATTATTTCACGTTTACGTACGCATCTCAGTGCGAAAACGATATATGCGACCAGCTGGTTAATTTTTGCCCTTGCTCCCTTACTTGCTATCTATCTTTTTTGAGTGAGGTAGGAATGAGCTTGCCTAACTGGGAAAATCCTGCTATGCTCAGAGCACTTAACGCATGATTTTCTTATGAGCAAAAAGATACGTATCGCGATTGGTTCTGACCACAAGGGGGTTAGTTTGAAGAGTGCAGCTAAGGCTGCTCTAGAGTCCATGGGCTGCGAAGTAGTAGACCTAGGACCTGCAACGGAAGAGAGCTGTGACTACTCTGACTACGCGAACGCTGTTTGCAAGCTACTCGTCGATGGACGTGTAGATCGTGGCGTTCTCATCTGCTGGTCTGGTCAGGGCATGACCATCGCAGCAAACCGCTGGAAGGGCGTGCGTGCCGCACTCTGCGCTACAGCAGAAGTCGCAGGACTCTCCCGTCAGCATAATGACTCGAACACTCTCTGCATGGCAGCTGCTGCCGTAACCGAGGATCAGGTAGCTGGGGTACTCTCCACATGGCTTGAAACCGAGTTCGAAGGTGGTCGCCACATGGCGCGCCTCGCGAAGGCTTCTGGTTCACCCATGAGCGTGACTGATCCTGTCATCGCTGAGCTCATCGAAGAAGAGCGCCAGCGTCAGAACAACAATATCGAGCTCATCGCTTCTGAAAACTTCACCTCTCCTGCCGTGATGGAGGCTCAGGGCTCTGTCCTGACAAACAAGTACGCAGAAGGTTACCCAAATCGTCGCTGGTACGGTGGCTGCGAAGTCGTGGATAAGGTCGAGCAGCTCGCCATAGACCGTGCGAAGGCACTCTTCGGCTGTGATCACGCGAACGTACAGGCTCACTCTGGCTCACAGGCGAATATGTCTGTCTACATCGCTTGCTTGGAACTCGGTGATACCATCCTTTCTATGGATCTGTCCCATGGTGGTCACTTGACACATGGTTTCTTCGCAAACTTCTCGGGCTCATTCTACAAGATCGAACACTATGGTGTACGCCAATACAGCGAAACCATCGACTATGATGCCATGGCTGAGCGCGCACGCGAACTGAAGCCTAAGATGATACTCGTCGGAGCGTCCGCTTACTCCCGCACGATAGACTTCGCACGAGTGCGTGAGATCTGTGATGAAGTAGGCTCTATCATGTTCGTCGACATGGCACACATCGCTGGCCTCGTCGCTGGTGGCGTACACCCATCCCCCGTACCATTCGCTGACTTCGTCTCCACGACGACGCACAAGAGTCTTCGCGGTCCTCGCGGTGGTATCGTCATGTGCAAGGAGCAGTGGGCGAAGAAGCTTGACTCTGCTACCTTCCCTGGGATGCAGGGCGGCCCTCTTATGCACGCTATCGCAGCGAAGGCAGTCTGCCTCGGTGAGGCTCTGAAGCCTGAGTTCAAGCAGTATGCTCAGCAGGTTATTGATAACTCAGCAGCCATGGCCGCGAAGCTCGCAGAGCTCGGCTACCGCATCGTCTCTGGAGGCACTGATAATCACTGCTTCATGGTGGATGTCAGTGAGAAGGGAATCAATGGTGTACAGGCACAGAAGATACTCGATGTCGTCGGTATCACGGTGAATAAGAACTCCATCCCCTTCGATAAGGGAACGACATTCAAGCCATCTGGCATACGCATCGGCACACCCGCAGTCACGACACGTGGCATGATGATCGCAGACGTGGAGCAGGTAGCTGTCTACATCGATCGCTGCTTGACCATACTCGCAGCCGATCCAGAAGCGCCGAATGCCGCCGAACTCGACACCCTCCGTGCGGAGATCTCTGAGTTCAATGCCGCATTCCCCATGCCTTGATTGACATAGTATATCCATTTCGAAGCACTGACAGCGTGATGCTGCCAGTGCTTTTTTCTTGCTTAATTGATAAATCTGCTCGCCAGTGCAGAGGCTAATTGCTATAGTGAGTAGCGTACACATTAACATTATGGAACGCTACTTTGTAAGAGATCTATTACGCCGCACGAGCGCGCTGGACGAGTTTGTCCTCGAAGGCTGGGTGCGCACACGCCGCGATTCGAAGGCCTTTGCCTTCCTAGAAATGAATGATGGCTCCTGCCTCGCCTCCCTACAGGTCATCGCTGATGCAGGCATAGCTGGCTATGAGAAAATCAAGGAGATGAGCACAGGTGCTTCCGTCCGCATCGTCGGTCGACTCGTCGCGAGCCCCGGTAAGCAAGCATGGGAAATGCAGGCGACTTCACTGGAGCTCCTCGGTGGAGTCACAGACAGCTACCCTCTCCAGAAGAAGGGGCATACGCCCGAGTTCTTGCGTTCCATTTCCCATCTGCGCCCACGCACAAACCTCTTCGGTGCCGTCTTCCGCGTGCGCTCGCGCATGGCCGCCGCTGTACATCGATTCTTCGCTGAGCGTGGCTTCATCTGGGTACACACCCCCATCATCACCGCCTCTGACTGTGAAGGCGCAGGGGAGATGTTCCATGTCACGACGCTTGACCCGCTGAAGGAGACAAAGCAGAGTTATGAAAAGGACTTCTTCGGTAAGGCGACATCCCTCACCGTATCGGGACAGCTCGAAGGCGAGTGCTTCGCCTGCGCACTGGGGAATATCTACACATTCGGCCCCACCTTCCGTGCGGAGAATAGTAATACGACGCGTCACGCGGCCGAGTTCTGGATGATAGAGCCAGAGATAGCATTCTGCGACCTTGAGGGCGATATGGACGTGGCAGAAGCCTTTGTCAAGCATCTCGTCGATGCCATGCTGAGCGATGAGGACGGTGATCTTGAGTTCTTCAATAAGTTTGTCGACAAGGGGCTTCGCGAGCGACTGGAGCACGTGAGCCGCTCACCCTTCATCCGCTGCTCCTACACAGAGGCTATAGAAATCATGCAAGCTTCAGGACACAGCTTTGAATACGCTCCTGAGTGGGGCATGGACTTACAGACAGAGCACGAGCGCTACCTAACCGAGCAGCACTTCAAGTGCCCTGTCATCGTCTACAACTACCCGAAAACCATCAAGCCGTTCTACATGCGTCGCAATGATGATGGAAAGACCGTCACTGCCATGGACGTGCTCGTCCCCGGTGTCGGTGAGCTCATCGGTGGTAGCCAGCGCGAAGAACGACTAGAGGTACTGGAAGCAAACATGCGCGAATCTGACATGGATGTGGAAGCATACTCATGGTACACGGATCTGCGTCGCTATGGATCTGTACCGCACGCAGGATTTGGGCTTGGTTTCGAGCGTCTACTCATGTTTGTCACAGGTGTGCAAAACATCAGAGACGTGCTCCCATTCCCCAGAACACCAAAGAACTGCGCACCTTAATACACCTAGAGCGCATCGTTTTTAAATAAGATCTAGTCCCCCGATGCGGACTAGATCTTTTAACATATACAAAGAGCGCGAGCTATGTAAGCACCCTATCTATCAGGGTATTCTCTACGCTCATGAAGCAGCAGGCAGTGCCCCACCAGCACGATGAAGGTGGCTACGCCTAGGATGATGGTCAGCATCGTGCCCAGCGTCCCATACATGCTCAGAACGCCTACAAGCATCGCCGCGAGCACTAGACCTCGGAGGCGCACATATAGAGGCTCATCATAGTAATGCCTGAAGGGAAGAATTAGCCAGAGTACGTTCCACCACAGTGCGACATCAATCAGAGCTGAGAAGAAACGTAACAGAATATCAAGAGGAGACATCATCTGATACGCATTATAGCACAACAGGTCTAGGAGGCAATCATATACTTACAGCACCTGATGAGCACCGATCTCCACACACCATCGTAACTTTTTAAATAATAATCTCTTAGTATCAAACTAACATTCCAACTTGACATTACATGCTCATTTGCTATACTGCATAGCTTATGAGTAAACGTATTTTTTCAACTCTAGTTGCATCGCTCATCACTGCACTGCAAGCAGCGGGTGATGACACAGAAGCAGCACGTAAGGTTATAGAAAGCTTTGCTAAAGAAACGCAATGGCCTATAGAACTGAAACTGACACCCGAACTTAAGGACGGTAAGCAGTATGTGGTGAAGACCGAAGGCGGAAAACTGAGCATATCTGGCAGCTCCGGTGTGGCTCTCTGCCGTGGTTTCTATGACCTCGCAAAGTCCCAAGGCTGGGGGCTCTACAGCTGGTCTGGGAATACATTTGATGTCGATAAGGCGAAGAAACTTCCTGCGAATGTGAACATGAGCATGAAGTCCCCCTTCAAGCATCACTACTATTTCAACGTCGTAACCTACGGCTACACCATGCCCTACTGGGACTGGAAACGCTGGTCTAAGGAGATCGACTGGATGGCACTCCATGGATTTGACATGCCCCTCGCTCTCGTCGCGCAGGAGGCTATCATGACGCGTGTGTTCAAGCGCATCGGTATTCCTGATGCTGATATTAATGGCTACTTCGCAGGACCGGCTCACCTTCCTTGGATGCGCATGGGTAACCTCATGAGCATTGACGGACCTCTTGATCCAGCTTGGCATAAGGAGCAGATCGCGCTCCAGCATGAGATTCTCAAGAAAATGCGCTCTCTGGACATGAAGCCTATCTGCCCTAGCTTTGCGGGCTTCGTCCCTGAAGGCATTAAAAAGGTGTACCCCGACACACAGCTCAAGAGGCAGACGTGGGCTGGTGGCTCGTTCCACGCCTTCATGATGACTCCTGAGAACCCGCTCTTCGCAAAGATCGGCACCATGTTCGTCGAAGAATGGGAAAAGGAGTTCGGCAAGTGCGACTACTACCTCGTCGACAGCTTTAACGAAATCGACAGCCCCTTCCCTGCTGGTAGTGATCAGTTCCTGAACGACTACGGCAAGGTGATTTACAAGTCCATCAAGGACGCAAATCCAGACGCGACATGGGTCATGCAGGGCTGGATGCTCGGCTACCAGCCAAACATCTGGACTCCTGAAGCACTCAGTGCTCTGACGAAGTATGTACCTGATGACAAGCTTCTCATCCTCGACCTCGCGACAGATTATAACAAGCACTTCTGGAAGCGTGAGTACAACTGGGATCGCTACAAGGGCTACTTCAACAAGCAGTGGGTCTACAGCACCGTCCCCAATATGGGAGGAAAGGTAGGACAGACTGGTGTGCTTAACTTCTACGCGAACGGCGTGTGGGATGCACTGAATTCACCAAACAAGGGCGAACTTGTCGGCTACGGCACAGCTCCCGAAGGCATCGAGAACAACGAGGTCATTTACGAACTCATCTCTGATGCTGGCTGGCAGGAAAAGGCCATTGATGTCCCCGCATGGCTGAAGAATTACAATGAGAACCGCTACGGCAGCAGTAATGCGACGCTGGAGCGATTCTGGGCTATGATGATGCAGAACAATGCCCCCTACGGGAATCAGTTCAAGGATCATCCTCGCTACAACTGGCAAATGGGACCAAACGGCGGTACGAACAATTACATGATCGTCTTCACGAAGGAATATGAGATGGCTATCAAGACATTCCTCTCCGCTGCTGATCAGATGGATAAGAACCCCCACTACGTGACTGACCTCATCGAGCTCGCCGCTTTCTACGGCAGTGGTAAGGCTCAGCAGCTCAGCTTCGCGATTAACCAGAATCTTGCGGCTGGTAAGATGGAGGAGGCGAAGGCGCAGGTAGCCCAGTTCGAAAAGCTTCTGACGATGGTCGACAGCATCCTCAAGTACCACCCAAGCAACAGGCTGGACAAGTGGCTCGGCTACGCACAGGCATACGACAAGAAGATACCTAAGAGCGGCAGCAAGTCCTATGAGAACAACGCTCGTCGTCTCATCACCATCTGGGGACCTCCTATTAATGACTACTCCGCGCGTATCTGGTCTGGTCTGATTAAGGATTACTACCTGCCACGCTGGAAGATGTACTTCGAAAACCGCATGGGTGCGAAGCATGACATCGGTGCATGGGAACGTGCATGGGTGTTAAATACTGAGCCCTATATTCCAGCCGAACGTCGTAGCAGTGTCGACCTCGTGAAGGCAGCTTCACAGCTCATCTCCTACGCAGACTCCGTGATGGGTGGTGGTGACTCCAGTGACCCGAACCTCATCAGCATCATGGCTAGCAAGGATCTCGCCGCGAACAAGAAGGAACAGCGTCTCACGCTGAGCATCGCCCGCATTAAAGAGGCGTCCTCCATCATCGTCACCTCGGAGCAGCCAGGTCTGAAACTCGGCGCGACTAGATTCATCCTCGATGGTAAGGTAGTCACGCTGAAGGCTAAGCAGCTGAATCCTAAGGCAGTTCAGCTCACATGGGATATCCCAGCTGATGCCACCGCGAATAATGAGTGCGCCCTCATCATGAACTTCCCCGCCGCTGACGCGAAGTGGGGACAAGTGAAGGTGCGCTGGAAGAATTAATTTCTATCCACAGATATTCTTCATCAATGGCTATGAGCTACACGCTCATAGCCATTTTCTAGTAATACGATAAGAAATTAACTAACATGGTGATCTAACATGATGACAAAAGAGTTTTTATATTGTATCTTATAGAGAATAATTCTATCTTAAAATTATATCATTATGGACAGTAAAAAACTAACAACGATGGCGGGTGCTCCTGTACCTAATAATCAAGACTCCTTATCAGCAGGGAAGCGCGGGCCTCTACTCTTACAAGACGTGTGGCTCATCGAGAAGCTAGCTCAGTTCCACCGCGAGGTCATACCTGAGCGTCGCATGCACGCGAAGGGCTCAGGTGCCTTTGGGCAGTTCACTGTGACGAATGACATCAGCGCCTATACATGCGCCGATCTTTTCTCTGAAGTGGGCAAGAAGACGGAGCTGTTCATGCGCTTCTCCACAGTCGCTGGTGAACGCGGTGCGGCAGATGCAGAGCGTGACATACGTGGCTTTGCCGTGAAGTTCTACACCGATCAGGGTAACTGGGATCTCGTCGGGAATAACACTCCTGTGTTCTTCTTCCGCGATCCGTTAAAGTTCCCCGATCTCAATCACGCGGTGAAACGTGATCCGAAGACAAACATGCGCAGCGCGCTGAATAATTGGGACTTCTGGACGAAGCTCCCCGAGGCACTCCATCAGGTCACCATCGTGATGAGTGATCGTGGCATCCCGAAGAGCTACCGCCACATGCACGGCTTTGGCAGCCATACTTACAGCATGATTAATGCGCAGAATGAGCGCGTGTGGGTGAAGTTCCACTTCGTCAGCCAGCAGGGCATAGAAAACCTCACCGACGAGGAAGCAGCAGAGCTCATCGGTAACGACCGCGAGAGCCATCAGAATGATCTCTTCGGCAGCATCGAGAAGGGAGACTTCCCTTCATGGAAGCTCTGTATTCAGGTCATGACTGATGAGCAAGCGAAGAATCATCATTGTAATCCCTTCGACCTCACGAAGGTATGGTCGAAGAAGGATTACCCACTCATCGAAGTGGGCATGCTGGAGCTGAATCGGAATCCTGAGAACTACTTCGCCGATGTGGAGCAGGCGGCATTCTCCCCTGCGAGCGTCGTCCCCGGTATCAGCTTCTCACCTGACCGCATGTTACAGGCGCGTCTCTTCGCCTATGCTGATGCACACCGCTACCGCCTCGGTGTGAATCACCACCAGATTCCGGTGAATAAGCCACGCTGCCCCATGCACAGCTTCCACCGCGACGGCGCGATGCGTGTCGATGGTAACTACGGAGCTGCGACCTCCTACGAGCCAAACAGCACTGGTGAGTGGCTGGAGCAGCGCGAGTTCCAAGAGCCAGCCATGCCGCTGGATGGGAATGCTGATCACCATGACTTCCGTGCCGATGATGACCAGTACTTCACTCAGCCAGGTGATCTCTTCCGCCTCATGAGTCCTGCGCAGCAGCAAGTGCTCTTTGAGAACACCGCACGCGCGATGGGCGACATCCCTCGCGAGATCAAGCTGCGCCATATCAAGCACTGCTTACAGGCTGACCCTGCGTATGGCGAAGGAGTCGCGAAGGCACTAGGAATAGACTCTAGCCTCCTCGTCGATCTATAAGACACACGAAGTGTATGCAGTCTGGATGATCATTTACAGCTATCTAAGTAAAAATAGCTGCATTTGATCGCCAGATTGTAGCATGAATATTTATTAGATCATCCTGAGCTTGTACACGATGCGTAAGGTGCCCGTAAGGTGTGGATTTATCTTGTCCACATGAACAGATGAGTGTATGATAACTGTATGCAGGAAGCGACGAATTCACTGATTTCTGAGAGCCGAGACTATCTCGACAAATTGCGCAAGACTCCCAGCCCCTCTGCGGAGCTTAGGCAGCTAGCCTTACGCCACGCGCGAGAGCTAGAACGTAGCATTAACCGCTTCGATTCTAAGCTCATCCTCATGGCGACCATAGGATCGGTGAAAAGTGGAAAATCCACGCTGAGTAATTGCTTAGCGCGCCGTGACCTCTGCGCGACAGAGCTCGGTATCGAAACGACTCGCCTCCCCCTGATCATTCTCGCTAGTCCCGATGGCACGGAGCGACTGGAGCTGTACTCGCCGAAGGCGACACACGCTCTCGACGAACAAGAGCTCTTCGAACTCGTCATCGACCACCTGCGAGGCATCGACGGTGAAGCATTCCAAGA
The DNA here is from genome assembly GCA_964370425.1 of uncultured Akkermansia sp. Taxonomy (GTDB): domain Bacteria; phylum Verrucomicrobiota; class Verrucomicrobiia; order Verrucomicrobiales; family Akkermansiaceae; genus Akkermansia. The sequence continues at coordinate 17,568 of CAYJJD010000042.1, read as the reverse complement.
GAAGATCAATCTCGACCGTCGCCCACTCGAAGCAGAACATCTCGAAGCATGGGCGAAGGGACGCACGCAGGCGAACTGCGCGGCTATCTTCCTCGTCGAGCCCGACGCACGTCTCCTACAGTCAGGCATCGCCCTCATCGACATGCCAGGCATGGATGGACTGCAATCAAACTGGCATGACGAGAAGCTTCACGCATGGATGAACCGTAATGCGGACTACTTCCTCCTCGTCCAGAGCAGCTTCGCCGCCCTCACCCCTGACACGCGCCACTATCTCAAGCAGGCTATGGAACAGTCGCCTCGCCCGATCCGCGTCGTGCAGAACCGCATCGAAGCCCAGTTCTGGAAGGACAGCGAAGGTCTGAATGAGGATCAGAACCGCCAGCAGAATAACACGAAAAAAATCCTCGGCGACATTCTTAAAAAAATCATCCCCAGCAGCTCCATGAATGCTGGTCTTGCGTGGTGGCAGATCGACGGAAAGCGCGAAATCACCAAGGATTCGCACCTAGACGCGCTCGAATCAGATATTCTCAACGATCTCAGCGACAGCGAGCACATCCTCGCGAAGAACTCACTGGATCATCTACACAAGACACTAGAAGACATCGATAGCAGCCTCAAGAGGCAGCAGAAGAAGGCCGAAGACCATCTCTCTCATCTCCACCAGTTAGAGAATGAGATCAAGCTGCTAATGGATAAATCACAACTGCGTGACGCTATAGAAAACCAGAATCTCTTCGAAGGTCGCCTGCGCAGCAAATACCTCGCCGATGAGGCAAAGGAAAATCTTAATCGCCGCCTCGACCTCATCCTCGATATGAACCTCGATGGCTACTTCCCGCAGGAATACTTGGAGCGCAAGCAAACAGGCGTGGATCTCAACCGCATCCTCGTCAAGGTCGAGCAAGACCTAGGCGAACTCAGCGCAGAGCAGGAAACTCACGTTCTCGCACCTGAGAAGTACTGTGAACTCAGTGAGTTAGAAAAGAAGAAACTCGCCAGCTGCGCCAGCATACTCCAGCGTCGTGATGTCGAGGATATGAAGAACGATCTCACGGCCGCCATCATTGAGGCATGGGTGAATATACCCTTAAATTGCGACCCTGTCGAGCTCGGGAAGCTCGAAGAGCGTAAGATGCTAGGAATGATGGGAAAACGCTACAGCTATCAGGATGTCGTCCACAAGTGGCGCAGCGAAGGGCGCCATATCATTGCGAAGCGACTCAGCGAATGGCACGATCTTGTCAATGAGCAGTTTAATACCTTTATCACCGCACGCATCGACGCGCTTGAGAACTGCCTGAATCTCGAATGGGCGCGCTACCGCAAGGCGGAGCAGACCACGCAGACCACGCTACAGGCGAACCAAGACATCGCTCAGATAGAAATCCTCCGCGCGAAGCTCAGCCCCGTCCTGCATCACGCACGCCAGCTGCGTGCTAGTAAATGAATACCGCTGAGCCATAGACTCAGCGCTTAGTCTATTACTCTGCGCGGACGAACTCGTAGTTCATCCCCTCGGATTGCTGCTCTTTCTGCAGCTTTTCGATGAAGTTTTCCTCTGCCGCCCTCAGGAACTCATCCTGCTGTGCCTGCTTGAAGGCCTCTTCATCGAGAGCATTCTGCGCGCGCTTGCGGTCGACATCATTCAAGTTATTCCACCAGCCATCATCTTCTTTCAACTCATTAAGAGCTATACGCTCACAGGAGACGATTTGCCCGTCAGCATGATGGACGATGGCTTGGCTAGGCTGGAACTCGTACTTGATCTTATTGAGATCGACACCCGCGAGGACGCGGTAGCTGGCATCTAGATTAATAGATTTTGTGCTACCGCCCCATGTGGTGGAGTACGTATACTTCACATGAATCTCACGACTTGCCGTGACTGCGAGCCATTCATCCTGTATAGATCCATTGATGATGTGGATAGCACCGGATTCATCTTTTCCTTGGAAGAACTGCTTAGTACCTTCGCTGAAATCGGAGTATACATGTTCGACTAGATCCACACCACGCCCCACCACGTCTATCACCTCATCCCCCTGATCATGCACTCTTGACGAACAATAGGTAATAGAAGTGATGATTCCGAGTGAGACGAGAGCGATCGTGCCCCACATCCATTTCTTCGCCTTGAATTTATCTGAGTCAGTCATTACAGCAGTTTAAATATGCGTCCTTCTCGGCGCGAGAGAGGAGCACCTTTCGCGCCTTTGCGATAGCCTACGATCACATGCTCGACTCCTTCGTAGCACTCGTCTACTCCGAGACGGCGCAGCAGTGCCTGCCCGTATTCACTGTCGAAGGTTTCCTTCGCACGGGAAATGCAGGCTGCGCCGAGGTCCAGCGACTCCGCCGCATGCAGCATATTCATCACACAGCTCATGGCATCGAGCTTGTAGGTATGCAGGCCATTCGGATTTGAAAGGACAGCGATGAGCGTGGGCGCACCAAAGAAGGCATCGGGACCTTTCTTCGACCAGAGTGCTGTATTGATCTTTGATAGCTCGCGGATCACTTCTGGATCTTGAATGGCGATGAAAATGGGCAATTGTAAGTTCATACCGCTGGGTGCATAGAGTCCAGCTTCTAGTATTGCATCTAGCTGCTCTGCCGAGATCTGGTCAGGCAGGTAGCTTCTGCAAGTGCGACGTGATTTTATAGAGTCAAGGATGGTATTCATATTAGTTTATTTAAGGTTGGAGGCGTGACTTCGACCAGCTCCCGTCTGCTTGCAGGGTGTAGAGAATACGATCATGCACGCGACCAGGTCCGCCCTGCCAGAACTCCACTTCTTCAGGCACGATACGGAAGCCACCCCAGAAGTCAGGGAGTGGGACTTCTCCTTGGGAAAACTTCTGCTTCATCTCCGCTAGCTTTGTCAAGAGTAGCTTACGCGTGGATATCACCTCACTCTGCTGGGAAACCCATGCACCGAGCTGCGACTCACGGGGGCGTGTGAGGAAGTACTTTAATGTCTCGGTGCGTGAGATTTTCTCAGCGCGCCCATAGACGATGACTTGACGCTCCAGTGTCACCCATGGCAGCATCATACTGACGTAGGGATTCTGCTCTATTTCCTGAGCCTTGCGGCTCTTGTAGTTCGTGAAAAAGACAAATCCCCGCGTGTCATAGTATTTCAGCAGAACCGTGCGCTGGCTCGGGCGACCTGTAGGCGTGGATGTGACGACGCTCATGGCATTGGGCTCAGCTATTCCGCTTTCGAGGGCCTGCTTGAACCAGCGATCGAATTGCTCCTGCGGTGTCGCAGCCATGTTTTTGCGGCTCAAGGTGTCCTTGAGATATTCTTCACGAAAGTCAGACAAATCCATGTGCAGAGTATAGGGAGTCTCTATTCATTCGTCAAGTAAATTGCAGGACATGAAAGTGCTGCTAGACAGTTCGACTTCTGCTGCCGATTTCGCAAGATATCCCCTATATGACAGCATACAGCGAATCTAGATCATAACAAGGCTTGTATTTTACCTTATAATACTATATGATGATCTCGAAACTATGAGCATCAATCAGTACGCTAATCAGGATCTACTTGACCTCGTGGCCTACCAGCCCGGCAAGCCCATCGAAGAAACAGCACGTGAAATCGGCATGAAAGCCGAAGACATCGTGAAGCTAGCCTCTAATGAAAACTCCCTCGGGCCCTCCCCTCACGCGGTGCAGGCACTCGTCGACACAGCGCGTGGTGTGCATATCTATCCCGATGGGGCATCCTTTGAACTCCGATCTCTTCTCGCGCAGCGCTTTGGGGTCACATTTGAGCAGACAGTCGTCGGTAGTGGTAGTAGTGAGATCATTGAATTACTTTGCCATGCATTCCTGCGCCCTGGGGCAGAGCTCATCGCTGCTCAGTACAGTTTCTCCATGTACCCTATCATGTGCAAGCTCTTCGGAGCGAAGTATGTGGAAGTCCCCAATAAGCCTTCCGACTGGACGCATGACCTCCAAGGCATGCTCAATGCCATCACTGAGAACACGCGCCTCATCTTCATCACAAACCCCACGAATCCACTGGGGACGATGGTATTCCAAGAAGAGATGGACGCATTCATGGCGGCAGTGCCCGATCACGTGGTCGTCGCCTTTGATGAGGCTTATTATGACTTCCCCGACTTCAAGCCAAATAGCATCAAATACATCCTGCAGGGTAAGAACTGCATCACGCTACGCACTTTCTCAAAGGCCTACGGTCTCGCGGGTCTGAGAGCGGGCTACGGCATCGCTTCGACAGAGATAGCCGATCTCTTAAACAAGGCGCGTACTCCTTTCAACATGAATCTCATGGCGCAGGCTGCCTGTGTCGCAGCTCTGAAAGATCAGGATCACATCGATCGATCCGTCGACATGGTGCGATCTGGTCTCCAGCAGTACTATCGAGCCTTCGATGAGATGGGGATTCACTACATTCCCAGTCACACAAACTTCCTGATGGTGAAGGTAGGCAAGGGCAAAGAGGTATTCCAAAAAGCCTTAGAGCAGGGTGTCATTCTGCGTGATATGGACAGCTACAAGCTGCCAGAGTATGTACGTATCACCATCGGTACTGGAGAGGAAAATGCACGCTGCATCGAGGTGCTACAGTCCATTCTTTCATAAACGCATCTCCTAGATTCAGCATACGAAGGTCTCAGAACATGCAACACGAATTCGCCCATCTCGACCTAGAGCGCGCTAATCGCACAGGGAATCATGAAACCATCTACTGCCCTGGTAAGTCGAATAAGCAGCTCCGTGAGATATGCGCGCGATTTCATGAAGCAGGGAAGCGCGTTCTCGGCTCTCGATGCAGTGAGGAGCAATATGCTTATCTGCTAGCTCAAGAGTTAGATATACCCCTGAGCTACGACGCGTGCTCTCGTCTACTCACCATAGGTACACTGCAAGCACCCCTGCCCTGCGTAGGGAGACTCGCGGTCTGTACTGGCGGTACAGCAGACATCCCAGCGGCGGAAGAAGCCGCTGGTGTCGCGGAGTTTTACGGCGTAGAAGTACACCGCTACTATGACGTAGGTGTCGCGGGAATACACCGGCTATTCAACAGGCTTGATGAAATACGCAAGGCTGATGTCATCATCAGTGTCGCGGGCATGGAAGGGGCTCTACCTAGCGTGATAGCAGGTCTCGTCTCAGCACCTGTCATCGCTCTGCCTACTTCCGTCGGCTATGGGGCTTCATTCCAAGGACTAGCCCCTCTCCTCACCATGCTTAACTCATGCGCAGAAGGTATCTCCGTCGTCAATATAGATAACGGCTACGGCGCGGGAGTCCTCGCGTACCGCATGCTCAACATTCACTCAAAACACAGCTCTCACTAAAAATATATCATGAGTAAGACCCTCTATCTCGAAGGTGCTACAGGCATCAGTGGAGACATGACCGTCGCAGCACTCCTATCTCTAGGTGCTAGCGAAGACAAACTCCACGAAGTACTCCACAGCCTCCCACTCAGTGGCTACACATACAGCATCTCCAAGGGGGATTCCCATGGTATAGCAGGGCTACGCTTCAAGGTGCATGTCGATGGTGAGCATCCTCACTCTCATGGGCATAATCACGAAATAGAGAGCGTTCATACTCATGATCATGAGCATGGTCACCATCATCACGAGCATGGTCACCATCATCACGAGCATCGAGGCTTAGCCGACATCATCCCTCTCATCGAAGGCTCCGCTATGAGTAGTAGAGCGAAGCAGATCGCCGTCAGCTGCTTTCGTATCATCGCACTTGCGGAAGCGAAGGCGCATGGCTGCGATATTAATGAGGTACACTTCCATGAGGTTGGCGCGGTCGATTCTATCGTGGATATTGTAGCAGTTGCCGTCCTCGTCGATGATCTAGGTATAGGTGAATGTATCGTTACGGAGCTCACGGAAGGCTGTGGCACTGTGCGCTGCGCGCATGGCGTGCTGCCAGTACCTGTCCCAGCCGTGGTAAATATAGCGGAGATTTCTGGCATCACACTGCGTCCCTGCTCTGCGCGTGGCGAGATGATCACTCCGACTGGCATCGCTCTCGCGGCCTGTCTACGCACACGCGATAGTCTGCCCGAGTCCTACCGCATCGAAAAAGTAGGCATAGGCTTAGGTCAGCGTGACTTTGGCCGACCAAACTGTCTGCGAGCGATGATTTTACAAGATAAGTCCCCCGCCCGCTCTGCCGAGCAGATCATGGTGCTGGAGTGTAATATAGATGACTCGACAGGCGAGGAGTTAGGATTTGCCATGGAGCAGATACTGGCAGCTGGCGCGCGTGACGTGCATAGCATCCCCTGCTACATGAAGAAGAACAGACCTGCGTATCTCCTCCGCGTCATCTGCATGGCGGCGGATGTGGAAGCACTAGAGCAGCTTATTTTCTCATGCACGAGCACCATAGGTCTACGTAAGTACGCCGTGGAGCGTAGTATCATGGCGCGGGAACTCATCACGGTGACTCTCCCCGAAGGCGAAGTGCTCGTGAAGAAATGCAGTTTTGCTGGCATTATCAAGTATTATCCCGAATACGAGAGTCTGAAGAAACTCTGCGCCACGATTAATAGCCCGCAGCGATTCCGCGACCTCTACCAGCAGGCATCAATCCTCGCGGCGCAGCAGGATAAGCCTCAGAGCTAGCTCATCACCCTCCGTTTAGCTTTGATGGATAGGCTAGAACAGCTGCGCGATTTCCTCCTAGGTCTCTGTGAAGGCGGTGTAGCCATCGCCTTTTCTGGAGGTGTAGACAGCTCCATGCTTCTCCATGTCCTACAGGAGATTCAGCGTGAAAAGAGCTTCAAGCTTATCGCTCTCTATGTACATTCTAGCATGCACCCTTCACGGGATCTCAGCTTCGTAAAGGCTCAGGCTGGCGAGGTACATCTTCACATCGAGCACACAAATCCCCTCCGCATAGAGGAGGTGCGCTCTAATGCGACGTCGCGCTGCTACCACTGCAAGAAGGCGATCTTTTCTCGGCTGCTAGAGCTAGCCCACGATGAGGACTGCGCCACACTCCTCGATGGAACGAATGCAGACGATCTTCTTGTGTACAGACCGGGAAAGCAGGCTATACGCGAGCTAGGTATCATCTCCCCTTTAGCTCAGCTAGGAATCAGTAAACAGAAGGTGCGTGCCATGGCTAGGTCCATGGGCTTAGCGACGGCGACACGACCTTCCACCCCCTGCCTTGCGACGCGTTTTGACTACGACGTCACGCTGAGCGTAGAAGAGTTACGCCGCGCCGAAACTGGCGAAGCCTACCTACGCGAAATGCTAGGAGCGGAGGTGAATCTGCGTCTCCGTGTGCATTTACCACAGCTTATCGCTCGCATTGAGATCGACACTGATGCCATGCCGAAGCTACTTCAGCATAGAGATGAGATTTCTCAACATCTCCGAAAATTAGGCTATAGACAGGTATCCCTCGACCTCCAAGGCTTCAGATCAGGAAGCATGGATGAGAGTGATATCTAGCCGCATTCTGAGGGCATTTTACTGAGATGCCTGCACTGAGATGTGGATTACATGCTCTATAATTGCCTTCTACGACGGCGAGCGAGCAGTGCTGTGAGTGCGAGGAGACTCAGCGTAGCCGTGCTGGGCTCGGGGATGGCATTTTCGTAGACAAGAACGAGATTACCCGAGCTGTCATATCTTGCGTTAAACTCTAAATCCGAGCCTTCCACCTGCCAGCGGAGCAAGGAAAGATCCATCGTGGTTCCACTAGAGAGACCGAGGATCTCTATGCCATAGCTGACTCCTTGGAAATCCCCTATACTCAGTCCCATTAACTCGACGATAAGCTCTCCTTCGATGGTGGCTTCATCTAGTAATAGCGCGACTCCTTCGACGCTATAGAGGTTGAACGCATCGCCATCTAGCGTTACTTGACTCGTGGTGATCTTGTCATTCTCTATCTGTAAGCTAGAGTCCCTCACGGTGACCATATCTTTGAGACTTAAGGTGCTTCCTTCCACTTGCGTCAAGAGATTCTCATTCATGTGGCTTATCACCGAGTTTTCAATGATGAGTGAAGAAGAATCATCGAGCTCGAAGCTCGCGTTCGCTCCTATTGTGCTGTTGTGTATGATATTTTCCTCGACGAGATACAGGCTAGAGTCCGCGATACTGCTGTTACTCAGCTGACTGTACTGCAAGGTCACGTTACTTGCATCAGAGATAGCGACATTCTCAAGATGGATGTTATCAATGAGGCTGCTTGTGACGAGTGCGGCTGTGCGCGAGTCGCGCGCGCTCACCATCATATCTCCACGGTTCTGGATCTGAAGCGTGTCCACGTTCAGGCTGGCTATGCTATTATCGACGCTCAGGCTCTTGAATATCCCCGCTTCGATGTGAACCTCATCTGTCGTGAGCACTCCTGACCCCACAGCGACGGAGCGTGTGGCGACGGCAGGTGTTTCCAGTGCGGCGCTGCCCATGCTGATGGTAGCGCGCCCTCGGATGGTGAGGGATTCGATGCTGAGATTTTCCTGCTGGAAGTTGAGCTCCGCTGTTTCGATGCTGTAGTTGCGCACGACACCATTGGCATGGATGCTCACTGCTCCTCCGCCGTGAATATTAAGATTCTGATGCTTGATAGCTTCGTGGAAGTGGAGTTGCTGATCACCTTGAGACCAGATATTAACGAGACCTGTCGCCGTTGCAACACCCCAGAATGTGTGGTAAATGTCTATTCTCCCACTTTCAGCCCCTCCTATGGTCGATCCATCCCAGAGGTGTAACCCCAGAGTGTTATAGCCCACACCATAATTAGTCGTATTATCCTGATTCCCCATGAGCAATATGCCACCTGCGTAGACATTGAGGTGGGGATCAGCATAAGTGTCAGAGCCATTATACATGCCTCCCTTGCGTAGCTCGAGCACACCGCCATCGTAGATATTGATGTTTGACTTCCCATTCTTGGCGCTCATTCCCACATCCGAGATGAGTGTGCCGTAAATATCTAGTATGGTCGTAGCTTGACGATTTCCAGGTTCAGTTCCTGCGTAGGAGACCAAGAAGGAAGCACTCCCATCGGAGGGGGCAAAGTCATTACCTGTGATGTGCAGGGTACTGTTTTGCCCTATGGTGACAGTATTCTTTTCGAGCGTCATGCCCATTTCCAAGCCATTAACCACGTATGTACCTTCACCTGATAATGAGAAGTTCCCAGCACTCAGGCTGAGGATGACTCCACTCTCATTCAGAACACTGCCTGCCTCCAAGTGAACGCTATAGTCGCGGCTCGTGCGATAACCTGTCGTAGCTGCGTCGATCTTCGTGCCAGCAAGAAGGTGAAGGGTGGTGTTAGATTCCTGCGTGATGGCAGTGATCGTCGAGACATCACCGCCTATTTCAAGTGTACCAGACTGCAACTGGAGGCTACCTGTGAAGTCCGCCCCGAGATTACTGACTGTCGTCGTCGCTTCTGCGCTGTTGCTAAGAAGAAGACCTGTGCCACTGATAGCTCCATCATAGAGACCACCGCTGACAGAGAGATTCACAGTACTCCCCGCATCGACAGAGAATTGAGCGGATGTAGTACTCTGGAGATTCACAATCTGAGCACTGGTGTCAAGCATGCCTGAGAAGTTAATCAAATCGTCGAATGTGACGCTCTCCAGCGCGCTGGAGTACACGTCGCCTGTGCCGCTGATGGAGTTCGTTATGCGGTCTAGATCACCGAGCTGAAGGATGGCATCGGCGCGTACTTCAGTTTCGCGGTGCTTCATCGCATTCGCGTCGAAGTGGTACGTGCCATCTTGGAGTGACACTTTCCCTGTGTAATTAGTGAACCACTGCTGTGCGGCGAGTTCACCGCCTGCCATATCAAGTATGACTTCTGTATGCTGAGCGGCGGCTTCTTCGAGCACACGGCTGCTATCATTGAGCATGTCGCCGTTCACGACGAGACTAGCTCCTTCTGTGAGGAGGATATTGCCTGCATCCAGTTGATGCGCACCGCTGAGCACTTCCAGCTGCACGCCAGTCACCACGATACGATCCACTGTCATGCCTGCGTCTCGCACGCTGAGTGTCGTATCCGCGCCGTAGAAATTAATCTTCGCGTTATCGTTAAAGAGCTCTTCATCGTCGAAGCCAGTCGCGCCTACATAAAGCGACAAGCTACCACCTCCGTAGAAGAGCTCACCAGCAATCGCGGTACCACGCACTGTCCCATCATCGCTAAAGACCCAATCATAATTCAGCGAATTCTCACCTATGATGCTGTTCGTCTGAAGCGCTCCGAACTCTGCGCTACTCATCCCTGTAAAGATGGTATAAACGATAGTGCCGTCTTCATCATAGCTCGCAGTCAGATTAGTGATATCGAAGATGACATTATTCGACAGCTCCAGCTCAGCGGCACTGCTACCGACGATAGCCTGAGAGAAGGTGAGCTGTGAGCCCAGTGTCAGCTTACCGTCATGGAGGGTGATGAGACCGCTGTGTACACCCCCTTGACTGAGGTCGAGATGAGAAGTAGCCGCAGTCAGTGTGACATCACCCGTGAGTGAAGAATCCTCCGAGAAGCTCACGAGGGCATCTGCACCCGAGAGTGTCATGCTGCCCTGCTGGTCAGCTCCAGCGAGGAAGGAGACCTGCCCTGCCACGGTCGTGTTCGCAGAAAAAGCACCTTCTCCAGACAGCTCTAGCAAGTGCCCACTGGCGATGGTCGCCACATCGGCACTCAGCTTAGCCCCCTGAGCGAAGTTCACGCGTGCATTTCCTGTCGTGCTAAGAGTAGCGAGGCTCAGGTTGCTATCTGTGCCGAATACGAGACTCTCGCCTGAGATCTGCACGCTGCGTGCTCTGTATTCTCCAGCACCTTCTACTGTCAGTGTCTTGCCACTGACAAGTTCGTAATCAACCGTGTCTTCACGAAGCTGCGCACCTGCGCCGACAGTGAAGCGATAATTCCCCGTACGCGTCTCGCTCTGAGTGTTGCTAAAGCTCACGGCATCTTTCAGCTCCACATGACTATCTTCTGCGACTAGGAGCTTCGCCCCTGCCTGCATCGTGGAGTGCAGGACGAACTCAGAACCAGTCGTCATGTGTACCGTGCCTGCGTAGCCTGCCATATCTGTCGCCTCAAACCTATCTGTGAAGTATAACTCACCTGTAGCAGCACCTGAGATAGCGTAATCCGCCGTATGGGCATGAGCGAGGCGCGCGACACCATCGAGTTGAAAGCTTTGTAAGGTGATAGACGCATCTCTCATGTAGAGCTCTGTGTCTGCTTCTACCTTCAGGTTCGCGACATTAATCGCATTAATCCTGACGATACCGCCACCGAGCATGGTGACTCCACCTCCGAGCACATCGCGATCCAAGCGGAAGTCCTGCCCGTCAAGAGCCTTTATATTCACATTCCCCGTCTCCGCCCAGCGAAAAGTATGGGGAGTCGTGACGACACCTGTCCCTGAGACACCGAGTGTGCCACCTGATTCAAGGTGCGTCTCCAGTCGATGAGCCCAGTTCGGATCGCCATAATCGCGGCTATAGGTGGCTTGATTCGCGATGAGGAGAGTACCACCATCACGCACGCGAATATAGGAAGCACCGCGATGCCCCGTATCGAAGACAAGTCCTTTCTTAATCTCCAGCACACCGCCATCTTCCACGGACAGCGTCGCATAGCCACTACCGCTCGTTAAGTTGGCATTCGTGATGATCGTTCCGTGAATGGTGACCTCATTATGATAATTGTAATTAGAGAGCATGAAGGAAGCCTCGTCGTACGGAGATCTCAGCTGACTACCGCTAAGCAGATGAAGCGTCGTCCCCGCTTCGACCACGAGATTTCCCTGCGCATCCTCGGAAGAAAGCATCAGTCCCTCCCATTTCACCGTACCGCCTCCGCTTATGGTCAGAGTACCACCAGCGACACGCTGCTGTATCAGGGATTCTTCGAGTACCGCGCCCTCGCCTATGTTAATCCTGAAGTCACTAACCTGTCGCTCAGAATCCAGCGTCGTGCTAAAGTGAGACCCAGCTAGGATATTCACCTCTCCTGTATCCCCCATGGCAAAATGCTCCATGCTCGTGCTCTGACCGCTCACGGTCAGCGTACCCGTCACGTGACTGAACATTCCAGTGAAGTCATTCAGCGCGCCAATCGTTGTGTCCGAAACATGCGCGTAAATATCGCCAGCTCCCGAGAATGTCCCCGAGTAGCTACCAGCGGCATTCAGGTGCAGCGTATTGTTCGCCACGAGCTCCATGCTCGCCGCCGTCACGGTGTTAAAATCTATCCTATCCGCCGTCGTGGTGATACGCCCAGAGAACTCGTCTATATCATGGAATACGAGCTCTGTTACGTCCAAGGCTTGCAGCACCCCATTCCCGCGCAGCGCGAATTGGAGATCACTCGCTCCCTGCGTCGTGAAGGTCGTGCTTTCTCCTTCCAGTTCCAGTGAGAGGTAGCCCGCATCTGTGCGCCCTGCGTGGTAAGAACCATTGCTCAGCTTCACATGTCCTGTAAACTCTTGCAGCCATAGTTTTTCAGAAAGAGATTCCCCCTGAGCCTGTATATGAATAGAGATATTTCTCGCGTCATTAAGTCTCGTGACACGCGCAGTGGACTGGAGAGCCTCGCCTTGTAGGGTCAGAGATGAGCCGTCACTCATGAGGAGACGATCCACATGCAGGGTAGAACCATTGCTCACAATTTCAAGCGACACTCCATCCACAAAGAGGCGATCAGAGCTCAGATTCGCCTGTAGTGTCATCACGGAGCTCCCCGTGGTGAAGTGAATAGCTTCCCCATCTTGGAAAGTACCTGTGACAAAGCCTCCTACATCCACCTGTAGTCCCAGATCGCCACCACGGTACTCCAGCTCAGCAAGCAGAACGGATGAGACTAAGCGTCCATCATCATAGAATGTCCACTTGAGATTTTCAGCCCCCACTCCCACGACATTGTTACTCGTCAGAGAACCGAAACTCAGGGAATCACTCCCTGTGAACACACGATAGGTCGTCTCATCCCCTACAGTCACGCCAGTCAGATTCGACACGTCAAATAGAAGGTCAGACGCGAAGTTAAGATCCCCCGTATTTGTCATGGTCTGCATGATACTCAGATGACCATCGAAGCTCACCGTCCCAGCATTCGCTAGAAGACCTTGCAGCTCTGTATCGCCTGCAAACTGCGCAGCACCGCCCGACATGATACTAAAATCGACATCATAGACACCACCTACACTCACATCTAAGACGCCACCACTATGAACATTCACCACCCCTGTGATGGTCGAGCCATCGCCGAATGTGCCCTGACCATGAATATTCATCGTGCCAGTAAAGGTGGACGTGCTGGTGGTCAGCAGGGTAGATCCCGCCTCGACGGTCAGGTCATCCGAGCTGACATCGACGTGAGGTCCTAGTACTAGATTCGTATTATTCTGGGCGACTATCTGCCCGACATTCATCTTCGAGCGCACCCATTGTTCAGGATCGTAGGCGGGCTCGTAATTGTTCATATTAACCGTCATGTCAGGGTTGGCTATTTCCACCCTAGAGCCAGACAGGGTCGTATCGACAGCATCCAATACGAGGCTTCCTGCTATATTGATGTGATTATCCAGCGTCATGCTCGCGCCTGCGGTATCCGCTGAGATATTCACATGGAGAACTCCCGTGCTCCCCGCGATGAGGCTACTGCTATCCGCGAAGAAGGCATGCATATCCTCATGCACCGCTCCTTCGATGGTGTAGTCGAATGTCGCCTCACCAGTCTGAGCGAAGTTCGCAAATCCTGCATCCGAGTCGAAGACGAAAAGGTTAGAGCTCGTTCGTGCGAAATCATGACCATTTAGATTAAGAAGTCCACCCATATGACCGAACTCCACATTCCCGCCTATCTGCGTCGAGGAGCCGAGCATGACAGCCGAGCCTGTATTGATCTGCACGTCATCTGCTGCTTGTGCACCTCCTTGGCGATTCAAGAACACAGTAACCCCCACGCCGAGATTTAGATCCGCGAGGTTATCCCCCGTGCCAGTGATCTCAAAGTATCCGCCATAGATCTCGTACTGCATATCTGCATCCATACGGGCATTCTCACCGACGATACGCCACTCATCGCCTTCCACGCCAGTCAAGCTACTTATGACTTTCACATGCTCTTCGATGATGTAGCCAGCGTTACTCACATTCACAGCAGCATCACTCGCGGAGAGCTTATAACTTGTCGGATCTGCGGATGTCGCCCCCTCACCACGGAGGAACTGGAATGTGCCAGCCCCTGAGTTAAAACTGCCTTCAAAGATCAATTTCGTCTCCGCATCACTCTGGAACACCCAGTCGAGCGACTCCCACATCTCCTCATCACTCGCTAGAGTCCCCAGCGTGCTCGTGTCCCCACGCTCACCTTGCTTCAGCGTGCGAATGGAGTCATGTGTGCGTAGGGGGTCACCCAAATCGTCGAGAATACCCGAAGTAACCTTCACGAAGCCATCACTGTCAGACGCGCTAAAAGTCCACTTCGTCTCTGTCTTATCAAAGGCGTAGGCCGAGCTATCAATGACAAAATCGAAGAATTCCTTCGAGTTAAAGTTATAGGTATGATAACTATCCCACACCGTTCCGCCACGATAGTTGTAGCCATAGAAGATACCCATGAGTTGGAAGCTCTTTGTGTCTTCATTGTACACGAGCAAAGGCGAGCCACTATCGCCACCCCAGCCGAGAATAGGCAGGATGTTCTCTTTATCCGTTTCGCTCAGCGTTCCTAGCACCTGATTATCTACATGTACGGTCAGCGTTTCACCTCTCTCATTCGTCACCGTGCGTGTCCAGTCCTCGATACGTATCACCTTTCCCGTTCCTGCCGTGATAGTCTCATACGCGACATTAAGCCATTCACCCTCACCATCAGGATAAGTATAGATTTGTTGATTCCCTGCTCCGACGCGCCATATATACTTATCAGCTAAAAAATCCGCATCATTAGCATACCGTTCATCGGATACAAACTCCCAATGCACGACATCCGTCACCACTTTACTAAGTCGTGAAATAGATAGGTCGAAGAAACTCTCATTATATCCCCCCTCCACGCGATTGATATTACGATATTCTTCGTATACGGGCGTGTCATAGGTACCGAATCGAATCCCCCATTTGATATTAGAAATCACCCTATTATGCTGACAGTCCGCGAGCCAGCTCTGCCCACCAGCGAGTGAGGCAGCAGTGCCTGGATTAGAAACAGCACTGAAGTCGGGCACGACAGGGATGATGCCTAGCTCTTTTCCATGAATATCATAGACCGTTACATTCGTCGCGCCTGCTTCGAATGGACCTCTATTCTCTCCGAGGTTACGATAAAGTTCATACCCTATATCTGCATCCATGTGACCTGCGTATAAGGTGCAGGGGAGCATCGTGGCAGCAGCGATAATGGTTTTTAATAAGGCTTTTTTCAGAGTGAAGGGTAAATGTAAACGCATAATACCTATAAAACATGTAGCTCAAACTTAGAAGCATTATATCACATCATCCTATAAAAGCAAGTAATTTAAGTGAAAACGCATGATAAATAAATGAATTTTTACACTAGTGTCCCGTTAAAAATACTGAACTACTCCATAATTCGCTAATTATCCGAAGTATATAAAAGAATATTAACCGAACGGACTTGAATTTCAAAATTGCTTGGTCAATAATACCGAGCATATGTTTCAAGACAAGTACGTGTTTGCCCAATTAGTATCTTTTCTAAATCGCAGCAAGTTTAACCGCTTAGTTGAAAAATATAAAGACGACAAGTATGTAAAACATCTGACATGTTGGAATCAGATGCTAGCGCTCATGTTTGGGCAGCTCTCGAATCGTGAAAGCTTACGAGATTTGATAGGCGTTTTGGATGCACATCGAGCAAAATGCTACCATCTCGGTATGGGCAAAAATATCTCCAAGTCAGCTTTATCTAAAGCCAATGAGAATAGAGACTATCGCATTTTTCAAGACTATGCATACAGCTTGATTAGAGAGGCTCAGTTGCTACGCTCGCAAGATATTTTCAAACTCGACGGAAAAGTCTACGCCTTCGATTCGACTACGATTGATTTGTGTTTATCTGCCTTTTGCTGGGCGACGTTTAGAAAGAAAAAAGGTGGTATCAAACTCCACACGCTTTACGATGTAGAAACGCAAATACCGACCTTCTTTCATATTACAACTGCGTCCAAACATGACTCCACGGTAATGGGTGAAATTCCTTATGAATTAGGAGTTTATTATATATTTGATAGAGCTTACAATGACTTCAAAAAGCTAAACAATATCCATACGCTAAAAGCATTTTTTGTGATTCGAGCCAAGAAAAACTTAGTCTACAAAGCCATCAAATGGAGCCGTAATTTAGCGAAGAATATACGCTCTGATTCCATCATTCGATTGACAGGAACTAAGACAAAAGAATACTACAAAGAAGATTTAAGACGCGTAAAATATTGGGATGAAGATCAATCACGGGAGTTCGTATTTTTAACAAATGCCACCTCTCTTAAAGCTCATCAAGTCGCACTGTTGTATAAGAATCGATGGCAAATAGAATTGTTTTTTAAGTGGATTAAACAGCATTTGCGAATCAAGAAATTCTGGGGCATATCGGAGAATGCCGTGAGGGTACAAATCTATGTAGCAATCATCACGTACAGCTTAGTGGCAATAGTACAATGGCGTCTAAAATTGAATAGAACGCCCTATGAGACCCTACAAATATTGAGCATATCGCTTACAGATAAAGCTACTTTATTAGAATTACTGAGTCGCAATAAAAGCAATTTGGAAGATGTGGATATCGACGAAATGCAGCTTTCCTTCCCTAAGTTACTTTAGACTAACTTTTAACGGGACACTAGTGGAATTTTTAGACAATAATAATCATCATCTAGTGTACAGTAATGAAGATAATTTCTGTATTTTATTTAAAAAAGGTAGAGGGAAGTTCTATTAACTAAAAAAGATTGACTACAAGTTAAATAGATGCTATATTGCATAAAATTCGAACACAGTCACTCTTTATGAAATTTAAAGAGCGAGGCAAGCAAGGTTTATTCGACAATTCAGATGCAATTGAAAGAATGTCCGAAATGGGCCATTCCCTTGAGGCAGGTTCTCGCAATTAGTTTTTTGAACCAATTTATTTGGAATGAATCTGCACTTTATTCTATGCAGCTTTCAAAATTTTGATTATGGATGCTTTTTTATCGAAATTTCCTCATTATTGCGAGCTAAATGCCCCCATTTTGCCTTTATTTTAGAACTGAGGACACAATGCGCCTGTTCTACATAAAAAACTAAAGCGTCTCATATTATATACCAGACTTACTAACAATGCTTTAATTTTGCATCTTCGTAATCCTATACTGCGTACCTTATCTCCCCTCATATGCTTAATAATGCCAAATACATGCTCTATGCGGCACCGCTTTGAGCAAATCAACTTATTGTATTGCTTCTGCGCCTCCGTCAACTCTTCTCCTCTTTTGCGCTTTAAGGGGACTTTGCAAAATTAGTCTGTATGCCACCCTAGAGGCGCATTATTGAT
>CAYJJD010000041.1:0-28534 GCA_964370425.1 uncultured Akkermansia sp. | reverse complement strand
TGAGTGTTTTTATTTTCTCTTTCAGTGATTTAAATGGTTTTAAGGGTCGACTAAAATAAAAAAGCAACTCACATATAAACAAGCCCTCCATATGAGGGCTTTAATATTGCTCTGATATTTTTTTGACACCAGCCGTATAGTATGGATTACATACTTAAACGACTGACGGAACGCTCAACTTGGAACGGAATTAAATAAACTGCTAGTAATGGTATCAGTTTATTTATCGCACTTTGTGAAGTTGCGATACGCACAAAGAGTATTATTTATAATTTTTCGTAATTCTTTAGTTTTCACACCATTGTCCTCTTGAGGAAAATGGTTCAAATTCAAAAAATTACAATTTTGGCACATAAAATCTTGTAAATTATCTAATTGCTCTTTCAGTGGTGAGAAATCTTCTGCGATTTGCTTACGCGTTTTAAGTTCAATATTAAAGGTCTTATTTTCGGCTTCCCTTTCTGTTCGCAGCATTTCTTTTTTAAGCCACATTACTCCCAACAAGCCACTTAATAATGCTATGTTAATTATAGCAAAAGAAATAATATTCGTTGAACCTAGATTTGATTTTGGCCTACTCTGCGCACTGTATTTGGAATTTGTAGTCTGTGCAATTTTTACAGCTGAATCAGCAAAAAGTTTTACCTCTTCTGTAGTTAAGGGTGTGGTTGTGTCGTTTTTAGCATCTACAAGATAATTAAATGCACTCATAGCATCGTTATGTTCTTTACACGAAGAAAAAAACAACAAATTTGCATTAAAGATAATAATTAGCACGAGACAAGAAATCCCGAAATAATTTAGCAAGCGATCGTATGTTTTCATGAGTATAGTAATTTGATCTGGCTGTTTGGTTATCATAATAAGTAAGTTTGGGTTATATGGGTTCGGTTACGGGTTTGTCGGCAAAGATGAGCTGGAGGAAGATTCCTATAAACATAGCGATGAAGGAGAATTGGAAGAGCATGTTGCGGTAGATTTCTGTATCAAGGAAGACTTTGTCCATCATCTTTCCTTTCTCTAGTCTAGCATCATGAGTTGTAGGTGTCAAGTGTGCAAGTGTTTTTCTGTATAGTTTGTTACAACCTAATGCATTTAAGAGGCATATCCAGCTTCTATCCTCTATCTCTCCAGTCTCTGCATTGTATGTGATGCCTATTTCTGCTAAGTCTTGACGTGTGAGAGTTATATTATTGCGACCCTCAGCATTAAAAGCCTTGAGATAATCCCTCAAATTCTTAAAGCGTACAGTGACTAATGAGCCGTATACCATATTATGGTGCAATTCTCCTAGCTTCGTATCTTTTGTTCTGGCAAACTCTGCTAAGAATTTCAGGGTGACAGGGTAACTGATGGAGGGGAAGTTGAGATTCATATCGCAGTCATCCAAGTATGCGCGTATATGCACATCTGCCAACTGTTGATTTTCACCTTGCTGGGGAATCTTTCCTCTCAAGTACTGCTCTAAGCAGCCAAGTAAAGAGGGATCGCCTGTAAATGAGGAAGAGGGCTGGAGAGATTCGAGAATAGAGAGCCCCCATCTAGACATGATAGGTGAAAGGCTTGATTTAGTTTCGGTCTCATAAGTTAACTTCCACTCAGTATCGAGCAACTGTTCCGATAATTCGCTATCGTAGCTTTCAATTGCTTCGTAAAAATGCTGATGAACATAGGGTGCACAATCTTCGACCTCGTATTTTGGCTTGTCGATATAGATATGGTGTGTGTAGAAGTGCTCAATTGACTCACTGCGCTCCATATAAGGAGTTCCGAAGAAGTTCATAATCATGATACCTGAAGCGATTGAATAGACAAAGGCAATACCAATGAGCGTCCATGCACGCCTTATCTTATGCCCCATCCTCAAGAAGGGATTCAGTTTATCAATTTCAAAATAGACGAAAATGTAAGTAACCGCAATGAGGAGAAGTGAAATTCCCCATGAATGTACTTGATCAAAAAAGCCTTTAAATATGTTCTCCCCAATAATCAGCGTAAACCATGCTGTGATGATAGCTGCCAAAAGGCGCGGCAAAAAGATATTAAAGCCTCCCACCAATCCCACAGATCGGGGGCTAATCCCATAGGGTATAAGTCTTGCTAAGACAAGAAAACTCGCTAACAGGGCTGGAAAAGCTAAATTCACCTCCCAATGGTGCGGGATGAGCTCCATCGCCAAGACCAAGATAATAAGAGCCAGAAATAAGAGGCGTAGACACCTACGCCATGTGCAATAACTGCATCCAAACCAAACCTTAAATATACCCGAAAAGCAGTAACGCTGCACATACCAATGCACAGCACTACGAGCATTATCAACCACCAAAGCATTCCCCTGCTCTAGGAGTGGAGCTCTGCGCTGCGGCTCATCGTCAAGCTCATTCAGCTTTTCTACAGAGGCAATATAATCAGCAGCACGCAAGAGAGAGGGGATTGCTTTCTTATTTTTCTTATTGCTCTTACTCTTTCGCTTCGTGTAAATCTCAAAATCAGTTTGATAGACCGCATCCAACTCCCTCTCCACATGCATCAGCCAGCCTAGCCCTTCGTTAAATGTATTCAAGGCCCGTGTATCCGTAATCGTGTCCACCCAACGCTTTTCTGCTTGTAGGTAATAGTCCAACAAAAAAGTACTTGTCGCCAAGCTAGGTTGAGCGTTTAGACATCCATCCTCGCCTACGAGATGCATATGCGCCAATTCACGCTGGTAATAATACTCCGCCTTGTTACGTATAGCATAGAAAAGAAAATTACTGTTCAACTTCGAGTAAATAAAGTCAATATGCGGCGCATTCTTAAACACCTCTGAATGCTCCATATCAAACATGAAATCAAGCAAAAGCTTACGCAAGAAGAAATTGAGTTTTTTCTTTTCTGGCAACAGCTCTCCCTGCTGCAAATGCGGCACATTAAAAACAGCAAGAGATGAATATGCACTCATTTCACCCGCTGTTAAAGAACGCATGAAGCAAGCACTAAGAGTATCCCACTGAGAAAACTCGCCTTGAGCTGGGTATACCTCAGAGTAAACATCAACAAGCGTCTTCGTCAAGTTCTCTCTAATCTCCGCATGCGAAGATACAGAGAGAGTCAAAATAGGGCAATTGCGGTAAGTTGGAGAGCTATCGTTCTCTAGTGTCTCATCCGAGTCAAAACAGCTCATATAGAAGCTCATCTCGTCTCGAGTAATTGCAAGATAGATGGGATATTTGTAACGCTTCTTAGACTTCTTATCGCAGCCATTATAACAAACAGGACGATAGTTGAATAAGGCAATCCCCTTATTCAATGCACTCTCTTCCAAATCAAGAGAAAAAAATCGACCTCTATTCATATGTTAACTATCAACTATGTTCTCTCAATGAAACAATGTAATCTTCAATCATTACAACAACTCTACCACTCTCATCCGCCTTCAGAAGATTCTTTTTCACACACATAAATTCATCCCATATCGCATTCCACTGTCCCATATTACCGAAAGCTACAAGATACATCAAATGCTGCATATGCTCCCAAAATTGATTATTGTAAAACTTGATATCGGGGCAAAGCGACTGAACTAAAAGAGAACCATTCTCTTTGCTACCGCTAAATTCGTAATCATTTTCAAGCATTGCGTATTGCGATTTAAGTTGAAGGAAGGAATTAAATTTTTTGACAGCTTTACTACGTGTTTGAGAAATCTTATCATTAAAAATATACTCTAAAAAATCTATAAGGGGATATCTATATTTCGAATCATCTTCGATTAGATTTTTAACACTTATGCTACTTGTCAGTTTTTCAATAAGGGATAAAAAATTATACGTAAATAACTCTGGCGTATTGATAAACGATGAGGTTCTCCCTATATACCAATTTTTATCTCCTCTATTATGACCTTCCTTTAATAAACGTTCTTCGACAGCTATGGGAAAAACTGATGCAAAAAGAATCCAACACCGCTGTAATGGACCTCTTATATTATTTTTCTTCAAACCATTCAAAAACTCGTATCCATAATGCCTTAATCCACTGTCTTCCTCCAATAAATAATCTAATATGATGATATCAAACTTCTTTTCACCTAACATATCATTTGCCATCTTAAGAGTATCAGCTAAGCAAATATCAAAATCCATCTCGAAATCATTATTACTAAACTGGGCAATTCGTCTTTTTAAGACATTCAAGCGTTCCTCTATAATATCAAACGCAGTTATATTAACGCTAGAATTAGATAATCCGCGCAATGCTTTCTTGCTGTAATCATCGACAAGTAATATTCTAAACTTCAATTTTTTGCAATGAGAAAATTGCTTAGTGATACTCTCTAGGACTTTATCAGCATGCATGTACATTTGAGATTCAGAATGAAACAAAAAGGGCGATACCCTATCACTATGCGCACCAAACTCAGATAAGCGCGACTCTTTCACCAATCTTGCATAGAAATCTGCATATTCATTTGTGGTCGCGAGCGCATACAAATTTCCTTTATCATTTCTCGAGGGAAAATTATTATTTACAATGATGCTTTTAACTACCATCGATAACCTTGTTAAGTTATACTCATCCTTTCCAGCTCTAGCTATAGGAACATAATAATTCCATATGCTACTATCCATGATAGACAAATATCTTGCCAAGACGTTAGATAGCAATTTTGATAACTCTTGACCTGAGTCCTCTAGCAGATGGTCGAAAAGAGTCATATGTATAATCGGCTTCCTACTAGATATATAAGTGGTATCGCTATCTTTCTCTATGAATAATTCTTGCGCAAAATAATATGGAGGCAACTGCCCAACCTGCTTTGATCGCAACATAGAATTAATATCGTGAAACACTATAATTGCCTCATAGCTAAGCGGCACTGTTATATCTTTAAGATCAGGGCAAGGGAAAGAAGCTCTATTAAATTCCTCTATGAGCTTTGTTAACGCATTTCTCTTAACTGTTGAATCATCATAACAAATAAGCAGATTGCCACTTTTCGATTCGAGCTTTACATCTAATTGGAGGCTCATAATTATTCAGTCTCTTCTTTAATTTTTTTAATAACATTTAGGAAGTCAACATCGGCATCCTTCAACAAACTCTCATGTTCTTGAATTTTCAAAATCAAAGGATTAGTTTCAATATAAGTTGAATTCAAAATTGTATCGAAGATTGTAGTATTTGAACCCACTCCTATATGGCGAAAAACCATCACATTTGAAAAATACAATCTGAGGCGAGAGTGCTCATAGTCAGTGATTAAAGAGTTATCGACTATTTTTGAGTTCTTGATAATAATTGCATCATGTTTGAATTTTCCCCATTCATCATCATGAATATATAAAACATTATTTATATTCTCTTCAGGCTTACTATTCTCTTCTAGCTTACAATCGTCACAAATAGCTTGAATTAATTCTAAATTTCTACCTTTATCTTCAGAGTAGTACTTCGGAGAGAAGAAACTATGCTTGGGCATCTTATCCCAGAATACAAATATAGCCTCCGCCTTGATCTTGGTATTTTCTATTTTTATTTCGACATCTTTAACAGCATATAATTTATTGTCAAGGAAATATGTTTCAGCAAATTTTTTAGAAATAGCTGATATGTATTTTTTTAAGCTTTTGCTATCATCGCGTGTATTTAAATTGCTTGGCTCAAAGATTTCTAAACCATTTTTCTCATGTAGTATACAAAAATCCTGGAAATACAGTATCTTCTCCTCAAATGCACTAAATTTTTGGTTTATATTCTCCAAAATGACCGTGAAAAAAAACTTGGTGAGATGATGGGGGTGATACGTTGTTTTTGCGCTAGAATCATCGAAAAACAACTCTGGATAAGCCAACTTCCTCGTAATAATGATTATTTTGATATTATTGGTACTCATAATGTGCGTTCAAAAGTAATTCAGAGAGGGTATACTTGCAGTCCCTTACGGCGTGATCTAAGGCAGCGAATTGGATAAAGGGCTGTTTTTGAGGCATATCCTTTGCACTGGGTTTTGAGCGACCAGAATGAATAATGAGTCCCTGCAAATAACTATCAATAGCCAAGCTGTCATTGTAGTTTTTAGAAAACCTCTTATATATACAGTGCGTCAGGGCATGCTTTGCTTTTACATTGTCGCTAGAAATTTTAAAATGATGATATAATTTATCTAAAATACCTTGATGAATACAAATAAAATCCAGCTTATTCTCTAAAAAAGAAGTATGGAAGTTAAGTTCATATGAATCACTACTCTTAGTTGCTTTTATCGTTCCGAGAAGTCGTACTCCCCAATCAGAAGAACAGACACCAATTTTCTCCCTTATGGGGGCATTGTAGCCAATGATATTTGCTATTGGTTTATTTTCAGAGTCATATTCAAAAACTATATTATAAAACCAAACACGCTTTTCATGAAAGAGCTGAGCTCTATCTGTATTGAATGTATTCCAATAGTCATATTTTTTTAAATAATCTCCTTTATTGTCTCTAATAGAGTAAACAAAAGCCCATCTGTCATCATCAGTCTTAATATAAGGTGATACGTAATAAAACAGCTCATTTAATAAATCGTCTCCACTATATCTATTTATCTTATCATTAATAACATTATGGAATTGATCTTGCTTGATAGTTGATAATTTTTTGCTGATAGATTCATTATTTGGGCACATTGAATGGAATAGCCTTTCATCAAAAATTCCAACGCGTAATAGACCAGCCGTTAAAAGTTTGTATTGCCACTCCTCGTTCCACTCACACTCACGGATTAATCTTGATGTCGAATTCGCTCCTGTAATAGACTCGACAAAATAGGCTGATTCATATTTCTTTGCAACAGCGGCATTTCTCTCAGTTTCTTTACTAAGACCTCGATAATGTCGTGAAAAGACTACTCTTCCAGCAATATCCCAGTCACCCGATTCATGCGGGCTATACAGATCTTTTCGTCGATTTTTTATAGTATCTTCTGCCAGTGTCCTATCCAAAATAATTAAGCGCCCCTCGTCCGTCTGAGTAAAATACGTCCTGAACCACAACTTTAACCATTCCGCAAATTGATTATCATTTACATTTCTTGTTTCCTGCGATTCTAGAACTCGGAAGGGCAATGTATACCGAAAAGTCGACAACACCTTATCAGAAACAATCACATTATAATTAGCAATCTCCTTAAGCACGTGCGATAAAGGAACACCTTGCAACTTATGATTCAAAGAAAATAATCGCACGCCATCTTCTTTATCTGCATCTAACGTCTCCGCTGATTTTAAAATAGCAACATCTTTCACACGAGGTAGGCAGATATAATACTCAAGCTGAGGTTGATTTTCCGCTGTTGAGCCAACAATCAAAACAGGTGGTTCACCATCAGGAATAGCAATATCAAGTGAAAATCCGCGCAGCCATGCAGATGAAATGCGCATTTCTTTAATCCCCTTTGCATTATCATCCATCGTCCCATCGGGTAGTACATAAGGCGATTCTAAATACGTCTTGATTTGTTCAAAGGCTCCAGCATTACTAGCTGATTGAATACGTAAAAAGTAATACTTATTTTTAGAACTTTCGCATAATTGTTGAATTTCTTCTCTCTTTAGCTGTTGTACCTTATCATAATCATGTAGGCATCCAACACAACTTTCACCTATATCATCAACGATGTCCATCTGTATCACAAGCTTACCATCATCTCTTTTCACACCATGCTTTGCTGCATTGCGTATGATATTCTCAAGTATAGAAAATATGGCCTGTCTTCCAATCACTCCTCCGGGAATAGATATCTCAAATTTTCTCAAAAAGCCGAGAGATTCCGACTTTTTTGCATCACGTCCATCAAAATCACCAAATCTCAACTCTATCGCATCGCTGCCAACATAGCCTTCAGAATAGGCAATATAATCCAACAAAAGATTTTTTGCAGTAACGCCTTTCACTTCTGGATGGCGCCTAGACTTGAGGTCAATTTTTAATTCATCATAAATAAACTCTTTAAAATTAACTTGTGAGCTAGCAGGAATATAATTTGTCGCCAACGTTGCAATATAATCTTGCCGTTCTTGTATATAGTTCAAAAAACGACCTAATCCAACAAGAAAAGGCAACTCTACATCATTTTCTTTTGACGAGTCGCAAAAATTTGAAAAATGATCACAGCTATAAGGGGTTTTATACGAGTCAAAAAGATCTGTAAGAACTTTTTCTGCCTTTATCTTGTTAACTGACTGTAGTTTTTGCTTAATATAAAACATCACGTGACTGCCCAGATTATGGCTCATATTGCGAGACATAATAGCTGATTTTGCTGATTTATACGAAGCTTCGGTTATTTCTCTAACTCTGATTTGATCCAAAATCCCCCAAAAACTGATTTGTAAAATATTTTTTAGAATGTTTAGTTCAAGTAACGTATATTTTGTTTTTGATACAAGCTGAACAGTTGCAAATTTTTGATCTGTAGTATGTAGATAAAAATAATATAAATAATTATCTCCCGCTTCAATGCATGATTCTAAATATTTCAATATTTTACTGGAAACATTTCCATCGTTAACCACCGTATTATTAAAGGTATACTTTATTTTAGAAAATTGAGATTTTGCTATATATTTAATTTTCTTTAAATTATCAATAGAATTTAATACTAATTTATTATTTCCTTGATCATAAAATATATAAGTATCGTTATCCTCTAATTCAAGCGTATTTAATGCTATTTGCAGAACTGCATTTGTTTTTATGCTGGCGCTATCATCTACATGAAGACCGCCTTTTTTCAACAAGTCAAACAAAGAATAACTATCATACCAATGCATATCTGTCGCA
The DNA here is from genome assembly GCA_964370425.1 of uncultured Akkermansia sp. Classification (GTDB taxonomy): domain Bacteria; phylum Verrucomicrobiota; class Verrucomicrobiia; order Verrucomicrobiales; family Akkermansiaceae; genus Akkermansia. The sequence continues at coordinate 19,729 of CAYJJD010000041.1, read as the reverse complement.
TGAAAACTATCTTTTATGATTTTATTAATAGCTTCATGTAATGAATTTACCAGTTTATCTATCGTTGTTCTTTTACTAAATATACTTTGAATGAGCGAAGGTAAGGTATTTAATTGTGCTGTAGCATTTTCGATTTGCACAGGCTTGACATCATTACGATAATCAACCGGAAAATTTACCCATTCTCCCTCTTTTTTTATCATGTAGTACAAAGGGAGAAAAAACTCTTGTCCTTCATTAAAGTAAAATGTACCTAACGGTGATTGGTAATATTGGCAGTTTGCATAGAACCACTCAAAATTTACTTCCTCTCTTTTATTAGAATTCTTATACTGTATGATAAAATAAGTTAAAGATTCGGCTAATGATTTAAAAAAATTAAGGTTTCTGCTTTGTAAATAGCCACAAATGCATCCTACAAAATTGCTATTTACTTCAATACAATCTTCAGGAATATTGAAATCCGAGATTACATAATATCCATTTTTTAATATTTTTTTTACTATTTCATTGTATGTATTTGAAAAACCATATATGCAAACAATTATTTCATTTATATTTTCTGTTATATTTTCTGTTATTTTCTCCGCCCTTTCATAATAAATTATTTCAATTTTACAATTGACATTTAAAGATAAAACACTCTGTTTAAATACGTGTTCGCATTCACTCTTACACCCTTTGCAACTGCATTCATATTTTTCATCTTTCCTAGTGAATTTACTCTCCATTAAGAAGTAAATTGTCTTAATAGTACCGATTTGTTTTGCTACTTTATGTGACAATTTCCCCAGTAATTCAGCAACGACTTTAACTGAAGGAAAAAAATTAATGATCTGCTTACTCAAAAAATTAGGAGACTGAGTAAAAGATAAAATGGGTATATTGCTCAATATTGATTCATTATTTAATGCTAAATAGTCAGCTATTTTTCTAGTAGCACTATCGCCACAAGCAATACATGCAACGCTACTCTCGATCTCTTCTATTATATTTTTAACATTGCTAATATCATTAACATTAATATCTATCGAGCCAAAATCAAATTGGCATAATCTCATACTTTTGCAATTATGAGATAAATAGTTTTCTAAATGTTCTTTAATTTCTGATGAAATATTTTCTTGACTTGTGTCAGAGAATAAAATTAGTTTTTCATAGTCTTCAGACATTTTATTTATTAGTCTCTACAATTTCATAAACTCCATTTTGAAGTTTCACGATGATTTGCGGAATATATAAATTGCCATCCTTATCAAAAGAAACCTCACCAAACAAACTTGAATAATTTTTCATACTTAGTAAGCCTATTTTTATAGCCTCTGGCGTAATCTGTTCTTTTTGCATAGTAGATGTCGCAATCATCATTATCATATCATACAAATGAGCAGAAAATGAAGTAGGCTCAATATTAGGCTTACTAGCCATAGTATTAATAAAATTTAACCCTTTTTCGTTATTAGCATATCTTCCATAGTTATGCGATACAAAATAGATATCTTTATTTTTATCTTTTAATTTATCTGCAATCGAGGTTATATTTGAATCAGTAACAATTTTCCCTTTATATCCCAATTCAAGAATTTGATTTATTGCTGTCGTGTACCCTGATCCAAATCCAAACACGCATATTGATTGTGGATTAGCTGATAGCAATTTTATAATTTGAGCTCTAATATTTTGAGAATTTGATTCATACTGTTCATGTGTAATTTCAGTATTTGCTACAAATTGTTTTATAAAGCCCTTCGCAAAATCATCACCACCAGAAGAATTCATGGTTAAAAGCCCAACTCCGTTTGTCCAATTCTTATCATTAATAAATTTTCCAGCAGCTTCACCAGTTCCTGAAAATGGCGGAAAACATTCAAAAATCCATTCACTATGCTTTGCTAGTCCAGATGTTCCGTCTATTGCTAATAAAGGAATACGAACTTTATTGACACGTTCTTTTATTGACTGCGTAGGGGGGGTACCAAAAACAACAAGAGCATCTGCATCCTCAAGCAAAATTTTATTAAATGCAAGTAATGAATCTTTACTAGTAAACTTACTATCTTCTATTAATAATTTCACCTTAAAAGGAAAAATATCCGAGTGATTTATCTCATTTTCTGCCAATTTTACAGCAGCTTGACAATTCTCACCCTCTTGGGAAAGAACCCCAGTTAAAGGCAAAATTACTCCTATTCTGATAACTTCTTCATCATCATTTCTTGACATTTTATTCAGTATACCCAAATAAGATATGATAGCTACGACTAATGCTATGATAGCACCGATAGTTATTTTCTTTTTCATACTTTTTCTTTCTTTGTTGTTATTTGTTGTTATTTGTTGTTATTTGTTGAAAAGTCCATTTTCTAGTATATCTAGCTGCTTACAAATTCTATGGAGGAGCTCTTGTGATTGCTCAACGAGGTAGATAGTGATGTTTTTTTCTTGCTTGATGGTATTTAATATTTGATACATTGCTTTTACTGCACTTGGAGAAAGACCAGCAGTTGGCTCATCAAGAATTAGTAACTTTGCATCGCTAAGTAAGCATATTGCAATTGCTAGTTGGTTACGCTCCCCGCCACTGAGTTTATCGGCGGTTTTGTGGCGTAGGGTGGCTTTGTCAATGTTAAGGATGGGGAAGATTTGGCGGATTTCGTCTATTTTCTCTTCCTTGCCCTTTCTTGCGGCTATTTGGAGGTTTTCCCAGACGGATAGCTCGGGGAAGGTGTTGTCTTGGGAGCTGTGGAAGGAGATGCCGCGTTGGGAGAGCTCTTCGGTGCTGAGGTGGGTGACGTCTTCTCCATCGAAAATGATTTGCCCGCTGCGGTAGGGATTCATGTTCATGATGGCTTGGCAGAGGGTGGTCTTGCCTGCTCCATTGTTTCCTAAGATGCCTGTGACGCTGCCTAGCTCCAGCTTGAGGTTGATGTTTCGTATCACATCAACACCAGGGAGGTAGCCGCTGCTCAGGTCTCTTAGTTCTAGAATCATAGTCCTATGTATCTGTCTTTGAGGAGGGGATTGTTCAAGACCTCTTGCGTGGGCGCGTGGAATTGAACAATACCGCTATCAAGATACAGTGCTTCGTCTGCTAGGTCAAGTATAAAATTGATATTATGCTCAACTAAAAGTATGGTTGCACCTGAGAGTTCGACTATCTTCTTAATTGCCTGTGCAATACCTTTGAAGGACTCGGGGTTGACTCCTGATGAGGGTTCATCAAGGAGGAGGAGGCTGGCATCGCTCATGAGGAGGCGAGCGAGGGCGATGAGCCTTTGCTCGCCAAAGGAGAGTGAGCCGCTAGGCTGGTCGAGCTGCTGGAGGTACTTGTTCTCCGCCCCAAAAAGCTCTTTTAGGATACGGATGGCGCGTTCTTCCTTCTCTTTCTCGGCTTGGGCAACCTTGTATGGAAGGAAGAGCTGGTAGAGGGGGAACTCTCCTGCGGTGTTGTCTGAGCCTAGCTTCATGTTGTCCATGATGGAGAGCTCGGGGACGAGTTGCTTGCTTTGGAAGAGCCGCCCAATGCCCAGTTTCGCGACCTTGTGCGGGGCTAAGCCTGAGATGCGCTTTCCTTTGAAGAAAACTTCGCCCTTGTAGCCGTCTTGAAAGCCTGAGATGATATTGAAGAGCGTTGTTTTGCCCGAGCCATTCCCGCCGATAAGCGCAGTAATCATACCCGCTTTGATACCAAAGCTCACCCCCTTGAGAAGGTTTAGGGCTTCGTCATTCTTCCCTGTGAAGCTGAGCTTGATGTCTTTGAGTTCGAGTATCATGGAGTGCTGTGCTTAGGCTTCTTTTTCTCCCCATAACCCATGGGGGCGGTAGTTCATGACGAGGACGAGGGTGAGCCCGTAGATAATTTGGCGCATGTTGGCAGCGATGGAGTCGGGCATGCCCACAAAGCGCAGTATCTCGGGGAGGGTGACGACAAAGACAGCGCCCAGTATGGGACCACGTATGTTCCCAGTGCCGCCAATGAATAGAGCGCAGATAATAAAGATGCTCTCATCCAGCGTGAAGCTAGTGGGATCTATGTAGCTGACGTAGGACGCGTAGAAAAGTCCAGCTAGCCCCGAGAAGGCTGCGGAGAGAAAGAATGCCCATGATTTGAATACAATGGGGCTTCTGCCCATGGCTGAGACAGCTAGCTCATCATTCTTGATGGCTCGCAGCACGCGCCCATAGGGGGAGCGTTTGATATTCTTGAAGAGTAGAGCCACCAGCACCATAACAACTGTCGTGAGTGCAGCGTAGCCGTAGATGCCCGATACCTCCCAAATGCCTAGCAATTCCACTGATGGGATGCCCGCGATGCCGTAGGGTCCTTCTGTGACTTCTGTCCAGTTGTAAAGGACGGTGTAGACAATCATCTGAAAGCCAAGGGTGGCAAGGATGAAGTAGTCCCCCTTCAGCTTCAAAGAGGTAAAGGAGACAAGAAAGCTAAATACCCCAGTGAGCAACATGACAAGCAGTGCCACCACACTAAAGGGCAGCTCATACTGCATGAGGAAGTAGGTGGCAATGTAGGCACCTATGCCGTAAAAGGCAGCTTGCCCCATGGTGAGCAGGTTGGCTAAGCCAATGGGCAGGTTCGCACTCAACACCAACAGAATGTAGATGTTGACCATGATGAGGATGTGGAGGAGGTATTCCATCAGACAGCGCGTTTTTTGTAGCCCATCATGCCTTGAGGGCGTAGGAAGAGAAGCAGGATGAGAACGGTGAAGGTGATGGCATTCTGCCACTGGGAGTCAAACTGGTAGACGGCTAGTGCTTGAAGTATACCCAGCGTAATGCCACCTAGCACGCAGGCACTGAATCTACCTATGCCCCCAATAATCATGGCAACCATAGCATTGATGAGCACGTGCATGCCCATGTGGGGATCTAAGCCTATGTCATAGACAGTAAGCGTGCTCGCTAGCGCGAGGAAAACACCGCTGAGCAAGAAGACCTTAGTACGAGTACGCGTGATGCTATAGCCGAGTACTTGAAAGAGTTTGCTGTTGCTGCTCAGGGCGCGAGTCTCAAGACCAAAGCGGGTGTAACGCAAGAAGATCATGAAGCCTCCTATGGCGAGTGAGCCGACGATGAGCTGCACCATCTGGGGTGTGGTGAGGATAATGTCGCCCCATGTGTAGACTTCTTGGATGCTGTTATCAATGACCTTGGTTTCATTACCAAAGTAGAGTGCAATGAGGTTGATAAGCACTGTCATCAAGCCTATAGAGGCTATCATCACTACGTTAAGAGATGATTTTTTCTTGTAAAGGGGGCGGTAGACGCTCCACTCTGTGCCTATGCTGAATAGGGCTGCCACACCCATAGCCATGATGAAAGAGAGAACCAAGGGCATCTCACTTTCGTTATAACAATAGTAGAGGGCGTACGCTGCAATGACATAAATGGCGGAGGCTGCGATATGGAAAATCTTTGTCGTATTGTAAACCAAGGCAAACCCTATGGCGCAGAGCGAGTAGAGTATGCCTGTGATAAATCCGTTTACGAGAAATTGCCAGATCATGAGAGAGTCGTCATTACGAGGCAAAAGATACCACAAATGAGACATAATTGCAACCAGAATAAATAAAAAGAACTCAAGTTGTTCACTTTAAACATTATAAAATCACCTCATTCATTCCGAGGATACACACTAACTTTACCAAAGACTAAAACACGCAGCACCAACCAAGATCGGCGATGCTGCGTGTTCAGTGCTGTTAGTCACTTGCAAAATTAGTTTATGTAAAACTCGGCAGACAAGCTTTACGACACTCCATTTGTCGCAATCTGGCAAGAGATTGCATCCAAATCGAAGCTACTCATTTTACTAAGAGCACTTATTTTGTATCCCGTGGTGGGCATGGATCATTGCCGTAGCTATTTCCACCCCTGATGCGACCATCGCGCCCATGGATTTTGGTGTCCGACTGCTGATTTCTAGCAATCTCTTGAGCACGCTGAATTGCTCCCGCTTGCGTCTCGAACACCTTTGTGGCTTTGCTGTTGCCAGCACCGCGAACTGCCCATCCATCAGGATGGGGCGTAACATGTTGGTTTTTACCTTTAGTCATATACTTCCTTTCTATTTCAAGCCTATTTTGGCATTCAAACGAAAGGTCTCAAACTTACCTTGCTTGAGCGTTTATCACCAAATCAGCTTTCTACCTTTTAGTATGCAAATTTCGTGCCAAGTTGCGAAACAACTACAAAAAATCGTTACTGAGTTGGTTATTAATAAAAATTAATTTTTTTGTTATTCTTGTATTATGCCTCCATGCGACAAATTGTCGCATGGAGTGAGACATTTTGTCACCCTCTATGGGACATTTTGTCGCACTTATGCCTCTATATGAGATACAATCTTTTCGATTACACTACAGCATCTAGTATTGACCTCATTTCATGTTCCGTGTAGTATGTACTTAGTAAACTAAGAAATCTTATGACTCACTACAAAGCTGCTCTTGAAGAATTAAAAAGCCGATATCACAACGGAGAAGTGTCGGCTTTGATAGGCGCGGGGTTTTCCAAAAATGTGTTTCAGGCTTTCCCTGATTGGAATGCCTTGCTGTACGATATGGTGATTGAATTGTTTGAGCTAGAAATCGAAGATGCTTATGGGGTTCACCTCAATAGTTCACCGCCAGAAGGAACCATGCCTCGCGAAGCTTTCGACAAGTTACAAGTTACGCGCCTTATAGGGATGCATGGCTACTTAGGTATTGTAACACTGTATATAAAGAAGCACGGCTTCCGTGAAAGTGTCGATTTATACATAGAAGAGCGTATTCCCTATCTTGATTTGAATGAGAAGAAGATTAGATTGAAAGGTGATGAGCACGCTATAGAGGATAATGATCTTGCAGTTCACCAATGTTTACTCCGTTTAGGAAAAATTAACACCATCTATACCACTAATTATGATAACATTTTAGAAGAAGTTGCGTCTAGAGAAGAAAATTCAGATTGGCAGGCAGTCACATCAAGCTACGATCTTATACAATCGTCCTTGAAGAAATCTATTATCAAAATTCATGGAGATCTCCGCAAAAATAGCTCTGATGAATTCGCCTTTGATGGTGACCATACGAAGCGATATGTCATTTCGCAAGAGGACTATGACAGCTACGGAGAGAAACACGAGGCATTCATGCAGTTGATGAGAATTTCATTACTGCGCGAAAGCTTTATTCTCTTGGGCTTCTCTGGCGATGACCCAAACTTTATGGCTTGGATACGGTGGGTACGCGATGTCATCATCAAAAAAACCAATAAGGTCACAGATACGTCAGACCTGAGGTATTATAAAATTTTTTTATTTTCGATTGATGATAAGGAACCATCTAATGCTAAAAAGCAATTCTACATCAATCATCGTATTAAATACATTCCCATTCTAGCTCCAGAGTTTCTTTCGCTCCTAGGTATTAGCAACGATGATAAAAAGATCTCGCAAATCCTCATCGAGACCTTAAATTATTGCACCATGACTTACGATGAACTATGGCATAATGTGGCGCTTCGGCACTCTAAGAAAGATCTAAACGTCTACGCAGACATATATGATGTCAACTTATCTCTTCTCGCTCGGATAAGAAAAGAAAAAACTCATAACAGATTTATAAAAAATACATTTCTTCAAAAATTTCACATTGAAAATTGCCTATTTAGTCGTTCAATTGATCATTCATACGCTCAGCTTGTCGCACAAGCTTATCTAGACACCAAACTACCATCATCCTTAGATGATCAAAATAAAGCCTTAATTTCCAGTTTAACGAATGATACGTATATTCGCAATCTTAAAATATTAGATGAAAGATATGAAGTCTTAGAGAGTTTAGATGTGCCTGATGCCGCGAGCATAGTTATCGACAATGTTGACGAAGAATTTGACTATAATGCCATTTTAAAAGCCCAATTTTCATTTAATTTTACCTTGCTCAAAGAGACTCTTGAAAAATGGTCACCTAATGGCATTCGAATGCAGAACAAAGCAGTGTTGACTAATCTTTTCAACAAAGAAGAAGCTCTCACACTTTTTCAAGAATACGAAAAGAAAGAACCCAATAGGCAAGAGCAAGTCCATTCTCGGTGCCTAAGACGAATATTCTCCGGTCATTTATTTGAAAAACTCCCTTTTGAAAAATGGAAGAAACTTGATTTACATAATATTTTCGATATTAAAGAATCATTAGTAAAAGAAATGAAAGAAGATCTGAATTCTAGATCTTCAGGTTCAATCAAATTTGGATTAGAAAAGTATGCTGATACAATTTTATCTCTTCAATTGCTACAATTATGTATAGATTCAGGTGCATTCCCCTCTTGGAGGCCAAATTTCTTCATTAAAGGCGAAGATTGGCTCCTCATATCAAAGAAATTGTGCTCTTTCATGCCCTGCCCTATCTTATGGTATAGCATGTGGTATTACGATGATGATTTACTTAGGGATATTGTACATCATATGATAGCGGATGATAAGATGCGAGATTCAATCCCTCAAATCTTAGATAGATTGCTGTTCTCACTCAAAGACGAATTAGCTCCTATCGGTTTCAAACAAATGATAATTAAAACGATTCCTCACTTACTCATTGGAGTTAACGTACACGAATACGAAGCTGATTTAATGGAGATTTGGCGAGATTTTTATTCTGAAATTACAACAAGTGAAAACAACACGACTGAATTTAATAAAAGCATTCTATCAATAATAAAATATATCCGCAATCCTTGTTATCTATCAAAAATTGTCGAATCATCAATTTCATTACGCTTCAGTCACTATGATTTCCTCATTGATATTCTAATAGCTTTAAATCTTGGTATCAGCCACTTACAATCAACACCATCATTAGAATCGATGAACGCTATTATTGACGAGTTATCTGAACATGATTTTTACATCTTACTACATTTATTATACGATAAACTATCTGAACAGCAGATTGAACGAATTCAAGGATCAATATCAAATTTTGTAACCTCATCAGCTTACATTAAGCCGCGGCCGTTTCAGGCCTTGATCTTCTTTACGTCTAAAGTATCTAGAAATACCAAATTATTCAATTCGATTAAAAAAGCTATCATCATTCATCCTCAGCTATGGCATAACGGAAAATCAGATAATAGGTATTCAATCCCACAACCCATATCTTTGAGTAGTATCAATTTAAAATGGAATAGAAGCGATTTAAAGAAAATTTTGGATGCTTTACATCGTAGCTTTTTAAGCATAAAACCTCAGGTTGAAGAGGATCAAAACAAAAGACTATTTTTTATATCATATCGTCACTATGTATCAACGATTGACTCGTTCATCGCTATAAACTCTCATAATATAAAAACTTTAGAATCAAATTACCAAGAAAAAGCATGCGAAGTCATGAAAGTTATCATCTCATACAGAGGCTATCATGATTTAAAAGCTGGCTTAATGTCGCCTGAATATGAAACAGTAAACTATGCAATAGGTCAGTTACTTAATCTAATCAGGCATAGCAGTGCAAAAAATCACATAGATTTCATTATCATTCTATTGGACAGAATTTTACATAATCAACAGAAGATTCTATTATCATGTCTGAAAATAGCATCCCAATTAACAAAGCATTACTATAGTGAAATCAAGACAGCCTTAGTAACAGACAAGCTGCATCAAATTTTAATTATGTATCAATCAGTTAATTGGTCTGAGAGCAAACTTCCTAAGCATCAAGCCTACGAATATCTCCTTACCATTGCACTTGTGCTAGACAAGCACTGTGAAACTTCTGCTGCTCTCTCGTACTGGCTAAGTATGCAAGATCGATATACATATAACTATGGACGTAATTTATTGATAGAAGAATAACACAAATATCTATGAAGGCTGAACATGAAATATTTGCATGAAGAGCTATGTCGGCTGAGAGAAAGAATATACTATCTTGAAGCTTTACTTCGGGCGCATGGCATCGCTTTTGATTCTGCCCTTGCTGAACCTGTTACGCAAGCTGCTGAGATTATCCCCGAAACCATCACGCAGGAGCATGTGCGCTTTTTTTACTCCATGTTTAAGGGACGGCGGGATGTTTATAGCAAGCGAGCGGCTAAACCTAACCCTAAATCAGGTAAGACAGGCTACTACACGCAGTGTGAGCACTTTTGGAAGATGGGGCTTTGCCCAAAGCGCGAGGGCTTGGCACTCAAATGCTCAGAGTGCTCAAACAGAAAATATACGCCCTTGATGGGGCGAGCTTTGATGCAGCACTTGCTGGGGGAACGAGAGGATTGCGCCGATGTCATCGGGCTCTACGCCATGCATGAGGATGAGACCTGCTCCTTTCTGGTCTTTGATTTTGATAACCATGCCGATGAGCTTGAGGATAAAGGCTGGCAGGAGGAGGTGAACGCGCTTCGGCTCATCTGTGCGCATAATGATGTCCCCGCCCTTGTGGAGCGTTCGCGCTCGGGCAAGGGGGCGCATGTGTGGCTTTTTTTTGAGGAGGCAATTCCTGCGGCTCTTGCGCGTAAGTTTGGTACGGCACTTCTCACTCAGGGGGCACAGTCGGTGAGCATGAAGAGTTTTCGCTCTTACGATCGCATGATTCCAGCCCAAGACCACTTGCCTGAGGGCGGACTGGGGAATCTCGTAGCTCTGCCCTTGCAAGGGCGAGCCTTGAAAAATGGTAACAGCGCATTCATTGATGAAAATTGGCAGCCCTACTCCGACCAGTGGGCTATCCTGCGGCAAACTCAAAAAATCAGCAAAGCCTTTGTGGAAGAAAAGACAGCACTCTGGGCTGAGGCTGGCTTACTGGGGGAATTGGTGAGGCTCACGGATGATAGCGAATCCCCCATAGCTCCAGAGCTTATCGAGCAGCCGTGGAAGCGCGTAAGGCCCACATGGGTAGCAGTAGACGCCAAGGGCGAAGTCATCATCACATTCGCCCATCAAATCTTCATTGATACGCGGTCGATGAAAGCGCGCTTGCAGAATCAAATACGCCGCCTCGCGGCATTCAGTAACCAGAAGTACTACAAGAATCGTGCCATGGGTTTCTCCACGCAGGGGGTAGCACGCATTATCTCATGCTGCCATGACGAGGGGCATTATATTTGCCTACCACGCGGTTGTGAGGAGAGCCTGAGAGCGCGGCTTAATGAGGCAGCAATCCCCTACTCTATCCGAGATGAGCGGCAGCAAGGAATGCCACTGAAGCTGAGCTTCACAGGCACGCTCTACCCCGAGCAGCAGCTAGCAGCCGATGCCATGCTCGCACATGAGACAGGCATCCTCGCCGCGGCCACAGCCTTTGGCAAAACAGCAGTGGGTGCCTACTTGGTCGCAGCGCGTCAGGTAAATACGCTCGTACTCGTCCATAACACGGAGATTATGAAAAACTGGGTGGAGGATTTTGAAAAATTCCTCCACATCGAGCACGACGCACCCGAATACAAAACTGCCTCGGGGCGCACACGCAAGCGCAAAAAGCTCATCGGACGGCTTATCTCCAACCACAATTCCTTGACTGGCATTATTGATGTTGCCATGATTTCCTCCCTAGGCAAAAAAGGAGACATCAAAGCACTGGTGAAGGATTACGGGCTTATCATCATGGATGAATGCCACCATGCCGCCTCCGTCACCGCAGAGGAAGTACTCAACGAGGTGAGCGCACGCTACGTCTACGGACTGAGCGCCACCCCTCAGCGTGATGATGGGCAAGAAGCCAAGGTGCTTATGCTTCTCGGGGGCGTGAGACATCGCTACACCGCTAAGGAGAGGGCGAAGGCGCAGGGCATCGCCCTCTTCATCTACCCCCGATTTACGCGCTTAGTACACGCACTAGCGGATGATCTCAAAATTAACGAAGCCTACCGCCTCGTGCGCGAAAGCAAGTTTCGCAATGAGCAAATTGTCAGCGATGTGAAAGAATGCCTTGCGCTTGGGCGCACGCCCCTCATCATGAGCAAGTTTAAGGAGCATGCCGCCCTGCTCTACGATAAACTCAAGCCCCATTGCGACCATATTTTCCTTCTCCAAGGCGGTAGAAGCAGCAAGGAGCGCGACTCCATCCGCGAGCAAATGAAGGCAGTGCCCTCGCATGAAACTGTTGTCCTCGTCGCCATTGGGCAGTACATAGGAGAGGGCTTCAACTACCCGAGGCTGGACACCATGATGCTCACCACCCCCATCGCATGGTCAGGCAATGTAGAGCAATACGCAGGGCGACTCCACCGCGATTATGAGGGCAAGAAGGATGTCATCATCTACGATTACATCGACACCCACATCCCCGTGCTAGAGCGCATGTACCATAAACGCCTGCGTAGCTACAAGCGCATAGGCTATCAAGTTTGCAGCAGCCTAATCGACAAAAAAACCACCAGCAACAGCAACGCCATCTACGACAAAGACAACTATGCCGCTGCCTACGAGCGCGACCTCCTCGAAGCACAGCGAGAGCTCATCATCGCGAGCCCTGGTATCAACGGTAAAAAAGTGCAGCATCTGCTCGATATTGTGAGCCAACACCGACATCGCAATCTGCGCGTCGTCGTCCTCACGCTAAGTGCCGAAAACTACCCACCCGCCCGCATTGCCCCCACACTTGAGCTTCACCACCGACTCCGCGCCTTGGGCATCACGGTGAAGGAGTTTCCCCAACTCCACGAGCACTACGCCCTTATCGACCAAGAAATCGTCTGGTACGGCAGCATGAACCTCCTCTCTCGCGAGCGCGAGGAGGACAACATCATCCGCCTACACAGCAAAGAAATCGCCCAAGAGCTCATGGAACGAAGTTTTACAGATACAAAATGACCTTTTTATATCCCGATAACAGCGATAATGTGTCATAAATAGACCATTATTTACAATTTTGCTTGCGTTTCACTCAGGTATAGCTTAATCTAGTGTTGAAGAAAATAGCTCTCAAACATGTCGAAAAAAAATATATTACAAGATGCCCTGCCGCGAGAAGTACGCAGCATGATAGAAAATTTAGGCAGTAACCTCAAAATTGCTCGCCTCAATCGTAATCTATCAACACAAGAAGTCGCAGATAAACTGGGTGTATCGCGGAAACTCGTAGCAACAGCAGAGCAAGGTAGTGCGGGCTCATCCATCGCACTTTACACAGCATTACTGTGGCTCTACGATTTGCATGAACCCTTTAAGGAGCTAGCCGCTCCACAGCACGATGAAGTCGGTCTCATGCTTGATCAACAAAGAAATCCTAAAAAGCGCGTATCTCGAAAGGAACTGGATAATGACTTCTAAACCTGATGAATGCTTTGTTTACATCTGCCTACCAGGTGACACCCATATGGTGACAGCTGGAAAATTTCAGCTCACGCAAGCAAAAAACGGCATCTCACTGGGGCGATTTATCTATGCTAAATCCTACCTTGCTCGCAAAAATGCTGTCGAGATAGACCCTGTGGAACTCCCTTTACGCGAGCGATCTTTTGAGACCATTCGCCAATCTGGTGTTTTTGGTGCGTTGCGCGATGCTTCACCTGATTACTGGGGCCGCAAGCTCATCTCTTTGCACGTAGCAAAGCCCGCTCTCAGCGAGATGGATTTTTTGCTTCACTCACAAGAAGACAGAATAGGAGCACTGGGTTTTGGACTCAATGTCACACCGCCCGAACCTCGAAGAGAATTCAATGAACGCTTTAAGTTAAAACAACTTCAAGAAGATGTTGATGCCATTCTTAACGATGAATACGCCAGTCGACTCAACAACACACCATCACAAATACAGGCGAGTGAGTTGCTACTCGTTCAAGCTGGTACTTCAATGGGGGGAGCACGCCCCAAAACTGTAATTGAATGCGACAATCATCTGTGGCTTGCCAAATTTAACGCACCGCGTGATGCGTGGAATAATGCACGCGTTGAACATGCCATGCTTCAACTCGCACGAAAATGCGGTATCGACACCCCCATGAGTAGGATAGAGCGTGTTGCTGAACGAGACATTCTGCTCATCAAACGTTTCGACCGAGAAAGGTCTGAGGATTCCTACCTACGCCACCGCATGATTAGTGCTCTCTCCTTACTGCAAGCGGAAGACGAAAGTTCACGGCGAGAGAACTGGTCCTACCTCCTGCTAGCAGAGACGCTCAGGAAAGTCTCCTGTCAAGCTCAATATGATTGCCACCAACTCTACAAAAGAATGGTATTTAATGCACTCATATCCAATATAGATGACCATTTGCGCAACCACGCCTTAATCGCAAAAGAGAAAAGCTGGCAATTATCCCCCGCCTACGACCTCACACCACAACACCACCATAGCATTGAACGCCGCGATCTTGCACTCATATGCGGGAATCGCGATAGTAGATACGCCAACAAAAACAATTTACTTTCAGCATGCCCTGTGTTCTTGATTTCACCAGAAGAGGCACGCCTCATCATTGATGAAATGCAAAATATTGTACAAACATCATGGTACACGGTAGCACGAGAAGCAGGAGTATCAGTAAGTGACTGCGAGAAAATTCATACTGCATTTAATTATGAAGGATTTAGCTATGGTATTTAACTCTGTTAATCTTGTATATTAAAACTCCATTTCACTCAGGTTACAACCATAGTACAAAAGTACTTTTCTCATAGACTTTTACTCAAAACTACCCAAAATTCACATTTTATCATATCACCCTCAATCATTTACAAGTTCGATCCCCACTGAGCACCCTATTTTGGAAGAGCCTCTTAGTAGAACAACTAAGAGGCTCTTTCTATATACCCAGCACACCACCAGCGACTTATCAAGTCACCCTCTGTGCCCACAATCTGCCCCTCAACCGCCCAAAACGCCCCCTTCTAGCCCCTTTCAAGTGACTTCTGCACTCCCCTGACTCGTTTCGGTTCAACCCCCACCAAGGGAACCTCGATGGACATGAGACGCTATAAAGTACTCATAGCAAAATAATAAGAAAAACGCAGGGAGGCGAATAGCGGTCAATTCGCGTTGTTTCCAAGTTCGATCCCTAGGTAACAAAGTGCTAAGTTGTTGATAAAGGAAGCAGTATAAAAAATCAGGGTATCAATGGTGATCGAACCAACAAGGGCAAAGTTCGATACCCACCGAAGGGAGCTCGATGGATGCAAGGTAGCTAATCGCCAGAACTGAGCGAAAAACAAGGGTATCGAAGGTGATCGAACCAACAAGGGCGAAGTTCGATACCCACCGAAGAGAGCTCGATGGATGCAAGGTAGCTAAAACGCCTGAGCTAAGCTGAAAACGAAGAATGGAGAGGTTTATGTGCTCTGCTTTCTCTGGTTCGATACCCATCGAGGGAGCAAAGCAGCAAGTCGCACAGACTGCAAGACCTTGCATAGTGATACTGCTAGACACAAAAGAAATGCACCAGCAGGTCAAGTTTCAGACCCTACTCACCTTAAAGGTGCTGGTGCGTTGGCAGTTTATCATCCCTGAAATAGGATTTCAACAATATAAACTATTATTTTCTTTAGTTTTTTTCTTTAGAAGTCCCTCGCGTATATTTTTAACAAAGTTGAATACTTCCACTTCTTTAAAAATATCAAATTGTTTCTGTACACAATCTTTTTTATTTATGTCTTTATATTCACAATCTCGTAAGCAATCTATATCATTGAAGTATTGCTTAATATCGCATTCAATCTCTCCGCTACAAACAAAAAAATCAATCAGATAACTAGGACGTTCACAATCCCAAATAGCAAAAACATCTATCTGAAAACTAACATCTCCAATTTCAACACCTTTTAACTCAATCGCCTCAGACTTGAACGGCTCTATTATGGTGAATGGTGCTATTTCGGTTCGAAGGACTTGATAAATTTCTTCAACCAAATATTCAGGAAGTCGCGCCAGCATCTCTTTTAACGAAAGTGCAATTTCAAATTTATTATCTTCTCTAAGAAGATCATAAAACTTCTTATATAATGTAATGTCCATACTTGATGATTTTAAATGATGCAGTAATTTGTGATATTGTCGAAGAATTGAAATTGCATCTATATTCGATGACGAAAAAATTGATGGATTTATCCAATTATCAATGATGTTTTTTTGCTTTGTGCTTACAAATGGTATTATTTGAAGGAGTGGTTCTATGATTACTTTTTCTTCTTCTTTCCAAGTAGTCATATCAGGCGTTTTCCCATCTTGGAAAGGCATATAAACTATTGCCTCTACAGTATAGTCATTACAGATTGAATCATAATAGCGTGGTAATTGCTGTGGCATATCAATCGCGCTGTTAACCTTATTTTCAACGATGATAGCTTTTTTACTTTCTTCATTTACTATCAATATATCTATATCATGTTTCTCTCTTAGAACTAAAGAACATTGATAATGGTTAGGATTTAAACCAAGCATTTTTATAAAAATTGCTAAAAACTTATTTCCTTCATTGTGCTTTTCTGTCGGATCTAGAAATGCCTTGAGTATATCGCTATGAAAGTTCTCTCTATAGTATAAATCCGAAGATAAGGTAAAAACATTAAAACTAATATCTTCTTTTTCTCTTTTGATCGCGTTGTGCTCAAGTGCTACCTCATTCAAAGAGATAATAAGAGCATTAAAGTCAAAAATACGCGTATCTTGTAAATTGTTATACATGTTCAGATAATTTAATTTCCAAAAACTCTCATTCAAAGCCCATACGCCTCACAGTAAGTCTTATAAACAAACTCCCATGTTGCCGCGTCTACTTTTGGCACGCCTAATCGCTCTAAAGCTGCTGGTATGGTTTGAAGCAGCTGGTCAAGCGCATCTTCTACACCAGTCACGAGTGCGTAGAAGCTGCGCCCATCAATACAGCGAATGTTTTCATGGCTAGGGTGCTTTTGCCCTGCATCATTATCTGAGGGCGCGTACAGATGGTCTCCCACCATGGAGGGCTTGGTTATCATCTGCACAAGGTAAGCGGTATAGCCGAAATAAAGACTACTCTTGGGGATGACCAAGCCTGAAAGCTTTTTGTACACATCGCTCTGCCCGCGAGCATTGAGTGTGTTGTACTTGTTTTTCATCTCCGCGAGAATTTTTCGTTCAGGGCAAATGAGATCGAAGGTTTGCTTCGCACCTGGGTCTTCCCAGCCAATCACACTTGCACAAACTTTCTGATGGAAGAGCCCTAGCGCATTGCTCAATGCCTTTTCTTGCTGGCGCAGTATCTCTTCACGTTGCCATTCCTCATGACTACGTTCAAATAGGCAGGTGTTAAAGAGTATACTAAATGGATCAAGAACATTGCGCGAGAGGTTCTTTTGCGCTTTCTGCGCCCCTCGCTGCGCGGAATCAGCAAGCGTTTTCACGCAGGCAAGCAGGTCTTCATCACTAATCCAAGAAAGTAAACTCATGGGCTTAGTCTAGCACAAGCGCGTTATAAATCAAGTTTCATCTGTTTGGGGTGCATATTCTCTGCGTAAAACGAAAGGTAAGAATCAGGCTCTTTGGGTGATATGCGTTCCAATTCATTCAAGAGACGAATGAGAGCACGCCCCATGGCATGGGCGAGGTTGCAGGGTACAGCATTGCCGATTTGCTTATACTTGCTTGATTGCGAGCCACAGAATGCCCATTCATCAGGGAATGTCTGAATGCGGGCATATTCACGTACAGAGAGAGGGCGTGTTTCTTCTGGATGGCAGCGTTCTGTTTGCTTCTGGGCTGGAGCGCAGGTAAGAGTGAGACTAGGTTCATCCCACGAAAGCCTTCTTGCCATACCTGTTTTGCCGCCTCCTAGATAAAAACTCTTCATCATATATTCCTTTTGCACCTCAAGCGGCAAATCTCGCCAATAGCCACCAGGTGGCACAAGGTCAAGAACAGCTGCTTTCTTAGCTGGGTAGAGCTGGCCTTCGGACGCAGGACAATCTTGCTCGTAGAGAATACCAGCTTTCAACGCATCGCGCATGGTAAGAATGCGCTTAAAAGGTGCTGGCCACTGCCAGAGGCGCGAAGCGTTGAGCTCTTTTCTAATACCGACTATGAAAAGACGCTCACGCTTCTGAGGCACCATGTAGAAGACCGCCTTGAGCACCTTGGGTGGGATGATGTCGTAACCCAAATCCTCAAAGACATTCACAATAGTTTGCAGCGTTGCGCCATTCTCATGAGAGAGCAATCCGCGTACATTCTCAGCCAGAAAGACGCGAGGCTTGGTCTCTTTCACAGCACGTGCGAACTCATAGAACAGAGTGCCCCGCGTATCTTCAATGCCTAGCTTCTTCCCCGCATAAGAGAATGCTTGGCAAGGGAAGCCTCCCGACAGGAAATCAATCCCTTCATAAGGAGTAAAATCAAGCTTTGAGACATCGCCCTCAACCACATTCCAATTAGGACGATTCTGGCGCAGGGTAGCGCATGCGTCCTTGTCCCATTCATTGAGCAGCACCTCATGAAATCCCGCTTTCTCTAAGCCAATAGCCAATCCCCCTGCCCCAGCAAAGAGTTCAATCGAAGCATAGGTGCGTGCGGGCTTTGTAAGAAGCTCTTCCTCCCAGATAGAGTTAAACATCATCTTAGCCTCCTCAAATTGCAGAAGCTGGTCTCGATGGTAAAGGCGATAGTTGTTGATAGGATGACGAGTAGGCACAAGTTTCTTCGAGTCATCCCAACGCCTCAGCGTTTCTTTCGAGACTGAGAGAATGTCTGCCACTTCTGCCACGGAGTAGTATTCCTTGTTCTTTATTGTATCAACACTATGCAACATACCACATGGTTATCTCACATTTCACTAAATGATGCAAGAATTAATTCAATAACAATCAAATATCCTTCAGAAAATCATGGTGGGAGCATATCAGTATCAATATTTGACAAGGCATCAGAGAAAAATGAAGTATCATCTATGCTAGTGTCTAATTGTTGAGAATTACACAGCTTCTCAATAATGTTTTTTCGCCTATTTTCTTCTGTTTAACACGCTTTGCTTTACTTTGAACTCTACCGCTATCAGGACCATTCCGCGCTTTGAATTCATCATAGGTTTCATAAACACGTTCTCCCATGGCAATATAAAGCATTTTAGGCTGTGGCAGTGGATGAGATGGCATCTTTTCATTTCTAATTTTCTCACGCAACTTTTCTCTTCGCTCCTCGCGCTCTCTGTCTGCCCATGTGGCATTTCTCTTTTCTCTTGAGGACTCTGTCGCTCTAATTTCAGGCGGAGTCTCATGAAGTTCTCGTTTCTTTTTCATATCCAAACAAATAATAATAAAATCAGACATAAATTCAACCTTTTAGCAGAGCGTAAGTAGCGACTGAACGTCGCAATACTCAAATTATTTCACTAAATCACTTTTTACAATTTTTTGACATAAGTGGACTGCATTAGGAAGTTCTAAATCTATATAATCAGGTATTGTATCATATTCAATATCCCATATAAATCTATATTCGTGCTCGCAGGAGGAAAGTAAAGTTTTTGTAAATAAAGGATGCCAGCCAAAATGTTCAAAAGATCGCTTCAGCATAATATCAGGATTGAATGTATTTTCGCCTATCCCCATATAATTCATCACGTCCAAATCGGGTGGTAATTGTAAATTTGATATATACTCTCTATCATTTAGATACATACAAGCACCCATATGAACCTTCAGTATATCAAACTTAAATTGTTTTCTAATTGCATCAGATATGTGCTGCATAAATTCTAAAGGCTGCTTAATAAGCATAGTAGCAAAAATATTCATAGCAAAACATCCCAGACACCCAACCCA
>CAYJJD010000040.1:0-28655 GCA_964370425.1 uncultured Akkermansia sp. | reverse complement strand
TGCAAGGACGGCGTCCTTGCTGGGAGTGTGAGGGCAAAGCCCTCGCGGAAAAGCCTTGGCGCAGCCACGGCAGCGTCAGTTTCCTCATAACCTGAAGTCACACGCGCCCGTGAAGCAAACCCAGCATCAACTCCACACCAGAAACTGACGCTCCTATCACCGCGCGCGACAGCGCGACTCTTATCTTCCGTCGCTTACGCGATAGCGTCATAGATGTGCGCTTTCACCTCGCGCCTTCATTCACCGAACCCACAGATCACAAAGAATCCTTTTCTCCCTCTTGCGCGAGCAGCACCTCACCTTCTCCTCCTATCAACTCCTCATCAATACATCGCGCATAGCGCCCTATCATCGCTAAATACAAGGCAGCACACAGCGACATCACGACAGCATCCAGTAATGGGAAAATCCCCACCCTACTCTTCACCCACAGCAGCTCTCCATCACTAGCCACCTCCATGACTCGAAAATAAACATCACCCACTCGCATCCCTTGCCCCACCAGCAGCTCCTTCTCGACACCCTCTTCACCATAGCCATCTCGTAGCAAGATCCTAAAGGAAGTATCATTCACATCCTGAGGCGTCAGCTCTATACCCAGTAGACTCATCCCATGATCACTCTTCTCTTGCACATTCTCTATGTACGAGATCGCGTAGCCTGCCTCCGTTGTCGACACTACGAAATTAAACCAACAATACAGTGCCAGTCCACCTGCCACGCAGTACATGACGATACTCGCCTTTTGCGGCCAAGCCTTCCCTATACCATAAACAGAGCCTAGAAAGCTCAGAAGCCCTAGGCCGCCTACCATCAAGACGAAGCCCCAGCCACAGTCTTCATTCAGCATCGTCTGCTCACAGATAATCGTGCAGTCCGCAGGGTAACGCTCCACTCCTCCCATGTCATTTAATCGCGCTTCGCTGTCATAATTCTTCAGCTCCAGCTCCCAGTCTCCCAGCTGGCGCACTTCACGAAAACGCAGTGTTTCCAGCCTACGATACTCTCCGTCCTTATAGATAATATCAAGCTTTAGCCCCTGATCGGCACTCTCCACTTCTCGCACCGCGAAGCTTTTCTCTCCACCGAGTTCATACCATTTCAGCTCGTCACCTGCCAGTACCATACCCTGCTCAGGTAATGCGATGTCTCTGTAGACATGCTTATCCAGAAACGCACGTCCGACATTCGCACCAAGACCTACAATGATCGCAATGAACGCAAAATACCCAAACAACATACCTAGACTCAGCTTCACCGCCACGCGGATGAGGTAGTACAGCGCGATGAGCACAGCTGCGAGAGCCCCGAGGCTGTAGTAGAGCTGCGCAATATAGCCGTACGCGAGGCAGTCTGCGGCATAGTCAAGGAGCAGGTAAACAGACACCTGCAGTGCTAAAAGCAGCGCGTGGGCAATAATGCTAAAAATGACTACGATCATGTATCGACTTCCCATCAAACAACTATAGCACACCCGCAACCGGGTGTGCTATAAAAAAACTCAACTTGTAATCAAAAATTACTTGCAGGATTCTTCGATCGCCACAGCGACGGAAACAGTGGCACCGACCATAGGGTTGTTACCCATACCGATGAGACCCATCATTTCGACGTGAGCTGGAACGGAGGAAGAGCCAGCGAACTGAGCGTCGCTGTGCATACGACCGAGCGTATCAGTCATACCATAGGAAGCAGGACCTGCTGCCATGTTGTCTGGGTGAAGCGTACGACCTGTACCGCCGCCGGAGGCTACGGAGAAGTACTTCTTACCTGCGAGATTGCATTCCTTCTTGTAAGTACCAGCGACTGGGTGCTGGAAGCGAGTTGGGTTTGTAGAGTTACCAGTGATGGAAACGTCTACGCCTTCGAGCCACATGATGGCTACACCTTCGCGTACATCGTCAGCACCGTAGCAGTTCACCATAGCGCGTTCGCCTTCGGAGAAGGACTTCTTGTCAACAACTGCGACCTTACCAGTAGCGTAGTCGAACTTCGTCTGGCAGTAGGTGAAACCATTGATACGAGAAATGATGTAGGCCGCGTCCTTACCAAGACCGTTCAGGATGACGCGCAGAGGCTTCTGGCGCACCTTGTTCGCGGAGCGTGCGATACCGATAGCACCTTCAGCAGCAGCGAAGGATTCATGACCTGCGAGGAAGCAGAAGCACTCGGTTTCTTCACGAAGAAGCATAGCGGCGAGGTTACCGTGACCGATACCGACGAGACGATCGTCAGCGACAGAGCCAGGGATACAGAATGCCTGAAGGCCTGTGCCGATAGCTTCAGCAGCGTCAGCAGCCTTTGTGCAGCCCTTCTTGATAGCGATAGCAGCACCGACGACATAAGCCCAGCCAGCGTTTTCAAACGCGATGTTCTGGATGCTGTTGACGATGGCGCGTACGTCGATACCCTTTTCGAGGCAGACTTGTTCAGCTTCTTCACAGGAGGAGATGCCGTAGGGAGCGAGAGCGGCTGTGATCTGGTCGATGCGGCGCTCGTAGGATTCAAAAAGTGTCATATTCTTAATGAGGTATGTATTTTATAAAAGGATTAAGCGTGACGTGGATCGATGTACTGAGCAGCGTCGTCGAAGCGACCGTAGTTACCAGTGTGCTTCTTGAGAGCTTCGTTTGCGTCCATACCCTTCTTGATGTCTTCCATCATGGGGCCCATCTTCACATATTCGTAACCAGTGATTTCGCTGTTCGCATCAAGCGCAAGGCGTGTGATGTAACCTTCAGCGAGTTCGAGGTAGCGAGCACCCTTAGCGACTGTGCCGTAGAGTGTACCTACCTGAGAACGGAGACCCTTACCGAGGTCTTCGAGACCAGCACCGATTGGGAGACCGCCTTCAGAGTATGCACTCTGTGTGCGTCCGTATACGATCTGGAGGAAGAGTTCGCGCATAGCTGTGTTGATCGCATCGCAAACAAGGTCCGTGTTCATCGCTTCGAGGACAGTCTTGCCAGGAAGGATTTCGGATGCCATAGCACCGGAGTGAGTCATACCAGAGCAACCGACTGTTTCGACGAGAGCTTCTTCGATGATACCGTTCTTGACATTGAGAGTCAGCTTACAAGCACCCTGCTGAGGAGCGCACCAGCCGACACCGTGGGTCAAACCAGAAATGTCTTCAATCTTCTTCGATGCCGTCCATGCTCCTTCTTGAGGAATAGGTGCTGGACCGTGGTCACAGCCCTTCTTGACGACACACATGTGTTCAACTTCGCTTGTGTATTGCATAACTTATAAATATTTAGGCTAATGTTCGCATCGTTCTGCTACGCGAGAAATGGAGCACGCAACCATGCGCCCCAATATTAGCCCATGACTCCCCCTTTTACGAGAAAAATCAAGTGCAGTTACGAAAATAATGTTAGTCTTAACTCACTATCTAAGAGTAAGTTAAAACTAACTCGCAAGACATAAAGAACCCTCTACGAGACAAACGTAGAGGGTTCGAAGATAGAAAATCTGTGTACTCTTAGGAGAACTGGATGAGTCCACCTGCATCATCATCATCGTCTTCATCTGTAGCATCATGTGCTTCAGAATCGACATCGAAGTCGTCTTCTTGGTACTTCTTGAACTTCCTGACTCGTTGGTTCTCGGGGAGAGGGGTAAGAGCCATGTTCACCGTATTACCACCGAGCTTTGCCGCCTGATCGACAGCAGCCATGGTCTTGAGGTCTTCGACGACCTTTGCCATCATCTCGAGTCCGAGATTGTGATGAGCATTCTCACGTCCACGGAAGCGGAGCTGGAAGCGCACCTTATGACCGTGGTCAAGGAACTGCTCAGCACGCGACATCTTAACATTATAGTCATTCACGTCTGTGCCGATACGCAGCTTAATTTCCTTCATCTTGATCGTCTTCGCCTTGTTTGTCTTCTGAAGCTTCGCCTGCAAGTACTTGTACTTACCATAGTCGATCAGACGGCAAACTGGGGGATCAGCGTTAGGTGCTACTTCGACGAGGTCGAGACCGATGGACTTCGCCTTCGCAAGTGCATCGCGCGTCGTCATGACTCCGAGCTGCTCACCCTTAGCGGTGACAACACGGACTTTAGGAGCACGGATACGTTCATTAGCGCGCACCTGCGGGGTGCGGTTCTGATCACGACGATTCTTATTGCCCGAAGGCTTCTTTCTGATGGGTGCGGACACAGTGTTTTGATTTAATGTAGTGTTTTGGTGAAAAAGGCGGCAATGACTGCTTGCCGCCTCTTTCAAGAGAGGGGGGGGATGAAAAAACTTAGGCTTTTGTATCTTCTGCTTTTTCAAAAATAGGACGGACGAGGCGATCAGCGACTTCCTTCATGATGCCTTCGACGAAGCTGTCGGCAGACATCGTGCCGATGAGATCAGCATCGCGGTGACGGACGGCGACTTCGCCATTCTCCGCTTCGCGCTGACCGATGACGAGCATGTAGGGTACGCGAGCGAGTCGAGCATTGCGGATCTTCGCGCCTATCTTATCAGCACCACCATCGAGGGTGACACGGATACCAGCATTCGCGAGGCGTACGCGGAGCTCTTCTGCGACGTCTGCTACCTTATCAGAGATAGGCAGGACGCGTACCTGCTCAGGCGAGAGCCAGGTGGGGAACTTTCCAGCGAAATGCTCGATGAGCAGACCGACGAAGCGCTCCATAGAGCCGAATGGCGCGCGGTGAATCATCACAGGGCGGTGGGGCTTGTTATCCGAGCCTGTGTAAGTCAGGTCGAATCGCTCAGGCAGATTGTAATCCACCTGCACCGTACCGAGCTGCCAGTCACGACCGATCACGTCACGGACGACGAAGTCGATCTTAGGACCGTAGAATGCCGCTTCATGCTCCGCCTCCGTGTAGTCGAAGCCTGTATCTTCAAGCACCTCGCGCAGGGCGGTCTCAGCGAGCTTCCAGTTCTCGGGATCACCCACATACTTAGGATCTGTATATTCAGCATCACGAAGGGAAAGGCGCACGCGGAAGTCATTCATCTCAAGCGTATTGAGAATCAGCTTCACGATATCAATGCACTGCTTAATCTCGTCCTTGATCTGATCAGGGCGGCAGAAGATATGCGCATCATCCTGAGTGAATCCACGCACACGCGTCATACCACCGAGCTCACCGCTGAGCTCCCAGCGGTACACCGTGCCGAACTCAGCGAGACGCACGGGAAGATCGCGGTAGGAATGCGGATCATTCGCGTAAATGCGGATGTGGTGCGGGCAGTTCATGGGCTTCAGCATGAAGCCTGTGATCGTGCCCATATCGAGTGAGTTGAACAAGTCGGCGCAGGATGCGCCCTCGTCGCGTAACTTCTTAAAATCATCTGGATCAGGGATGGGTGGAAACTGGCTATCCTTGTAGTGCTCCCAGTGACCGCTCGTCTTGTAGAGATCGAGCTTACCGATGTTTGGCGTGTACACCTGTGAGTAGCCGACGCGGTCGAGCTCCTCGGTGATGAACTCCTGAAGCTTACGGCGAATCAACGCGCCCTTAGGCTTCCACAGCACAAGCCCCTGCCCTACCATCTCGTCAATGGCGAAGAGACCGAGCTCGCGACCGAGCTTACGATGATCACGCTTACGAGCCTCTTCAAGGCGCGTGAGATGCTCATCGAGCTGCGTGCGGTTCGGGAAGCAGGTACCATAGATACGCTGCAAGCGAGGACCATTCGAATCGCCTTGGTAGAATGCAGAAGCCACACTCATGACCTTAAAAGCCTTACAATTCCCCGTACGTCCGACGTGTGGACCTGCGCACAGATCAGTGAAGTCACCATTACGGTAGATAGAAATTTCTTCCCCTTCTGGGATACGGAGTAAGAGATCGAGCTTGTACTTCGAGGCGGTGGAACGAGGAGCGATAGAGCCGAGCTCACCTGACTGTGCCATCTTCACCGCTTCGTCACGCGTGACAACCATGCGTTCGAAAGTCTTATTCTCCTTCACGATGAGCTTCATCTCTGCTTCGATTAATTCGAACTCGTCTGAGGAAATATTATGCCCATCAATTTCAACGTCGTAGTAGAAGCCATTGTCCACACAAGGTCCTGCTGCCAGCTGAGCCTGAGGCCAGAGGCGGCATATAGCTGTCGCCAATACGTGAGCGCAGGAGTGGCGAAGACGTTCTAAATCACTAACTTGCTGGCGTTCTTCCAGCGTTTTTCGATCTTTGTTTTCTGACATATAGTTTGTTCGTAGCCTTAATATGACTGGTTTAGGATAAAATTTCAAGCATATTCAGCGTAAAATCAAAAAAAGACGCAATGAAACACACATTGCGCCCTCGTATGCTAAGAATAGCTATGCACGATCATACTGGAAATCTAGGATCATTCCGCGCGACCGTAGTCATCATCATAGCGGATGATGTCATCTTCGCTCAGCACATCACCCATCTGCACCTCGATGATGACCAGTTCTGTATCGCACTTATTCGTCAAGCGGTGCTTCACGTGAGGTCCTATGCTCACGCAGCGTGTGCGTACGAGTTCCTGCTCGAGGCCATCGAGTTCGACGCTGGCGCAGCCCTCGAGGACGACCCACTCTTCGACGCGGTGCTCATGGCTCTGGAGTGAGAGACGCCCACCTGGTATCACCGTTATCCTCTTGATAACAGCACCGGGAGTCACAGCTAAAACCTCCCATGATCCCCATGGGCGTGAATCCTTTTCACCAGCGGTATAAGTACATTGTTTCATCGTAAAATCAACAGGCTGCTAACAAAGCATACTCTGTAGGTGCAGAGAAGAATAACAACTTTGTTCTTGATAGGCAAGAGATTTTTTCTGAAAAATAGTAAAAATAGGCAATTTGTCTCACAAAGATCTACTTCATGCTAAACACAGTCTTAAACACGCCCTTCAGCGCCGTTACAAGACTAGGCAGCAGCACCTGCGTGACCAGATTTCGCAGACTGCGCAGCACATAAGCCAGCAGCGAGCGCAGCAAGCGCACAAGAAGCAAGCGCATCGAAGGCAGGAAGCATAAAGCCGTCGTCGTACTCACCACAGCACAGAGCACCAGCAGCACGCGCTCCTTCTCCGCCACCTCAGCAGGCGAGTAAAACTCCACCTTCGAGTCATCAGACAGAGCAGACACAGCGGCAGCCGTCGCTGGAGCATCAGCAGCTGCCTCCGTCGATCCAGAAGCAAGCTTCGTCGCAGCCTCCGTCGCCGTCTTCGCCGCAGTACGCGCCGCCGACTTCGCGGAGGAAAGACCGGGGATCTTCACATCCTTCACCGTCTTAGCGACACCGCCACAGACTTCACTGAGCATAGACGGTAGAGCGCCTACACCATTTGCCAGCTTATCCGTCTCGGTGAGCACGCGAACACGCGTGAGCGAGATGCGGTAGATTAGATCTTCTTTTTGTTTAGAGTGAGACGAGCGCATGTGAGATCATGTTGTAATTCTTGACGTGTAGCCACGGCAAAAGGCTTCCCCTTCATCTTCACCCCACAGAGCACGAGGATGAGACCACCGAAGAAATGCACACCGAAGCAAATAGCCGCAGCATACACAAGAGGCATCCAGATACTCAGCAGCACAACCACTGTGACCCAGAAGGCAATATAAGAAAGCGCAAGGAAGACCAGCCCGACGAGGAACAGGATGACACGCGCTGCCTGATGCCTCACATACTCCTTACACTCCTCAGCGAAGAGCTGCGAAAGAGCAGAGACATGAGCGATCACCTGCTCGAATATCACCCCCACTGAGAAGCTAGAGCGAAAACGATCGGTGACCTTACCCCTGAGCCAGGATCCAATCATAAGAACAAAATAACTAACCTCCGAGCACAACGCTAACGCATCGACAGACGCGCACGAGACGCGATCGGCAAGGAGGATAGCAGAACAAGGGTTAATTAGCGGCGATTCCCTAAGATCAAGCCGAGAAGCATGCCGAGGATCACACCGAGACCGAGAGCAGAAAGAACGCTCGCATTAGGATTCTCCTTCACATATTCCTCACCTGCCTTATGCGCGTCACGAGCCTTCGTGCAGGTAGTATCCCACTGATTATTCAGCTGGCTACAAGCACCCTGCGTGTACTGGCGTACGTGAGCTACCTGAGAGGTAGTAACGCGACGGATCTTGTCATATTGCTCCGCGGCAAAGCGGCGAGCTTCGCTCAAGCGGTGAGAGTTTCCCTTAGTCGATTCAGGGCTTGCTGCTGGTGCAGCTTCAGTTGTTACTTCAGATTCCATAATAGGTGATATTCTTAATGGTAAATAAAGCGCTTTGTATAATTCATCCACAGATATTCCTCAAGCGCTAGGGGGATTATAATCACTACATGCACAGAATGCAAGACTTTAAAATAAAATGACAAACTTTTAACCATGTCTATTCGCGCCACCCCCATCCAGCAGCGTGAGACATCACAAGCGACTAACAAGCCTAGGCGATTCTCCGCAAATAGACTTAGCCACGCCCCCTGCTCGCCTCTGCTCCGTCTGCTCTTCGTTTTACAATTTTCTTGCACCTGATGAAATATGTATTATGATACACAGTGCTCCCTCCATGAAGACAAGCTCCCGCCTCACACTCCCCGCAGTTCTTTTCATCGCCCTTCTAGCCTCCACCCCAGCCCTCCCCCAGTCCGCTCAATCCAGCACGAGAGCAGACACACCAAGCGAGGCAGAGCAGGACAGCGCGAGCGCGGATGCGTGGGAAGACTTCGCTTACCCGCGCATCCATTTTCATAACAAGACCGCATCCAGCAAGGGCAGCCAGATCTACCTCACCCTCATCCCTGACCCCGTCGCCTACATCCAGCAGCACGCCCGCGAGGTGGCGAGGATACTCTACGCCTCCCCCAGCGACCCCATGCCAGAGATGAAGGACATCCACTACAGCCTCGAAGACAGCGGTCCCCTCTCAGCGAAGTCAGGCGCAGCACCGACAGTGAGCATCATGTACAACACGAATCACATCGAATCCGCCGCCGAGACCTCCCTCCAGCACCTAGACGCAGAGACGCGCGGCGTGCTCTTCCACGAGCTCACGCATGCCTACCAGCACGAGCCGAAGGGCTGTGGAGACTATGGGAGTAACAAGACATTCTGGGCATGTATCGAGGGGCTGGCAGACGCGGTGCGATTCGAATCAGGTTATTATCAGGGCGAGCTCTACCCCAGCCCCAGCGAGGCGGGGCACTGGGAGGACGGCTACCGCAAGACAGCGGCCTACCTCATCTGGCTGAAGACGAAGAGAGCCGATGCCATCATCGTCTTTCATCGCAGCGTGAGAGATCTGGAAGTCTGGTCATTCGACGCGGCGATGAAGTACATGCTAGGCGAGGACGTGAGCATAGAAGCACTCTGGGAGGAGTACGTGACATTTCTATCCACAGAGCTGGTAAAGGCAAAAAAGAAAGCACAAGCAGATCAGACATCCACAGGACGGTGCAAGCGTGAGGGTGTGAGAGTACTAGGTGGCGAGTCAGTGGCAGAAGATGAGAGACTAGTCTCATTAATCCCCCCCAGCATCGCCAGCCCCGCCTCCGTCATCGCTAAGCTGCTCTCTCTCCTTGATCTCGGTTTCGAGTGCGGTGTTCTCAGCAAGGAACGCACGCAGAGCATCGGCACGCTCGCGAGCCTCATAGAGATCATCAAAGAAGAGGTAGCCGAAGAAGACTTTATTGAATCCCTTTCTGGGTTTAATGTCAGCCTTGAGCGTGGTATATGCTCCAATGGTGATAGTGAGGATGATTCTTTTATAATCCCCCTCACACAGCTGAAAGCGTCTGTGAGCCACCCTCGTATACTTCCAATTCGCGTGCAGGATCAGAAGCGCGATAAGGAAGAAAAACGCACCGCCCGCAGCCCCCACCCAAGCGAGAGGGTCGGAATAGTCCACAAAGCACAGCCACAGCGTCAACCACCCCAGAGAGAAGAGCGCAAAAACGAGATGAAAAGTCAGCCGCCGATAGCGCGCCAGCTTATTGCGCGTCAGCTGGTTCACACGCAGCGCCTCCCCCTCTAGTTCTAGGCGGAGTGAGTCATCTTTCGTTTCAATGAGGTGTGATCTAATCTGCATTTCGAGTCATTCTAGCACAGAGAAAGGCAGAGGTAAATAGGAAAGGCGGGAAAGGAGGTGCGCCCACACACACACGAGGGGGAGGGGCGACTTATGGAGATGATGCATAGGAGTTGAGAAAAGTTGAGTTTAAATCCACGCCCCCGCGAGGGGGGCGACAGGCGCAAAAAGGAGATAAACCAAAACACAGAAAGTTTCAATCCACGCCCCCGCGAGGGGGGCGACCGTACCACAGAGGGCACAAGGGCTTGAGGCGGGGGTTTCAATCCACGCCCCCGCGAGGGGGGCGACGCGCGAGCTTCACGGCTGTGGGTGAGGGTGTGAAGTTTCAATCCACGCCCCCGCGAGGGGGGCGACGCTGCTTGCGTGGGTCTTTATCGCGGTCAGTGCGGTTTCAATCCACGCCCCCGCGAGGGGGGCGACCGAGACAGCCGACGAAGAACAGCAGCTCTACGTCGTTTCAATCCACGCCCCCGCGAGGGGGGCGACGCTCAAGTCGATACGAAAACCTGACGTTTGATACGTTTCAATCCACGCCCCCGCGAGGGGGGCGACCCTATAACCAGACTACAGCTATCGCGGCTCTTTCGGTTTCAATCCACGCCCCCGCGAGGGGGGCGACGCGCGTTGCTTGCTAGGGTGTTCTGATTATCGAAGTTTCAATCCACGCCCCCGCGAGGGGGGCGACCTGAGCCTCAGTTGGTTTTTTACGACTACCTAGTTTCAATCCACGCCCCCGCGAGGGGGGCGACCTTGATTTTCTCCGCTGTAGGATGCGAGAGAGAGTTTCAATCCACGCCCCCGCGAGGGGGGCGACAAACCTGTGCATCCGTTCCACTGGTAGCCATCCTTGTTTCAATCCACGCCCCCGCGAGGGGGGCGACCCTGCCGCCCCTCATAATAGAGAGGGTAAGGAGGTTTCAATCCACGCCCCCGCGAGGGGGGCGACTTTGTGCGGGGGTGTCCCTCTCGGATCACTCAAAGTTTCAATCCACGCCCCCGCGAGGGGGGCGACCAGGCGAGCCCCTTAACGACCCCGATGCAGCCAAGTTTCAATCCACGCCCCCGCGAGGGGGGCGACTCGATGATGATTAACCTGATACTTAGCATCATGCAGTTTCAATCCACGCCCCCGCGAGGGGGGCGACCGCGACCAAAAACAATCACCGGGGATGACGCAAAGTTTCAATCCACGCCCCCGCGAGAGGGGCGACAGGGAGCGGATCAACCGCGATCTCAGCTATGAGGGTTTCAATCCACGCCCCCGCGAGGGGGGCGACGTACCGCCTCTCGCGTGGCGAGGCAGGAAGCGTGTTTCAATCCACGCCCCCGCGAGGGGGGCGACGGACTACTAGCCAGCGGGGATAATGCCTACCTAGTTTCAATCCACGCCCCCGCGAGGGGGGCGACCGTCAACCGACAATCACTTAATCATTACACATAGTTTCAATCCACGCCCCCGCGAGGGGGGCGACTCCTCTCTACTCCCCGATGGGTACACGAGAGTTGTTTCAATCCACGCCCCCGCGAGGGGGGCGACGTCGCTGTCGGACTGCCAGCTCTTACCCCCATCGTTTCAATCCACGCCCCCGCGAGGGGGGCGACGGTCGAGTGCTTCTTGCGGGATGTATTGGGCGGTGTTTCAATCCACGCCCCCGCGAGGGGGGCGACGTGCTTGATCTACCCATTGCCAGACACCAAAGTCGTTTCAATCCACGCCCCCGCGAGGGGGGCGACCAACAACGAGCTCAATGCTCCCCTTGAGCCTTTCGTTTCAATCCACGCCCCCGCGAGGGGGGCGACACAAGATGAGCACGCTTAAAAAAAAGACTGAGCTGGTTTCAATCCACGCCCCCGCGAGGGGGGCGACTTAATCTGTGGGGTGCTAGGCGGGATGTCTGCTGAGTTTCAATCCACGCCCCCGCGAGGGGGGCGACAATAGCCGCCACGTTGGGTATTTCCGACACAACGTTTCAATCCACGCCCCCGCGAGGGGGGCGACCCAGCTGCTCCGTAATAGTCGAGAATTACTTGCAAGTTTCAATCCACGCCCCCGCGAGGGGGGCGACAAAGCCCATCTCGGCATCCTCGATGCAGGAAGCAGTTTCAATCCACGCCCCCGCGAGGGGGGCGACAGTTCGGCAGCGCGAATTTATACGGACGGTGCAGTTTCAATCCACGCCCCCGCGAGGGGGGCGACAGCTTGCGAGTCTACCCTTACAATTGACCTCTAAGTTTCAATCCACGCCCCCGCGAGGGGGGCGACCATACTCGAAGCGGGGTTATATCCATCTTGTAAGTTTCAATCCACGCCCCCGCGAGGGGGGCGACGTATGACGGACTCAAAGCCCGCGCCCGCGAGGCTGTGTTTCAATCCACGCCCCCGCGAGGGGGGCGACTTCACCGTGGAGCACATAGCAAGTTTTATAAATGTTTCAATCCACGCCCCCGCGAGGGGGGCGACGTGCGCGGTAGCCGCCTGTCATGACACGGTCTAGGTTTCAATCCACGCCCCCGCGAGGGGGGCGACTGTAGAGATATAGTATATTAATTATAAAAAGATTCAATGCAAAAAATTGCGAACAGCTTTTCAAGGTCATTTCAATTTCCTGTAATTACAACACTTCGTTAGCTATATGCTTTAGAATTAACACTTGCGAATCTCCCAATGGATTTGTGATAACTTCAGGTTCGCAAAAAGGTGTTACAATATCAATTCACCTGTTACGTCAAGACTCGTATCTTTACCGAGCCGTTCAACGTGCCGTTTCCATGCCTTGCCTAAAAAATAAAAGCATATGCTATCAGTATCTTCGTTTATTACATCTAGTAATTGTAAGCGGAGTTCATGATATTGAGTTGTATTAATCACGCACTCAAAGACGGAATTCTGAACACGCACTCCATAATTACAACAAAGTTTTGCGACCCTACGTAAACGCTTTTGTCCTGCCCTACTAACGGTCTCAACATCATATGTAACTAACACAAGCATCTTAACAAATCGTCTTATACTCTCAATTCAAAAACACAGGATACCCCTCTAAATCACCTCTTAATTGTCTCGCTAACAACATAGATTGGACATAGGGTATCAAGCCTACAGGGATTCGCTCGCCTAGAAATGGATGCTCTATTTCTTCTTGTTTTCGCTTTTGCCATGACTGAATAAGTAGTTTCCTCGTGTTATCATCCATTTGAATCCCCCCTTCTCCATGGTCTATAAAACCTTTTTTTTGAACTTGCTTACGATTAATGAGAGTGAGCACAAGTCTATCTGCCATGTAGGCGCGCAGCTCCTCCATAATATCAAGCGCAAGGCTAGCGCGACCTGGGCGATCTGTATGGAAAAAACCAACATATGGATCAAGTCCCACGGATTCCAACGCACTCTGTACATCATGAGCCAGTAAGGTATAAACAAAGGAAAGCATCGCATTTACGGGATCTTTCGGAGGTCGTCGAGAACGTCCTATAAAGCTGAAATGCTGTTTCTGGTGTAGTATCAGGTGGTCGAATTGTGAAAAATAGATTTTAGCCGCCGCTCCTTCTATGCCGCGTAGTTCTGCGCTATCACTCGCGCGTAGTGCGCTGTTTTTGCAATCTCGTAGCAAAAGTATGTTCTCAGTAAGTGCTAGCGGAGGATGGCTTGCGTGATAGTCTCGGCGGTATCGTTCCAGAATGTTTCGTGCATTCGCTATTTTTGCAGCAATGATATGTCTACTTATAAGCAAACTATCATTTTCGCTATCTGCGACTCGATATTGACGTCGTCTCAGAAGAACATTACCATGTACACCGCCTGTAACACGCCCCATAAATTTCCCCGCCGGTGTTAGAAAGCTCAGTCCCACGTGACGTTCCATACAGAGCTGCATGAGCGCGGGGCTAGCTCCTGTGTAGCCAAAGCATACTATGCTTTCTAGGTTATGAATGGGTATTCTAACCTTATCTTCGTCATTAATGCGAACAAGGACGCACTCGCCCTCTTTACTTAAATAACTATCGGGGCTAGTCACATAGAGTGTATTGAGGAGTTTTTTCATCTCTTAGTTATCTTCGTATAATTGCTGAAGGTAGTCAGAGGAGCGACGGCTTGCATGCGTGATACGTGGCTGACATACCTCATAAAGGGAGCAGCTATTGCACTTCTTCTCATAGCGAGCGATAGGAGTCTGGCGACTTCGATAAATCTCGTGCATGTTGTAGGCGGTTTGCTCCGTGAGTGAGCGGAGGCTTTCGCTTAATTCTACTTCGTCGCGATGTCGTGTCTCGCCATAGTAGAGGGCTGCGTAGGGGATGTGGATATGGTGCATTTCCTCTAAGCAGATGGCTTGGGCGCATAGTTGGAGTTCATCTATGGGGCTGCGCTTCGGCTTGCCACGTTTATATTCTACAGGCATTAGATGCCACCACCCTTCGTATTTTGGGTGGGTGGTGGCATTACTAGATCCTTCTGCGGCGTGCATTTCTACGACATCGGCGCGACCGTATAGTCCAAGACTTGCTGAACTGAGAGGTAATGCGCGCAATGTAATGCAGTCGTGCCGACGTGTATGGTAATGAGGTTTATCGACTCGCTCATGCATCCAGTTGCCTTGGATGGTGAGGTGGTTCTCATCCCACTGTTGCTCTAGGTGGATGAGTGCCCACTGTCTCTGGCAAAAGGCAAAATGCTGAATACCAGAGAGCATGAGCATGTCGCTATCC
The DNA here is from genome assembly GCA_964370425.1 of uncultured Akkermansia sp. Classification (GTDB taxonomy): domain Bacteria; phylum Verrucomicrobiota; class Verrucomicrobiia; order Verrucomicrobiales; family Akkermansiaceae; genus Akkermansia. Next base: position 13,903 of record CAYJJD010000040.1, on the reverse strand, counting down.
TCTATCGTAGTCATGCTAACGCTGCGTTAGATTAGATCTTCTCGATGAGTTCTACCCCCTTCGGTAAGGCTTCTTTATTAATGCTGATGGTATAGTCACTGTAGCTGCGTGCAGGGGTGGAGGGGGCTTTCTTCTCTGCTGTCACCAGATCAAAGAGCTGATGGGCTGGGGCGTTACCGAGTTCACTATCATGTTTAAATACGATAAGCTTACGTGTAGCCATGAGTCCACGAGCGGCGGAGCGGTCATGATCAAACATGACACTAAGGGCTTGCCAGAACAGCTCTAGATCTTCTTCGCTAAAGCCTGTTTGCTTCGCGAGATTGCCAGAGATGAAACCATGCACGCGGTAGAGACCATAAGGTACGGTGTACTTGCGCCCCATGGTGCGGTTGTCTCCTTTTTGCTTTTCGGCTTCGGCTTCAGTGGCTACCGCCATACGGGTGATACTGTGCTCAGAGGCAATAATAGGATCTATGCTGCGTGCAAAGGTAAGCTGGATAGGTCCTCTTACTTGACCTGCATTTTCACCTGTACTCATGACTGCTCCAAAAGTACGAACATCGAAGTATTTTGCGCACATCCACTCGCGAGCCGCAAGTGTTTTATCGCCCTTCGTTTTCTCCTTCACTCTGTCTTGTTGATGCGCTTCTCCGATGAGTTCATTAAGAATGGCTTTTTCTTTAATGAAAATGTCGTAGCCTGATTCTTCACCTTTGGCTATTTGTACATAATTTCGGACTTTTCGCTTGAGACATACGTCTGTCACGAGTCCCATGCCTGTCTCCACGTCAATGCGTGGAAGATTACCTGCGTCGGGGTCGCCGTTGGGATTACCGTCTGTGACATCGAAGTACATGACGAAGTCATATCGCTGGGAAATGGGGGATGTATTCATATCTATGATTATATTGTTAGTGTTGTGTTATTGTTCTTTTTTGGGTGAGAATTGAGCTTCGCGTTGATGATAGTAGCCTATAGCGAAGCGGGATTGGTCATCAAGCGAGAGTTGGCGAGGGAAGCCGCTGGGGTGTATGCTACTAACTATTGCTTGTATCTGACGCTCGAAGTTGACAGCGAGTCCTCCTCCTATCTTAGATAGGTGATGATTACTCAGTGTCAATAAGCGACTAAATACGACAATAGGTGTAGTGGAAGCGGCGCCATAGTAGCGGTCTTTTATACCTGCATTCGCATTAGGTATAGCTCGGCTTTGGATGCTTTCGAGCACGGCAAAGAGTCGCCCACAGAGGTAGGCTTGATTGGTATTTTCTGGATCTAGTGACATGGTGATTTCTTGTTCTTGGTTTTGTGAGCTGTTGCGTTGTTTTCGGTTAAGGTAGGCTTTTAAGATTCCTGCTCGCGTGGCATTAATACTTCTATCGGCGCGTATTCGCATCATGCAGTGAAGCTGAAGCGTAGCGGGGTAAAGTGTGTTGTTCAAAATGGCTTGCATTAGCTCTCCGACAAGATTCGGAGGTAGATTATCAAGCTTGTAGTCAAATGCTACTTGGGTGAGCAGATTATATACGGAGTATAGACCTTTAGCTTCTAGACTGTGGGCTATCTGAAGATCGTTAAAGTGAGCTCTTAGATTCGATGAGAACTCACCCACAGTTCCCATCTTCCAAAATCGCACAGATATTCGAGCTACATTAGGGGCTAAGGCCAAAAGATAGAAGGGGGTATTGTCTTCGTCTGCCAATTTACCTGACAAGGGTGCTTTAAGCAGCTGCTCAACGGCTCGGACATTACGGTCTGGGTCGTCCTTCGGGGGAGGTGAGAAAAAGCTCGGTAACTGCTCTTCTAGTTCGTGTGCTTGCTGTGCCCAAAATACAACGGTGGTGTCTCTGAGCATGTAGCGATTCGGGGAGCTCTTTTCCAGCATGGTGTTAAGAGCTGTCGTGTAGGCCATCTCGGCTTCAATCGAAACTGGGGCGTTCGCGCCTTGTTCTTTGTAATAAGAATCGTAGCCTGAGTTTTTCTGAAATGAAAGAAGCTTTGTATTTGCTTCTTTTCCTATTGGAATTTTACTATGAGTTGACGCGATTTCTCCTTTCTCTCCCGTGATCAAACAGATTGGTGCATCCCTTACGGCATCATCCTTAGTCTCTTTTTCAACAGTTGCGGTGTTCAGGCAGTTTTCGTGTTCAGCTACGATACTACCTGCTTCACCTAAGATGCGGAAAGATAAATTGATACCTGGCTTTTTAATCAGCTCCATCCAGAGCTCATCTTGAGTGATAGCTTGTTTATTCTCTTCCAACTGATCATAGAATAAGCTGACGGCTTGAAACGCTCTATTCTCAGGGTATTGGAGTGCATAATCGCGCACGCCTTTTACAAAAGCGGAGTTTTGCTTCTCTGCATCTGCTTGGAGTTTCCCCTCCTCCGCTATCCTTTTTTCTTCATTCTTTTCTTTGCTTACTTTCGGATGGGCAAGTACATAACCGTAGTGATCCCAAAATCTATTAGCAACAACCGCAATTGTACGTGACACACCTTTTGTGACGAGGAATGATTTTGTCTTTTTTTCTTTACCCTTGCCTTCTATGGTGCATTCGAGGTATCGGAAGCATCCTTGTTCATCAATGACGATGATATAAGGAATTTCTTTCCACTCCCAGCCTAGGGGGGCTATCTTAGAATCGGGGTCTTTAGCCTTTCGCTGGTAATAATCATAAAGTGCTTGTAGTATCATCTGTAGATCTCCTTGCTATCAAAAGGGGGTACTTCTATCACACCCTGATCAAGCATGGGGCGGTAGAACATAGCGCGTGGATTCTTGGGGTCTGCAAAGTCCATATCATAGAGCATGAAGCCGAGCTCTTGGCGTGACTGTCCCCAGCCTGTCGATTTCACAGGATTTTCTATATATTTAAAATTAACGGAGAACTCGCGACAACCGAAGTAAGGCTGATTAAAACACTGCCCCTTCGCGGCACGTCGCTCGAACATGGAGTTGTACTTCGCTGGGTTTTCAGTCCCCTTCTCTTCTTTTGACTGTCGAGCATTTTTCTTACGCTTATGAGGGGGGATGTACTCCAGCTGAGCATAGAGACGATAGCGAACGTCTTTCAAGAAGAGAGAAGCACGCTGCTGTCGCCCATCTTCGATGAAGATCTGCTCTGTACGAGGGCTTGCTGTCTTTCCTACCTCATTTCGTCGTACCGATGTCCATTTAATCGGATTGATAACCTCGATACGAGTGACCTGCCAGCGGATGGCGGGTTTCCATAGTATAGCCTCGAAGATGGCGCGTGCAGCTGAGGGGGTAATGACTTCGTAGCTCACGCGCTCGACTTTCATCTCAGGGCGCGTGAAGCAGGCGTAGTCTCCCCATACTTCGAGGCAGAATTCCTTATTGTGGTGTTCCATATGTTAATATATTGTTATGCTAATAAAATTTCTTCGAGCCAGTGATTCTTAAAAGTAAGCCCTGTGCTCTCGTTGTAATTACGAGAATCTACGAGGCAATAAATACCTGAAATCTGCTCTATAAGCCCATCGTGTATCATCTGATTGAGATGCTGAGAATGTATACTGACGCTGTACTGCTGTAGGCGACGTAGCCATACACGATCTGGTAAGAATAGCCCTTCTTGCAGCTGTGCTATCATCTGCACGCCTCCTTCATAAGGTACGAGGATACTCTGACTGTCAACGTCGTCGATGAGTCGGAATGCCTCCGCGGCTTCGGCGAACTGGCAGTGTGGCACATCTTTCTCTAATAACTCTATGATTTTTTTCTCATCAAAGCTATTCACGGCAGAGTAGTAACCTTCAAAGAAACGACGCATGATGACAGTATCGTTCACATCAGGTTGAGCGTATAGCTCTAGAAGCGTAGTTAAGGCTTGCGCAGATTTACGCATGAGGCCCTGCAATACGGCGCGTGGAGGATGGAACACATGCACCTGTCCCTGCGTGGGGAGCTTTCCTTCTCGGTTACAGCGTCCTGCGGCTTGGATAATGGAATCCAAGCCTGTGAAAGCGCGATAAACGATGGGGAAATCTATATCTACGCCTGCCTCGATGAGCTGTGTGCTGATGACGCGTATGGGCTCTCGCGCTTGTAGTTTGTCCTTAATTAATTTGATGCGCTGCGCTAGATGCGCAGAGCACATCTGGCGAGAGAGATGTATCGTATCCTCTGGCATGAGCTCATGGAGCTGCTGCGCGTCACCGCGAGTATTCACAATGCACAGCACCTGACGCTGAGTTTTCAACTCGGTGGCTATCTCCTCCCAGCTGCGGCGTTCTTTCGCTTCTGGAAAGTGGATATCGACACGCTTAAAATCCTTATAAAGCTCATCGACATTCTGGATTATTTCTCGCATGTGTTTGAGCCCATCAAATTCACTCAGCCCCGAGCCTATCTTTCCGCAGAGTTGGGGCTGAGTCGCAGACATGATGAGTACACTACAGTTAAAGCTCTCATGCAGAAACGCAAGGCTGTTGAGGACAGGATGGAGGAATTGCTCAGGGAGCATCTGCGCTTCATCGAGTATAAGCACTGAGCGGCATATATTGTGCAGCTTACGACAGCGTGAGGGTTTATTAGAAAAAAGTGATTCAAAGAGTTGAACATTTGTCGTGACGATGATGGGCGCATCCCAGTTTTCGCAAGCGAGGCGGAGGGGATTATTGCCCTCTTCATTCTTTTCATCGACGATTATATTGCTATGGTGTTCTATGACGTTTTCCTCTCCAAAGATTTTTTTATAGATGGCTGCGGTCTGTGTGATAATACTGGTGTAAGGAATAGCGATAATGATGCGATCTAGCTTATGGGTCATGGCGTGATCCAGCGCCCAGGCCATAGATGCGAGTGTTTTCCCTCCTCCTGTGGGTACGGTGAGGCTGTATGTCCCCTGAGCCTCGACCGCTTGGGCTCTGCATTGTGCTAGAATAGAGGCTCGGCGTGTATTGAGATCTGATGGTCTGGCTTGCGCACAAAGTTCAGCCATGTAGTTATCGAATTGAACTTTGAGAACACCGAGCGGTGTAGGATCTGTAATGCGTGCTTTTGCTCTAGCTTTATCCATGAAGGCTTCCGTATCAAGCCAATCAGCATCAACAAGGCAAGAAAAGAGCATGCGTACCCAGTGGTGAAAATCCCGCCCTAGATTAGAAAGCTGGGGGATCGAGAGCCCGTGTTTCGGAGGGATAGGACTTTCCTTGCAGCTGCGATCGAGCAAGTCGCGCTTTTGCTCCATAGCATCAAGACCACCATTCCAATTTGGAATCCCAGCATGATGCCCTGCGATAGAGTATGCTAGAGGCAAAAAGTTACCTGCGTACTGATCGCGAGCGATGAGAGCCCCGACGATAGCATGCTGACTCTCACGCGAGCAGGGAAGTCTCCCCTGCGTCATGCCTGATTTAATACGAATTTTTTGCTGGAAAGCTTTATTGTATTTTCCCCAGTCGTGAAGTAATCCAGCAGTTTCCGCCCAAGTCTGAGCTCGAAAACTTTCGCCAAATTTCCCCGCAAGTCGTGCCACTTCATCGAGATGGTCGTGAAGCATATGCAATTCAAATTCCTCCAGAGAATCCTTATTCAAGACATGCGCGATGATTTCCATAAAATATATAAGTGTAAGGTATACATAATCAATTTAAAAATAAATGAATTGAATATCATCTAGATCTACCATATTGTCATGATAGGTGCAAGATAAAATATTGGGAGAGAAATCGCCTTGCATTATTTGTATTACTCTAACATAAAACACCCCATAAAATTAACATCTAATAATCAGGGCAATAGAAACGCACCCCCCGCGCAAAGTGAGAACCTTAGAACCATGCACAAAAAAAGATTCATGATTCAGTATGAATAAATAACGAAGACTATTAAATATACAAATAACAATACCCCGCCTCCGCTCTAGGAACTTGCAAACATAACTCGATATGCCAGCAAAACGCCGTAATGAATCATACAAACTGCATTCAAAATCTCAAGTTGTAAATTATACCCTGAGCCCTCCACTCTTGGGTGGCTTGTACGCCTGTTTTCGCGTCTTCTCTGCATGGACGCTTCGCGCCTTCATCGGTAAGAATTTTTCCTACCCTTTGGGCAGCGGTAGAGGGGGCGACAGTCCAATGGCAGAATAGGCGTGCTGCGACTTCGCTGCGGGCATGTGATGATGAAAGGGGTCTGTCGCCACGCGCGCTGGGGCGCGCTATTGCCTTCTGGGCTCTGCCCAGACCCGCCGGTGAACGATCACCGGAGATCGCTTAAGGGAGCGCCCTTAAGTATCCATTTATGTGTTGCTTATAGCGGTTGCGTCTCCTATAGATTAGTGGCTTTGATAACTTGAAAATTGTGCTGTTTCGCTCATTTCTGAGGTCTGTCTTCAGCTCTGTCTGGTTCTGCCCTGCGCGCCTTACTCGTCGGTGTTTTTCTCTTGCTCGCTTTCTTTGTCACTGTAAAAGACTGTGAGTGCGAGGGGTGATCCGAGGTGGGGGACGAGGCGGTGGAGGGCGCGGTTATGCGTGCGGCGTTCTTCTTCGAGTTCGAGGTGCTGGGTGATGAGGTCAGTACCCCATTCTTCTGCTTGCCAGTCGAGCTTGTCCATGACGCGCTCTAATGCGGTTTCCATGTATTGCCAGCGGCGTTCGCTGCCCGCGCGGTGGCGGAGTTTTGACTCGGCCACCGCCCAGCGGAGGGCGTGCTCCATTTCTTCGTCTACGTCGGCTTGGATGGTGGCGAGTTTCTTTTCTATCTCGCGTACTTCGATGACGGTGGGGTAGAGGGTTTCGAGTTCTGATCTGTAGTTTCTCTTGTCTGGGAGGAGTTTTCGTATTCTGGCTTTCTCTCGCTCGTTCATGTCGCGGTAGAAGTGGAACTCGCCGCTTATAAAATCTTTTAGATGGCGACAGAAGTATTCCTTCTCCGCTCCGGGGCAGTGGCATCGGAGATACTCGAGTCCGTCGCGCTTTGTGAGGCGGTAGTCGATGATGTAGATGGTGCCGTGGTCGGAGTAGGCTGTGGTGTGGCGTATGGGCAGCTCTCGTCCGTAGGGGGGATGGGGGTAGCTGGTTGGGTCGAAGTAGGTTGTCTCGTACGTTTCATTCATCATCGGGTATTTTAGCAGAGGGGGTGCGGTGGGGGCAAGTTTATTAGTGTGGTGTTCGGAGCGGCGGGCGGTGAGCGGTGAGCGGTGGCTTGTTTTTTCTGGGGGGCGGCTTATTTTCTTGCTTTCTGCGGAGATGTGCTTAGAATAAGTGGCAGTTCTAATCACTTTATTATACATTTATGAAAGTTCTCATTACTGGCGGTTCTGGTTTCATCGGTTCTCATATTTGCGAGCATTATCAAGATAAGGCGGAGGAGATCCGTATTCTGGATAATCTGCGTACGGGTTATAAGAAGAATCTCGATGGCTTGAAGCATACGTTTATTGAAGGCTCTATCACGGATCGCGAGCTGGTGGCGAAGGCTGTCGACGGTGTGGATTATATCTTCCACATGGCGGCTCTCGTGTCTGTCCCTGAGTCTATGTCTAAGGTGCGTGAGTGCCTCGATCTGAATGTGAATGGTCTACTCGTGGTGCTCGAAGAGGCGACGAAGGCTGGTGTGAAGAAGGTGGTGCTCGCGTCTTCTGCGGCGATCTATGGCGATAATCCTATCGTGCCTAAGGTGGAGACGATGTATCCTGAGCCTAAGAGTCCTTATGGTATCACGAAGCTGGATGGTGAGTATTATCTGGATATGTACCGCACGACGGGGCAGCTGAATACGGGTGTGTGCCGTTTCTTTAATGTGTTTGGGCCTCGTCAGGATCCTAAGGGTGCGTATGCGGCGGCTGTTCCTATCTTTATCGAGAAGGCTCTGAAGGGTGAGGATATCTGCATCTATGGTGATGGTGAGCAGACGCGTGACTTCATTTATGTGAAGGATATCGTGGGTGCTCTCGCTTATGTGGCTGAGAATCCAGAGGTGGTGGGTGTGAATAATGTGGGCTATGGCGGTCAGATGACGGTGAAGGCTCTTGCGGAGATGATCATCTCGGCTTCTGGTTCTACGTCTAAGGTGGTGCATCTTGATGAGCGTCCTGGCGATGTGAAGCATTCTCGTGCGTGTGCGGATAAGCTGCTGGCTGCTGGCTGGAAGCCTATGTACACGATGCAGGAGGGTCTGGATGCGACGCTGGCGTACTTTAAGGGTGTGATTCAGGGCTAAGTTCTGTAGTTCTTATATAAAAAATATTTTATCAGAGAAGGAGGGCGTGTCCCTCCTTCTTTTTGTTATAGCTTTCTTGGTATCTACTCTTTCTATGTGTGGTTATGATGAGTCCCGCCCTATGCGGGTGAAGGATATGGCGCGTCTGGCGCAGCAGCGTCTCGCGGCTCTGCTAGAGGAGGTGCAGGATGGTCATAGAGATCTGAATCCTGTGAAGAATACCTCGCGTCGCTTGGCGTCGCAGCCATGGGGCGCGGCGTGGATGCGGCAGCTGGCTTATTGTGAGCAGGAGGGGATGCAGCTGTCTGCGGGGCGTAGTCTGCTGCGGCATGGCTGTGTGCTGGATGTGAATGTGTGCGAGGGGCGTGTGTCGGCTCTCGTGAGTGGGGAGGAGCTTTATGAGGTGGAGCTGCGTGTGGAGCTGATGGATGAGGAGAGGCTGGAGCGGCTGCGTGAGCTGTGTCATGGGCGGCTGGATTCTCTGGTGTCTCTGCTGGAGGGGAGGCTGGATGCTGCTGTGATGGAGGTGCTGTGTGATCCTGAGGAGGGGCTACTGCCGCTGGCGGAGGACTGGGGGTTTTCCTGTACTTGTCCTGACTGGGCGAGTCCGTGTGCGCATGCGGCGGCGGCGGTGTATGCGGCTGGGTGCTTGATTGATACGGATGCGTCGCTTTTATTTGCGCTGCGTGGGGTGGAGGCGCAGGCCTTACTAGAGATGCCGTCGCAGGGGGTAGCGGAGGTGGACTTTGATAAGGATAGCTTGGGGGCGACTTTTGGGATGGATTTTGATTTGGATTGCCGCGGGGGGGGTGGATTTGCTATAGTGTTCGCATAGAAGACGTGTGTCGAGAAACCGCGCTTTATATTTTTTATCTTTATGACTAAGCATTCCATTCTTCTTTTGTCGGCTCTGAGTATTTTCCCTCTCTGTTATGCAGAGCTTCAGCCTGCGAAGCCTACGATTCATCCTGTGGCGAAGGTGAGCTCTCCTCAGAGGGGCTATACGGCGAATCACACGATCGCTCAGGCGATAGATGGGTCACTGGAAACGCCGAATTGGCATGTGCCTTCTGAGAGCCGTGTGGATGGGACTTTCGTATTCGAGAAGCCTGTGGCTCTGGATGGTATTCGCTTCGTGTCGGCGAACTTCGGGACGGTGTCTCTAGAGATCAAGAAGGGGGACAAGTGGTCGAAGCCTAGTGTGTTCACGCTGCCGAGTTCGCGTAATCTGCGCTTTGCGAAGACGATCTCGGGCATCGAGGCGGTGCGTCTGAAGGTGCAGGATAAGAAACCATTTGGCTTCACGCTGCGTGAGATTGAGTTTTACAAGCGCGGGATTTCCCCTCAGAATAAGGTCATCAAGACGGTGTTCACGGATCTAAGCTGCTCGAAGCTGCGCGCGGATGCGACGGATGCGGCTATAGCTAAGCTGCCAGAGGAGCTGCGCGACATTGCGAAGAAGATCAAGTCGGGCGACTACGCCGACGCGGATTTCCGTATCGCGAAGTACAAGCCCTTTTCCACTCCCGAGCTGGCGAATCAGCTCCTGAAGATTAACCCTCTGAACCCACTGGATAATCCCACAGGGATCTACGCGAAGGCGGGCGATGAGATTTATGTCTTCGTCGGACCTACTCGCGGGAAGAATATTGATCTCGTGAGCAATCGCCCGCTGACGCTGCACACGACGACTTACCCACTGGAGGAGGGGATTAATAAGGTGAAGATCACGAGCAATGGCTTGCTCTATATTTCTTATCAAACGGACATCACGAAGGATGCGAAGCCTATCACGGTGCATATCCCCGAGGGGAGTGGGCAGGTGAATGGCTACTTCGACATCACGAAGCACACGGATGCGGACTGGGAGCGCATGATTAGCGATGCGCCCGCCGAGGTGTTCGACCTCGTGGGGAAGGAGTCCATGATGATACTCACGACGAAGTATCTCCAGAAGTACAGCCCGAAGAATATCTCAACGTCGGTGAAGTTCTGGGACGACTGCGTGAAGTCTGTGCGTGACCTCATCGGCTATGATGCGTATCGTTCTCAGATTAATAATCGCATGCTGGGCTACTCCACCGAGGGTGGGGCTCACATGTTCTCAGGTCAGTATGGCTGTGGCTACAGTAATGGTGGCGATGGGTACAACCTGCGAAATGAGGTGATCGCGCCGAATATCATGAAGGGTAAGACGGCGTGGGGCTTCGGTCACGAGGTGGGGCACAGCCATCAGGCGGTGATTAACTGGCCTAGCATGACGGAGAGTTCGAATAATCTCTTCGCGCAGGTGCTGCTCGATGAGGTGCTGTACTCAGAGGAGAAGAACCCCACGGCGACGGATAATGAGAATCCCTGCAAGTACCTCCTCGAACAGGCGGTGAAGGGTGTGCCCTTCCATGACATGAATGGCTGGTCTCAGTGGGGCTTCGCACAGTATTCTTTCTACCTGTACTTCCATAAGCTGGGTATTAACCCGAACTTCTACCCCGAGCTCTTCGAGTCTCTGCGCAAGAAGCCTCTCGTCGATAACGTGTGGAAGAATCCCGCCCGCGCGCATCTGAACTGGTACATCCGTATCTGTGAGGAGACGAAGACAGACTTCACCGAGGATTTCGAGATTTTCAACTGGTTTGTCCCGCTCGACGTAAAGAAGCACCAGTACGGTGACTACCACTATCAGCTCACGAAGGAGATGGCTGACGCGGCGAAGGCTCGCGTGAAGGCGAAGAACTTCCCGAAGCCGAAGTACCGCGTCGCATTCATGCACCAGCATGGCAAGACGATCACCCTGTGGGGCAAGAGCATGAAGGGCTGGGAGCTCAATGGCTACTGGTCGAAGTTCAAGCCCACGGCGACGCTACCTAGCGATGTCAGCGCAACAAAGGTAGGTGACCTCATCAAGGTGACGAAGGGGGAGAACGCCGCGGCCTTCTGCGTGAAGACTGATGGTAAGATCGTAGGCTACTACGACCGTCCGCAGTTCTCGGTGAAGGATATCCCATGGAATAACAGCTCACAGGTCTACGCGATCCCCATGCTGACAGCACAGCCTTACAAGCTCATTTACAGCGTTAAGTAATGAGAGCAACACGACATTTAAGATAACAGCCCCTCCCCCCTCCATTCATATGAAATCTACCATAGCGAAGACGGTATCGTTATTCATCATCGCCTGCTGCGCCCTCGGCTCAGTGCTAAGCGCACAGATGCCAAAGGACCTGACAAAGGAGTTCGAAGCCATCGAGCAGGCGCGCGTTCTACTCACTGAGGTGAAGGATGAAGAGTCTGCGAAGGAAGCAGCCGTGCAGATCAAGAAGATCTTCGACGACATCGCTGCGGTGTACAAGCATCACAGCGACGCGAAGCTCACCGAGCTACACGATAAGCAGAATATCATTAATCGCATCATGGTGAAGCTGTCGATGGAAGATTATTTCAAGGACTCTGGCCTACAGGAGAGCTGGGCACTCATCGTCGACCCAGAGAGTCGCAAGAGCACTCTGCGTAACAAGGGGCGCCGTCGTCGTTAATCGCGAACGCATTCTTATCTTATGACTCTAGCTCGATTACATTCTCTTAGGACTCGCGCTGCTCTAGGACTGCTCTCTGTACTCCCATGCGTGGGTATGACGGCAGCTCAGGATCTGACCCTCGATCCTGATCTCTACAATGAGGCTCTGCGTCAGGTGCAGGGTGGCAGTGGCATCGTGTCGACGAAGACGGCGGATGAAGATACCATCCAGCTCTGGGAAGAGGCGATGCTCGCGGCGAAGCCAGTCAGAGGGAAGGAGCATGAAGCACAGCTGGCGCGCCAGCTACGCCTCTGCTTCCTCTTCAAGCAGCTGAACAATGGGCTGAGTCTCGCTAGCATGTCTGAGCTCATCGCACTACATGAGCGCGCTCTCTCGGGGGATCTCGCGGCGCAGACCGCTATTTTACAGGCTCTTCAGTCGGGCATGGATGCGCAGCAGAGGCTGTGGCCTCGCTCAGAGAAGACAGCAAAACGCTGGATGAAGCATATCTCGCAGTAAGATAGATTCCTCTCCCCTACCCTTCATGAATCAGGCAACCATCGAAAGCCAGCTCTCCTATACCTTCAAGGACGCACAGTGGCTCGTTCAGGCGCTGACGCACCCGAGTATTGATAACAAGTCGAAGACGAATCGCCAATACGAGCGTCTGGAGTTCCTCGGCGATGCGCTGCTGGAGCTAGTCGTCAGCCGCGAGCTTTTCACCCTCTTCCCGAAGGCGAATGAGGGCGAGCTCACGCGACTGCGCTCCGCTCTCGTCAGCCGCGAGCATCTCGCGGGCTTAGCCGCGGAGCTCGACTGGGGGAATCAGCTGGATATGAATCCCCACCTGAAGCAGTCAGGCGGCGCGAAGACTCTCTCTATACTGGCGAATACCTTTGAGACTGTCATCGGGGCTGTGCTCATGGATTCGAATTACCAAGCCGCGCGCCGCGTCGCGCTGAAGCTGCTCGACAAGAGCATCCATAAGGTGGCGACACAGGGCATGACGCAGAACCCGAAGGTGCAGCTGCTAGAGCTACTCCAGTCACTGAGCCCCGATCGCGTGCGCTACGAGGAGATCGCTCTCGGCGAGCAGGGCACAGGTCCCTTCCGCTCCCGCGTGTACTGGGGAGACACACTCATGGGCGAAGGCGAGGGACTCAGCAAGAAGAGCGCGCAGAACGCTGCGGCGGAAGACGCGCTGGCGAAGAGGCTCTGGAAGTAATTAGCTCTAGAAGTAATTTTCTCAGAGCCCTCCTACCGCCCAGAACTGCTGCGCCTGCTCCGATGTCACGCCCTGCATGCTCAGGTAGCGTGTGCGTAAGAGCGCAGCACTCCGATGCCCCATCTCCGATTGCAGGAGTCCGAAGTCGCGCCAGTACTTCGCGTGATAGCTGGCGTAGGTATGCCGCAGCACGTCCTGCCTCCAGGGGAGGAGTCGTGCCTGTCGCCTTACCTGCTTCCAGCGTCTAGTCCAGTTAGGCGGGCAGATGGAGCCTGAGTCTGGCGCACCTGCTTGCTTCAGCCATGCTCGCAGTACCTTGGGCATCGTGACATGGCGGCATCCACCTGTTTTTGCGTGCTGTGCCATGACGACGACGACGCCTTCTTCCCAGTCTATCTGCGACCAGTCCATGCGCTCGACTTCTGCGGGACGCAGTCCTGCCCAGAGCATGAGACCGACAGCAGCCATGCAGGGGCGATTCTTCTCCTGTCGCAGCGCGCGGAGGAGTCGCTTCAGCTCAGTCCACGTGAGAGGGTGTATCTGTTTTTCGTTAATTACATCCTTGTCTATCTGACTGATGGGATTGTAAAAACACCAGCCACGCCTCGTCGCGAGGTTAAACAGACTGTGAAGGATAGCTCTCCCCTTCACTCGCTGGCGAGGGCTCTCGAAGGTGTCTTGCAGCAGCTTCTCGCAGGAGGCAGCATTCATCTCGGCTAGGGGACGCGCGGCGAGATCTGCGTCTTCGCGCATCAGCCGTCGCCCGATGCTGCGTATCTCGGCGAGTGTGCGCGGGCGGCGATGGGATTTTGTCTTGAGAAGTTCATCGTAGGCTTTTTCGAAGCATATCTGCTCCTTCGCCTGATTTTGGCTAAAATTCATCAGTGTCATAAGCATGTGCTGAATGGTGAATTCTTGAGGGTCGTTGTATCTTTTCATATATTTTTTACTAAGCGGATTTATAATCCG
>CAYJJD010000039.1:0-28789 GCA_964370425.1 uncultured Akkermansia sp. | reverse complement strand
TCGCGCGCGGTAGTCGGAGCGTCAGTTTCTGGTGCGGATACCATGCTGTGGTTGCCACACGGGCGCGTGTGACACACAGCTATGAGGAAACTGGCGCTACCGTGCTCTGCGAGCACAGCTTTTCCATGTGGTGGCTTTGCCCCGACGCCCCCAGCAAGGACGCCGTCCCACAGCCTGCCAGAGGAGCACGCCCCTCTGGACTCCCATTTATATGTGTCGCTTATGGGTTTTGCCTTACGCATATGTCTACAATTCGCGGTCTTAATCCAGATTATCTATCCAGCTGCCTCGTGCGCGCTAGCCACACGTAGCTATCTTCATCATACTCTGGGTGCACTCGTATGATGCCTTCCGAATGTTTCATCGTGTCGTAGATCTCATCCGCATTCGGTTCTACCAGCTGGGTGCGAAATAGCTGGAATACAGGGATGTGCTCATTGAGCTCGTTTCCCCACGTTATGCTCCCACGCGTTGTTTTCATACTCGTCGATTCTCCATCGACGAGTTCATCAATGAGTAGGCAGAATCCGAAGTTCCCTCCTCCTATTTCCGAGATGAGTACTTCCATATCATACCATTCACCCTTCTTCACGTGGAAGATATCTCCCGCCGTGAAGCCCTGACAGAGGGTGTTCCACGCTCCGCTTTTTTTATAGCGGTACTGCGTGTGTTTCCCATCGTAGGTGTCGCTGTCTCCCCACACACCTGTCCTAAGGTTGTGCAGGCCCACATGCAGCACGTTCGTCTTGTTAAAGCGTACGCCCATGACGGAATCTGCCGCACCCACGAAGCGGAATTGCCCAGTTTTCGGGGCTTGCACCTGCGCGCGGTAGATGATGACCCAGCGGGATTTTTCTAGCCCATGGATGCCCGTGGGGTCATAGGCATGCGTGGCTTCGAGGTCGGAGGAGTGCGGCATATAGAAGCAGGTGGCGTAGAGCTTCACAGGGGATTTCAGGTAGTCTGAAAATCTGCTCCTCGGCCATCCTTGGTTAAAAAATTGACTCAGGTAGCTGTGGACTTTCATGCTTTGCCCGTGGGAGTAGTGCTCAGACTTGCTTTTATTGGGCTTTCGTTTCAGATCCCAGAATTCACCGACGAAGGCGGATGCTATTTCCTCCGCGCTTCCTAGCCCTGCTCCATCGCCTGCCCCCCAACCATCGCCACCTAAGCCATCGCCACCTAAGCCGTCACCATCTCCTATCGCGCTGATGTCCTGCCCAATGAACTCTCCCATGTCGCTGGGCGTGAGCTGGATGGGCTGTGATATCGGACTGACGGTGATGGGGACTGAGAGCTTCGCAGGGGCAGGGGCAGGGGCTGTGCGGCGTGTTTCTAGCTTCTTGGGTTCTCGCTTTTTCTCCTGAGCTTGTTCTTCTGCTACATAGCTAAGTTCGAAGCTGGCAACTGGTCTAGCGGCTTGGAAGAGCTTCAGTGTGTAGAGGGTGAGCGCGATGATGCAGATGAGCGTCGCGCAGAAGAGGGCTGCGAGCGAGCTCTGGCGTAGCTGCTGTCGCTGGCGTAGCTGCCGCACCCTGTCTTTCCCGCGCTTGTTCTTCTTCTTCGCTCGGCAATGTGTCGAGCCTCTTCTTGATTCCTTGACTGCGGGGGTCGGCTGGCTTTTTTTTCCTTCTGCCTCAGACGGCTCAGTGAGGAAGAGTCCGACTATCGGCTCAGCGAACATGGCAAAGCTGTATTCTTCTGGGAAGACCGCGTCGCAGTCTATCAGCTCCGCTGTGTCTTCACTGGGCTCTCCTTCATAGTGCACGAGTAGTCGCCCGACTCTGTAGGCTACGCCCGCGCGCATGCGCACGGCATAGGTGAGGGCGACATCATCGACGTAGGTGCCATTCACCGTGGCTTCATCGCGCAGATAGAGATCATCGCCATGCTTGCGTATGCTGAGGTGGTGGCGTGATATCTCGTCGAATTCTGGGTAGTACCATGTCGTTCTCTCGCTACGCCCCATAGTGACGGTGTGTCCGTCTCGCCAAGCTTCGACATCATAGGCGTGCAGTTGCTTATGTCCTTCTGAGATAATGATACGGCGCATGGGAGAGGGGAGGTATTCAGAGTTACTTCTAACACACTAGCATATTCAGCCTAAATCGTCAAGAAAATTCTATTGTGCTTGCAGGGATACAGCAAAGGGCAGTGACCGTCAATCACTGCCCTTGCCCTTAGTATGAATTGTTTTATGGGAGAAGGTATCAGCCCAGTGCTCCAGCACCAAAGCGTGCTGTCGCGCCGAGGAGTTCCTCGATGCGCAGAAGCTGGTTATATTTCGCGAGGCGTTCGCCACGTGACATCGAGCCTGTCTTGATCTGACCTGCCTGTGTCGCGACTGCGAGGTCGGCGATGTAGTCGTCTTCTGTCTCGCCGCTGCGGTGAGAGATGATAGCACCGTAGCCGCTGCTCAGCGCGAGGCGTGTCGCTTCCATCGCTTCGGAGAGTGTGCCGATCTGGTTCACCTTCACGAGGATGGCGTTCGCGCATTCTTCGTTGATACCGCGCTGGAGGAGCGATGGGCGTGTGACGAAGAAGTCATCACCGACGATCTGCGTGTCATCACCGAGCTTTTCGGTGAGGTACTTCCAGCCAGCCCAGTCGCCTTCAGCGCAGGGGTCTTCGATGGAGATGATAGGATAGTTATCCTTCAGCTTGATGTAGTAGTCGGTGAGTTCCGTGAGGTTGAGCTCTTCACCGCCGCCCTTCTTGAAGACGTAGAGTTCTTTTTCTTCATCGTAGAACTCGCTGCTCGCGACGTCGAGAGCGATAGAGATGTCAGAACCTGGCTTGTAGCCAGCCTTTTCGATAGCCTGCATGATGGTGGTGAGCGCGTCTTCTGTGCCGTCAAGCGCAGGAGCGTAGCCGCCTTCGTCACCGACAGCCGTGCTCAGAGAGCGACCGTGTAGCACCTTGCCAAGCGCGTGGAATACTTCTGCACCAGCACGGAGAGCTTCCTTGAAGCTAGAGAAGCCGTGAGGAACGATCATGAACTCTTGGAAGTCAATAGGAGCATCGGAATGCGCGCCACCATTGATGACATTCATGAGAGGGATAGGCAGAATGTTCGCATGGCTGCCACCGAGGTAGGAGAAGAGAGGGAGACCGACGTGCTGGGCCGCAGCGCGTGACGTAGCGAGGGAGACACCGAGGACGGCGTTCGCGCCGAGCTTTTCCTTATTCTCTGTGCCGTCGAGATCGAGCATGGCGAGGTCTATCTTACCCTGCTGGGTCGCGTCTAGCCCCTTGAGCGCGGATGCGATCTGGTCGTTCACGTTAGAAACAGCCTTGAGTACACCCTTACCGAGGTAGCGAGCCTTGTCGCCATCGCGGAGTTCCAGAGCTTCGAGCTTACCTGTGGATGCACCACTAGGCACAGCAGCGCGACCGATAGAGCCGTCTTCTAAG
The DNA here is from genome assembly GCA_964370425.1 of uncultured Akkermansia sp. Taxonomy (GTDB): domain Bacteria; phylum Verrucomicrobiota; class Verrucomicrobiia; order Verrucomicrobiales; family Akkermansiaceae; genus Akkermansia. The sequence goes on along the minus strand of CAYJJD010000039.1, from coordinate 25,375 downwards.
CGTACCTCTGCTTCAAGTGTAGGATTACCACGGGAATCGATGATCTCGCGAGCCATGATGCTCGCAATCTTTGGGGAATGGTTAATTGACATGAGTTAGTTTTATCAAACATTAGGACTGATGTCAACTTGTTAGTTTGGCATAGATTTGTTTTAATCATCACTGAAAAACGCGCAATCTTCATAAAGCACGGAAAATCTGGCTCTTTCGCCTGTTGCAAAATTGCTAGAGATAAAATTCTTGCTTGACTTATAGAGAGCATCATGTATCATAAAGGAAATTTTCTGATGCACAGCATTCGATTAGCGTCATTATATGAGAAATCGTATAACAACCATCACTCACTTATAAACATCACATGAAACTCCATCTTAGCTCCACTCTTCGATCAGCTCTACTAGCCTGCTATTCAGTAGCTACTCCCCTGACTACTAGCCTACCTATGACGACACTGGCGATGGGATTAATGACATTCACCCTCCTGACTGAAGAGGCGAAAGCATTACAGTCTATCACGGGCGCAGGACTTTATACTGCCCAAAATGATGATACAGAAATCATTGTCAGCACGACTGGAGGCTGGGCTGGGCATGAACAGCGCAAATGGGAAGCACCCACGATCTATATAGATAAGTGGATTTATAGTGGTGACTCAGCTGGCGGCTATGTGTACGCTAAAGGTAATTTGTCAGACATCACGAATTACTCTGGCTATAACCCAGAAACTTATACTGGGCATGGCAATATTACATTCAAAGGGAATCCAGGCAGCGTTCTTCGGCATGATCTCATTTTTGATGGTAATCACGCCAATTTCTCAGGTGACTTCATCTTGTCCGTTACGGCGTATAACGGTAACGTAAATGGACGCGACTTCGTTTTCACGAATTCACAAGACTATGGCGATACGGTGCAGACAAATGTGACAGGCACAGGAGCTATCGAGATGGCTACGCGTACAGGTGTTGAAGGATTAGATGACAATCTCCATGACGGCAGTGCTCATTTCTTCTACTCTGGAAACGTCACTATAGGTAATAGCAATATCACAGCTACCACTCTATCTCTTAACTCGAAAGAGGTGGCAGACGCGTCAGCAAGCGACTCCTATAAAACGAATCGCGCCGCAACGACAGGCACAGGTGGTGCGAGCTACACCATATCTTCCGTCCTGACATTAACCACGCTTGAGGTGAATGACGGCAGCACAGCCATTCTTACAAGAGGAGGCTCTAGCGTAGGTACGGTAAGTATCGCCAGCGGTAGCTCATTACAGATAGCCGATGGCGGGTCACTTACTGTCAACACCGCTATAACGGCAAACAGCAATGTGAGCGTTGCCTCAGGTGGTTTACTCACTGTCAACGGTACTATGACCGCAGGTAACAGTCTGAGCATCGTCACAGGCGGACAGCTGACAATGGGTGGCACGCTGATATTGACAGACGCGATTACAAATACTGGCACACTCAGCTTCACGAACTCTGCTATTCTTAATCTCGGTGCCCTCACTGGCACTACGAATGGCGATAGCATCAGCTACCAGATCACGACTGGTGGTACCGTCGATATTACTGCCCTGACATGGGAAAGCATCCGAGGCGTAGCAGGCACGGTAGCCACTACAACTCTCAGCTATGAGAATGGCATTCTTACGCTTGATGGGATTCAGAACGATCTCGACTTCACAGGTGGCGCAACTACAGCTGAGACTAGAACACTGAGTTGGAATGACGCAGGTGCATTCGATGGAAACAGCAGCTACAATGCGGGACAAACCGTGAATTTCACTGGCTACACCTCTGCCACGCTGACAGAAAGCATCAGCATGGGTAATCTAAACATCGCCACGAACTCGGCTCTGTCACTTAACGCAGGTGCAGGTATCACCTTTAAGACTCTTGGCGTCACGATGGACACCAATACGCAGTTTTCCATAGCCGTCGCGACTCTTAACACCGATGCTGGTCCACTCAAGGTCACGGGTAACCATGGATCGACCCTCCGCCTCGACGGTCATGATGGAGCGGCATATAACTTCGCTGACATGCTGTCGCTGGCTGATTACACTGGTGAAATCAGTGTGAACAACGCTACGGTCACGATAGCTAGCATGGCGGATGTCGGTTCCATGGAAATTCTCACGCTGGGAGATGGTGCGATACTCAACATTTCAGGTATAACATTCGATGAGCGACTGCACATCGGCGGTGGTAATGCGACCGTGAATGGCAGCCCCACAGTAACTAGCTCGGCCACCCCCCCCACAGACGCTACCTTTCTAACAGAAGTCACTGGTGAAGGTACGCTCACGCTCAATAATCAAGTAGCCATAACCAGCAATATGGCTTTCACAGGTGCTATTGTAGTGAACTCTGGAACCATGTGGTTTGGCGCAAATGAGACTGCTTCTAATACGCTAACAGCCTCCTCTATACGAGTGAAGTTAGGTGCACAGTTCCGCATCGCGCACGCCAGTCACGATTTCGCCACCACGGACATCATCTTAGAAGGCGGCACGCTTTACAGCGGTGATATTAATAATAATAGCTTTGGTGGCTTAAGCTTCAAAGATTTAAATGTCATAGGCGGTGGTACGGTCTCTCATCGCTACAATGGTATTTTCACCTTTGATAATCTGACTGGTGATGGCACATTAACATTTAACTGCACAGGTGAGTCTGGCGAGTTAAGATTTAATGCCGTTACGGATTACAACGGTACGATTAACTTCAACCAGAGCGATGATAATGACAAGCTTCTTCTCAGAGGCGCTATCAGTCAGGTCGCAGATCACACGCTGACTCTCACAGGTCGCCGTGCCGACGCAGAAGGCGCGACCTTCTCTGGAGCAGGTGCTGTGAACTTCAGTTCCGGTGTCAGACTCACAGGCACGAATACCCTCAGCAGCGGCACGCTCTCCCTCACATCTATCGAATTCGGGAATAACGAGAGTAACCTCACCGCGACGGGTGGACAGCTGAACTTAAATGGCGCAAGCTTTAATGCCTCCACGGACGGCACCTTAAAGCTGGGTGCTACCACAATCACAAGCTCAGAAGCCAGCGTCACCATCGCGGAGAAGATGGAGCTCGGTGCTGTCAGCACAGGATCTGCTGTGGGCACGGTGGAATCTCCTGTTCTCACCACGCTGAGCACGGCACAGAACGACGGTGGAGGGAATGTCGCCCTAAGCATTACGTCGAGTATTTTCGATATAGTTGGCTCAGTCGGTGGGCTGAAGATCACAGGTGCAGGCTCTCTTGATCTCAATGCTGCGAATAGCTTCTCAGGTGGTTTAGTAATCGAAGGCGCGAGCGTCACACTCGGCACGGCTACGTCCGCTGGCTCTGGCGCGATCACTGTATCTAGTGGTAGTCTGAGTGTAGGAGGACATGCTATTAGCAATGATGTCCACTTCACCAGCGGCACAATCACGGGTATGTCAGCCTTCTCTGGGACGCTGCAAGTGGATGGCGACCTGACACTCACGGATGGTATCTCGGGTACTATCAATGTAAGTGCTGGTGGTAGCCTCACTCTGGGTGGAACATGGACATACGATTCCGCTATCCAGAACGAAGGCACAGTAACCTTAAACGCTGACACGCTTATCGACATCACAGGCTTAGTCTTCACCGATAAAGGCGATGGCACTTTCGGTCTGGTACTCGTATCAGGCGGCGCTCTAGAAGATAGTGCATGGCTAAACGCTGGCACTCTCAACCCAGAAAAGCTTATAGGCACAGTAGCAGGACGCACGTACAGTTACTCGAACGGTGAGCTCCTCTACACGCTATCAGCTAGACTTCTCACATGGAATGGTGGCAAGCTTAACCTCAATGGAGACACAGAATTCCACACGGGCGGCAGCTACGAGGCGGGAGCACTCATCACCTTCGGAGCTGGTGAGTCTGAAATCGAAGTACTCGCAGATGTATCCGCATCTTCTGTAACGGTGAGCACGGGTGCTACAGTCACAACGACGGGTACGGCGCATACGTTCACGATCGAAGACTTAATCCTCAATACAGGCTCCTCATTCACAACGAATGAGAGCGTGGATGTCGCCCGTATTCTGCTGAATACAGATAGTAGCATGACAATCGATTCCCTCGAAGGAACGACGTCTGTCCTGTTAGAGGGCACAGCTGCCATCACCGTCACAGGAGCACTCGCGGCTGGGGCGAATACGCTGGATATCATTGAGGGTGGATCTAGTTCACAATTAACATTAGCCTTAGCAGGTGAAGGCTCCACCGTGAGTGCGGCGAACTTCACAGGACATCTCACTGTATCCAGTGGAAAGATGGAGAGTGCCCTTACCGACATTAATGATTTCGCATCTGTCACTCTCGGTGCGGGAGCTAGCTATGAAATCACAACGGAACTGCCGAATGCCATCTCAACGCTCACCTTCCTCAGAGGTGATGCGGACTCCACCCTCTACATCGATGCTATAGGTGTAGCGGTGGGAGATGGTGCGAAGTCATCCATCATCTTGGCATCAGGTTTCAATGGAACTGTCGAGCTGACGAACGGTACATTAGGTACGTTGTATACATCGCTTGGCGGTGCTAGTCGCCTCGTCATGCATAATAACACCGCCCTCGTAGGCGATGCTTTATCAAATCAGACGTCGACGTTTGCGAAGGATGTCGAGATAGCATCAGGCACAGTCTACGCTCGCGTCTGGGGCACTGGACGTGTGCTTGATATCACAGGTGCGCTCATAGGCAGTAGCGACACGACCTTTGCGAAGGTCGATGGTGGTACTGTGAAGTTATCAGGTGATATGACGAACTTCTCGGGTAATCTGTCCGTACAGGTGTTCAAGATGGTTCTCGACACGAATGCTGCTAGTATTAACACGATCAGTCTCTCGACAGGCACGACATTTGAAGTCGCAGCAGGCCACCATGTCGCGACGATAGGCGCGGATGATGGGCTCGGATACTACATACGCCGAACGAATTACGACTACAATATCGTGGTAGGAACAGGCGCGACGCTGACAGATAATGTCCATATGCAGCTTTACGGTGGAACTGTGAACATATCAGGTAACGGTACCTACACCATTGATGGCTACCAAGGATCTGATGGCGGCGAAAGCACACTGGAGATCGCAGCTGGCACGAAGCTGCATGTCACCGGTATCACGACATCCGCAGAAGTAGGTCTAGACGACCCTGCCTTTGCTATCGCTCACTACGGCGGAGCAGGAGCAGTTACGGTCGCCGGTACACTGGAGCTCGAATCAGGCATTTCTAATCAGGACAGTGCGGGTACCATCACGGTACAAGATGAGGGTGTTCTCATTCTGAATCAAGGCCTTTACGGCGAAATGAAGAATCAGTACATCACCATCATTGCACAGGAAGGTTCACTCGTGCAGCTGGGTAACCAAAGTACTGCGTCGAATGTAACTCACAATGCTTCTGCTGATGATGACAACATCATCACAAACTTCGCAGCTGGCTCCACCATAGAGGCTATCATAGCGGATAGTGATGTCTCCAATACTGATAAAGTGGTAAACATCCTCAATACTATGGCACTGAGTGGTACAAACGCGAATGTCACACTGACAGCTGCATCTGATGTCAAGACCGTGAACGTGCAGAATGTGATCTCTAACGTCGCAGGAAACAACGCAGGGCTGACCATCGATGGTACAGGGACGCAGAACTTTAACCTGAACGCGGCTAACACCTACGCAGGAGGCACGGTCATCGCAGGTGGCATCGCCACCGCAGGGCATGCCTCCGCCTTCAGCACAGGTGAAGTAAGCGTCGATGCGGGAGCGCAGATGGCTATCGCAGAGGGTATCGCAGTGAGCAATAATATCGAGCTTGCGAATACAGCAGTCCTCGATGCAGGTGTACTTAGTGCGACAGGTAGAGACACAGGTACCTCCGCCATCACAGGTGTGGGCAAGACGATCGAGCATACTGCAAGTAATGTGAGCACGATCCAAAATGCGACCATTACCGACATGAACATGATACTCGATACAGACAGTACAGCACATATCAACGACTCTGTTCTTTCTGGTACAAGCATCCAGCTCGGTGGTGGCTCTACGATGAATATGCGCGGCACAGTGCAGGGCCTAGGATCGACGATTCAGAATGCTGACGCGAGCCTTGTCCTCACAGACCACACGATACAGGTAGCCACGGGATCTAACTTAACCATCAAGAATGCTCAAGTCCAAACTGAGGGTGACAAGCATGACATGTTAGTCTACAGCCTGACCTCAATCAACGTCGCAGACGTGACCATGGAAGGCGCTCTGGATTTAGATATCGTGCTCACGCTGGCGGAGTATGAGGCATTTGCTGAGCAATATGTCACAAACAAAGGCTTCGTCGCCTTTGAACTCCAGAATATCACGCAAGAGGATCTGGCAGCCATCTGGTACCACACGGTAGAAATCAACATTTACCTTGAAAACCTGGAGCCAGGCAGCGTGCAAGAGACACTGAACCCACTGGGAGTAACCACCCTTGATGGTAATGTGCTATTCTACATCCCTGAGCCTAGCACCGCGACACTGAGCATACTCGCTCTGTCAGGACTACTCGCACGTCGCCGTCGTAAGGAAGCCTAAGAGGCGTTTTCATCGGCGACATAGCTAATCTGTTACAAATTGACAAAGGGGGGGGGCGAATAGCCCCTCCCTTTCTTAGTACGCCACGCTACCCTATTGACGTCACCCTGTTGATATGGTATAGCTAGGTCTTACATTCACACACACCGCCTATGACTCGACACGACCGCAGCCTGATCGTCCATGAGGAGCTACTAGCCGCCTTCCCAGAGCCTGAAGTACCGCTCGATCACCGAGACGCATTCACGCTTCTTGTGGCGGTGGCTCTGTCTGCCCAGTGTACGGATAAGCGGGTGAATATCGTGACACCTGCTCTCTTCGAATTCGCGCCAGATGCCGCGACGATGGCGACGAAAGACCCAGCGGAACTGCTAGACTATATCAAGACCTGCGGACTCGCGAAATCGAAGGCGACCCGCCTCGTAGCGATGTCCCAGATGCTCGTCGAGCGTCATGGTGGTGAAGTACCCGAGGACATAAAGGCGCTGGAAGCTCTACCGGGTGTGGGACACAAGACCGCGTCCGTCGTGATGAATCAGGCCTTTGGGCACCCAGCTTTCCCTGTAGATACCCACATTTACCGCCTAGCGCGTCGCTGGAAGCTGAGCCGAGGTACGACCGTGGAACAGGTGGAAAAGGATCTAAAACGCTGCTTCTTGCGCGCGGACTGGGGATTCCTGCACATCGCCATGGTGCTATGGGGGCGCGCGTACTGCCCTGCGCGAGGCTGTAAACCAAGCTGTCCCATCTGCACGAGGCTAAAGGGAGCGCGAGAACGAGCCTACGTGCCACCCAAGAGTCAAACGTAGGCTTTTCTATTGAAGTCTTCTTGATACGCACTTAGCGGCGCAGCTGTCCGAGTGGTCCTAGCATGGCTTCCTGCTCCTGCTGGGTAGGGGCGTTCCATGACTTTTCGATATCTGACGAACCGCGTGGCGGTGTCGCTGCGCGCTGACCTTCGGGGGCGGTTTCTAGGCGTGTGCAGGAGCTCAGCAGCGTCATAGACAGGCCTGCGAGGATGATGGCGGTATGGAGTGTGCTTTTCATATCAGCGATAGAGGATTCTTATGAGAATATTCTAATGGATAATGGTGATATACTCAAGCTATTTTCCTGACTTCATCATTCTGCGGCACAGGAAAGACTCTGCACGGACGCTCTGCGCCAGCCACGGAAGATAGGTGTCGCGCTGCCGTGCTCTGTGAGCTCGGCTTTTACGCAAATACGCAAATCGCCACCCAGCCGCAGTGGACTGGGTGGCGATGTTATCTTGTAATCGCGCGATTCTCTTAGAAGCTGAAGCGGTAGCCGGCGCTGCCGTTCACATTCGTCTGGTTCTCGCGTACTTCGACGCTTGTGTCGATAAAGAGATGCGACGTGTCACCCTTAATAGGGATCTGGAGACCCGCTCCAAGTTCGAGGGCGTATTGACCACGCTCCTGACTCTCGACGCTACCCTTGTTACCCAGGAGGCTCACGTCCGCGCTGGAGCTCGTGTCACCGAGGTCTGCCTTTGCCATCGCACGCAGTGAGAGCGTGGAGGCGCGGTTATACATGTTCTCACCGACAATGGTTTCCACGCGAGCACCTAGAGCGAGTGTCGCGTAGCTGACGCTCTGTTCTCCTACCATGAGTGCGGCATCACTGCCTGTTTCTGTGTAGCCATCCACCGTGCTGCTCTGGTAAGAGATGCTGGCGAGTGGCTGCCATGCGGTGCTACCGCTCTCCGTCATCGCGCAGGTGTAGGCGACTTCATAGAGTGCACCATAGCTCATGCCATTCGTCGACACATCTGTGTCGTAGTAGCCCTTCGAGTGAGTGACAGTACGTGTGGAGCTGATATCGCTCATACCTACACTTGCTACGAAGCTATGTGACCAGCGGCCACTGTAGGAGCGTGCGAAGAAGCTGAGGTAATTCGTATTAATATCACCGCTCTGCGCGTCAACATCCGAGCTGCTGAAGTCGCCATAGAGCGCGCTGAATGCGAGACCGATGGTGTGCTGGGAGTTCAGATCTAGCTCTGCTCCTACTGTACCACCCCAGCTGCTGAGGTCGTAGCCAGCCAGCGTGCCTTCGCCGCTGAGCTCGCTGCTGCCACCTTCAGCACTGATCCAGCCCTTGAAGTTCAGCTCGCCTTCCATGTCCATTTCAGGATCACTGCCCATGTTCATCGTACGGTTGCGTATGCTTCCGAGCTGACGGCTCATGTCACCACTCACCGCCATACCGATGCTAGCCGTGCTCGCACCTGCGATGCCTGCGGCTAGCTTATCAGCTGCGACGCGATCAATCAGTAAAAGGTCATCGAGGCTGTCTATGACAGCGGCGAGATCTTCGTAGCCCGTGGGATTGGCCTCTGGGTTAGGATCGATGACGATCTCGTTGAGCATGTTGTAGCCAGCCTGACCGTTCGCGGAGAGTACGAAGCCGCTGTAATATGAGGCATTGATATCACCGATGATTTCTCCGTTCTCATAGCGCACGTTCGTGAAGAGCTTTTCGAGACCTCCGCCCAGTGTGATGTCGTCGGTTTCCAAACTGAGACCTGCTGTGAGACCTGCTATGGTGATGCCCGTTGTCGCCGAGCCGTCTGGTAGGGTGAGCAGTCCGCTAGGATTATCCACCGTGATGTGTAGCGCGCTACTGGCACTCAGCGTAAGGCTGTCGTCTGTATTCGCAAAGCTCAGAGTCTGCTGCACTTCTCCTGCTTCAAAGAGTGTCTTGTTGAGCACGAGGGTGAGTGTACCGCCTTCCATGGTAGAAGCCTTGTCGATGGTCAGAGCCTGATCCGCAGCGGTCGCCTTGGAGAAGTCGATGGTGACGTCAGCACCAGTCGTCTTGATCTGATCCATCACCGCGTCTGCCCCGCCTATGATGTGGACATGTCCGCCATTACCGCTGACGGTGAGACCATCACCAGCCTTGAGAGCTTGGTCAGCGCCCTGCATCATGTTGAGCGTCGCTCTGTCGTAGCCACCCGTGTAGATAGCTCCAGCACCGTTGATGCTAAGCAGGCCTTCGACAACGGAGGTGGTCACCTCTTTGCCCTCTGCATCGACATTGGTCAGCTGACCGACGGTGAGCCCAGTGGGAGCACCTGTTACCGCACCGCTGCCAGCTGGGGAGAGGACCTCGAGAGCCGCGTTGTTGAGGTTGAGCGAGCCGAGGTCGAGTACGGAGCTAGAGCCATCGCTGAAGGACTGAGACGTGATCGTGGCGTCCTTCACATCGAGAGCATTCTCCGCGAAGCTCGCCTCGGTGTTTCTCAGCGCGACGGTGTCCTGATCGATGCCATCACCGACGATGGAGAGCCTCGTGCCCGCATCACCCGTGAGATTCTGCACGAGGAGAGGGTTACCCGTACTGTTGGCAACGCCGACGAGGTCGATCGTGATGCTGGCATCGACGTAGACGCGGTCGACGGTGTCGAGGATGTTCATATTCATCATCTTGCCTTCCTCATCGTAGATGGGCTTGAGCACACTGAGGTCGGCTCCCTGCTGTGCGGTGACGGCAAAGTTCTCCGATACCTTCCACAGACGGTCGGTCGACTCCTGCATCGTGAAGGTGAGCGAGTCACCTGTCGTCGTCAGCAGGATGTCGTTGCCCTGGATGATGTGCTTATTGATGGCCATCTTCGTCGCGTCCGAGAGGATGATGGAGGACCAGTTCGCCCCTGCTTGCTCGTAGACGTAGTAGGTCATCGCAACACCATCCGTGCCTGTCGTCATCTCGTCTATCGACGTGATGTTGAGGGTGGGAGCGATGCCACTATTCGCGAAGTCACCGAGCTGAGTCGCACCGAGGCGCGCTGCGTTAGTAGCAAGATCACCGTGGATGACGATCGTATTGACCGAGAGCTGGGTGAAGCGAGCCGATGAGCCTTCCTCGAGTGTGAGTGTGTCGGCGTAGAGCGTGCCACTGGTGATACCAGACGAGCCTGTCGCGACCGTGAGTCCCGTGTCCTTTGCACCTGTACCGATGGAGAGGCTGCCAGTACCGCTCATGGTGGAGAGTGTCGTATCGTCAGCCACCTTGAGCTCTGAGCCCGCAGCGAGGTTGAGCGCCTGATCGCTCATCGTACCGATGTTGACCGTGGCGTCCTCGACGAGAGCGAGCGTGCCGCCTGCTCCTGTGAGTGTGCCGATGGTGGAGCCGTCCCCGAGGGTGAGAGCACCTGTATTCGTCACCGTGCGCTCAGTGGCGGAGAGCTCGCCTACGGTCAGGTCACCAGCCGATGTGAGCGTACCATTCTCATTGAGGGTGAGTTTCGTCGCATTGAGGTTCGCACCCTCTTCAAGGATGAGTTTGCCATCTTCTGCAATGGCGACGAGGCCGCCTGTGCCGTCGTTATTTCCATCTGTGATGCTCACTGTCGCGTCCCCCTTCAGGGTGAGCTGACCGACGACGACACTGAGTGTCTCTGCGGTGAGGTCACCATCCGACAGGTTGTAGTTTCCTGTGCCCGAGGTCATTTCTACGCGCACGTTGCGTGCGATCGCGTCATCACCGAGGGTGATGTTAGTGTTGACCGCATCGGCAAGCACGGCATCACGGTCGGTGTCAGGTACGTCCTCCACCCAGTTGCCTGCGTCGCTCCACGCGCTGCTGATATCGCCTTGCCAGTCGTTGCCCTTCACCACCAGTGTGATGATGATGTCGTTGCCATTTTGCGAGATGGTGTAGTTGTTGAGCGTGTCGACATAGAGGCTTGCTGTATCCGAGTTGAGGTAGAGACCCGTAATGGTGCTGGCTGCTGCCATGTCGGCGAGCACGTAGCTGTCTCCATTCCTGAGCCCCATGCTGAGCAGCACGTCGTTGGACATATCAAAGCGCAGAGCCTGTGAGTTGAACGAACCACCTGTGATGGCGGGACCAGTACTCAGAGGCGTGTAGTTGATCGAGATCGTGCTCAGCGCACTGCCTGTCGTGGTGATCCTGTTGCCCGCGCCGACGCTGAGCGTATCGTTCAGACTCAGGTGGTTCACCGAGAGGTCAGTCGTGACGCTGAGAGCTCCTGCGGTGCTCAGAGTGCCAGTGACGCTCAGAGATCCGATCGTCAGTGCGTCCTCGCTGGTAAGGGTGAGATCGCCCGCGGTGCTGAGGCTGCCTCCGCCAGCTATGCCGTCGAGGGTGGTGGTGCTGGCTTCTGTGACCGAGAGGCTGCCATCAGCGATGATGAGTGAGCCCCCGCTGATGCTTGCCAGCTCATTGGCCCCTTCAAAGACGGTGAGTGTCGCGTCGGCGGTCTGTGTGACGGCGTCAGCGGTGAGCGTGGTGAAGGAGTTCACCGCGCCCTGAAGCGTAACATTGCCCGCATAGAGTACACCGCCTATCGCGACATTCGCGCTGAAGGTGAGGTCTCCTGTCGTCGTGACTGTACCGTGATTGACGAAGGAGTCCAGCGTGCCCATATTGTCGATCGTGACAGCGCCTTCTGTGATGCTGAGGCTGCTACCGCTGAAGGTGGTGATATCCGAGCCTCCAGCGATGCTGAGGCTATCAGCTGTGACTGTCTCTGCGACCAGTTTTGTGAAGGCATTCTCGCCATCGGCGAGGCTGAGGTTGCCCGAGGTGGTGAGATTACCACCTGTGGCGACGGTCTCCATGATCTCGGTGTTCGCGGCAGCGAGGCTCACGTCGCCTCCGCTGACCAGAGACTTGATGGTGAGATCGGTCGTCTGCATGCTGGTGAGAACGCTGTTCGCTCCGACGCTGACCTCGGCGGTGGTGAGATCCACGGTGGTGTCAAAGGTCACGTCCGCGCCATTCTCAAGGGTGAGTGAGCCAAGAACAGTGATGCTGTTCGCCGCGTCGCCCGCGAAGGTGTAGGTCGAGCCTGCTCCACTCACGGTCATCTTGTAGACGTCGACGGCGGTGTCCATGGTGATGGTCGTGTCTTGCGCTGCGGTGAAGAAGACATTATCATTTCTCTCGAAGTCGATGAGATCACCTTCGCCTTCCTTCTGCCAGACATCATTGTCCATTCCCCAGTTGCCAGTGTCGCCGCCAGCCCAGTGAAGGTTACGCGAGACGGTGCTGACGAGGACGAGGTTACCATCACGTAGCACGAGGAACATGTCTGCCGCGGTGTAGCTAACTATGTCGCCATTGTCGATAGAACCAAAGAGCGCACTAGCCGAGACTCCGAGCTCGCCGTTGTCCAGCTTCTCTAGGGTGATGCCTGTCAGATTCGCAGCATCAGCATCGACACCGGAGAAGATCACCTGCTCGATGTCTTCGTCTGCTAGAGCACCGATGATGCTCAGGTCGAGTGTCGAGCCTGCATTCAGGGTCAGGCTCGCGTCTGTGTCCAGAGCGATGCCGGTGTAGCCCTTATTCATGCTGAGTCCACCGCCTGTGATGCTGAGCTCATCTGTGACGGTGATGCTAGGATCAGCCGTCAGCGAGAGTGTGCCACCTGCCATCGCGAGGTTCGTCAGGGTGGAGTCAGCTTGCAGGGCGAGTGTGCCTTCGCTCGCCGTCCAGCTCTTGTCATTCTGTGCGGCTGTGAGCGTCAGTGTACCCGCACCTGTCTTGGTGAGCGAATCGGTATCAGTGACACCTGTGATGGAGACCTGCGCGTCGGCTTCGGTGACTTCGACGACATCGAAGTTTCTGTAGGAGACGGCTGCGATATTACCATAGGCAGTATTATCGGAGAAGGCAAGCGTGCGATCGCCTGTGACCGTTCCAGAAGCTGCTGCTGCACCACCGAAGTCACCATTGATGATCTGATTCGTACCGTTAAATGTGACCGCAGAGCCCACGGTGACTCTCGTCGACGCGGTCGTCGCTCCAGTGAAGGCTGTCGTGAGGTGACCTGCGGCATGGACATCTGCCCCGATGTTACCACTAATAAGGTTGATGGCGACATCCCCCATGCTGACGGTGGCTGCCGTAGTACCAGTGGTACGGATGTGACCACCGATGATGTTGCCATTCATCGTAGCTCCGTCGATATTAATCGTGACACCTCCGTCGGCGGTAGTCGTGCCCGCGTAGGCGGCACCGATGACGGAGCCACCCGTGATGTAAGACGTGAATGTACCGCCTGTGAGGTTCATCTCGATGAGTCCTGCGGTGCTGGTGTTTGACGTATTGTTGATGTCGATGCTGCCACCATGAACATTGACAAAGCTACCGCCAGAGATATTGATCGTGCTGCCAGCCGTGTTCACATTCGTACCTGCTGCGATGACGCTGCCGCCCATCACTAGACCTGTGAACGTACCCTCTGTGATGGTGAGGCTCGTGCCTCCTGTGGTCACTGTGCCGGTCAACTGACCGCTACCTGCGGTGACGTGGTTGGAGTAGCTTCCGCCATTGATCGTGATATTCGAGCCGCTCAGGATGGATAGCGAGCCTTCTTTCAGGTAGCCACCGCCCATGATGCGATCAGCGAAGGTGCTGCCTGTGCCATTGATCGTGAGATTGGAACTGCCAGAGATGATGGAGACAGCATTGGCGTCAATATTGTCCGCGCCTATGATGCCTTCATTACCGCTGGTGTCAAAGCTCGCGCCATTCGCGTTGATCAGGACATGGGTGCTACCCGTACGCGTCAGATTGCTGCTTGCGCCATAGGCGAAGCCACCACCGATGATCTTTTGGTTGAAGGTCACATTCGCCGTGCCTGTGATGGTGACATTCGTATCACCCGTGTCCACCATTTTAAGGGCGTTGTGACCTAGGGCACCACCGGCGATGAGCTTTCCGAAGTTTGTCGCCTCGGTGACACTCTGCCCCGAGAGATCCACTGTGATGTTCGAGTCACCGTTATGAGTACTCGTCTGAGTACTGTAGCTGTTGGATAACCATGAGTTACTACCAATGATCATATCGAAACTGAAGGCATTGGGACCCATGGCTCCGGCACTGTTATCGCTCAGCACGCTGTAGACGAAGATATTTGTATGACCGTTGAAGGTCGTGGAGTTCTGGTGGGCATTCGTACTACCACCGATGATGGAGCCCGTCACCGTGTCCGTGTAGACGCTGATGTAGCTGTCACCCGTGAAGGTAGGTCCGTTGCCATCTTGGTAGTTACCACCGATGATGAACTGGACATAGTCGCCTTCTGTCTCTTGATTGACAACAATATGAGAATCACCTGTGAAGGTATTCGCGCCTTCGTTCCACTGAGCCTGGTTACCACCTGCGATGGTGACGAAGGTACCACCTGTGACCTGAATCCAAGAGTCGGTGACTGTGTCGCCTCCGTTGAGCTTGCCACCGACAACCAGAGCTACTACATCAGCGGAGTCTGTGAATAGAGCAGATGTCGTCCCTGTGCCAGCATTGACATAGTCTGCCACAGAGCTCATATAGATCGTCCCTGTCGCGTCAGCCACCGTCAGGATCGTCTCAGGAGCTTGCGCGATGACGTCCACGCCCCAGTTGAGATCCCAGCCGCCGAAGTCGAACTCTGCGTCGGCATCGAGCGTGAGCTTCCATGTGCCTGAGCTGTTGTCCAGTGAGTATCCCGCATCGAGGCCGAAGACAGAGATAAGTGCCTCATCGACTGTACCCGCGAGGCCAAGATCATAGCCACCTGCTGCCTCGCCGAGCAGCGCGCGCTCCACGTCGATGATATTCAAGGAGTAGCTTTCTACTGTTGCGAGTTGTTCCTCTGTGAGGGCGAAGAGATTCTCTCCTGCGGTGTACTTGAGCTGGAGATTTGCCCCGAGGGTGAGGGTGTTGATATCCAATGTACCATTGTAGTGCATGGTCAGGCTACCGCCATCCGCGATGCTGAGTCCCGAGAGGGTCGACGTGCCACTCCCCGTCTGGGTGAATGCACTCGTCGTCAGCGTCTGGGTGGTGGTGAAGCTGCCCTCCTGCGCGAGTGTCACCGAGTCGGCGCTCATCGCGGAGTTGAGCGTCAGTGAGCCCTCACCCTGCATGGTGAAGCCTGTGGATGTGATGCCATCGGCTACATTGGTGATGGTGGCACTCATGCCAGCCCCTTGTGTGACGGTAGAGAGAGAGAGGTCGTTGAGCCCATTGCCACCCATGTCGATCGTGCCTGAGTAGTCGATGATCTCACCGATGGAGACGCCGAATGCCTCGGCTGTACTAGCAGGGTTATAGGTGAGGTTGGCATTACCTGTGAACTCTTCGACATGCAGCAGGCCATTATAGGTATTCTGGAGGAAGCTATCAGCCGTCACCTCCATGCGCGCGACTCTCATCGTACCTGCGTCCATGTCAAAGTTGTTGAAGGTACCGCCGTCCATCTGGACGGTGTTGTAATTGGCAGCACTATTGTTGTTGTACCATGTGGTTCCCGCACGCATGATGATCTTGTCAAAAGCAACCGTGAGCCCACTAGCTTGTCCACCGCCTATCTGGAGGTTGCCCTCCGTGACATCCAGTGTCCCTGTATGTGTCAGGCTCGACTGGATATTCAGATAGCCTGCACCTGACTTCGTGATGCTGCCAGAGCCGGCGAGACCTGCGTTGACCACAACATTGCCAATGGTCTGGATGGAGCTATCCCCTGTGGAGGTGAGCTGCTGGTTGACAGCGGTCGCGACACCAGTCTCGGCAATGAGTGCGCCGCCCTCTAGGGTAATAGATGCATTCGTAAAGCCAACAGCCGCAATAGAGAGGCTCCCCCCTGATTGGACGATCAAATCGTAGCCTGCATTCAGAGAAACGATAGGATCAGCAAACTGCAGCTCACCTGATTTGATGATAACGTCTCCCGTGTAGCCCGCGAGCTGGGCCTCATTGTTGAGCTCCACACCTGCGCCTAGGTCATAGACCACGCTGCTGCCATCTGCACCAGTCACGGTGCTGCCAGCGGCGAGCGCGCCGTCCATGAGGATCAGTGAGCCCGCGCCCTTCAGCTCTACAATCGTGTCCAGTGTATTGCCAGCTCCAGTGAGGGTCACAGCGACGCCGTCGATTGTCACGTAGCCCGAGTTGACATTCTCCGTGAGCGTGATGGTCGAAGGAGCGGTGGTGAAGGTGAGCAGATCGCCATCCTCGAAGAGAGTCCCATTGATATCTGTGCCAACGCCCAGATCGAGCACATCACCTGTGATGGTGTGCTGGTTCGCCGTCAGGGCACCTGTGAGTGTGCCGTCGGTATTCAGCGTCCATTCGCGTCCACCCGAAGAGACACCTGCGATGTTCGCGGCTGTGAGATCCATTTCGGTGACTGTCATGCCGTCGGCGAAAAGCTGGTAGCTCAGGTCATTGCCAGTACCAATGTTCGCCATATTGGTGAGGTCGAATATCGTACCACCATTGACTGTTACCGTGCCTGTACCTGCCATAGTCTGGGTGAAGGTGACCGTGCCGCCGAGTGTGAGCTGACCGTTGTTCGTCGTGCTGCTCCCCAGTGCGGTCGTGCCGAGCAGGGAGACTGCCGCGCCATCCGCGATGGTCAGAGAACCTGTGATGCTGGTCGTGCCTGTAAAGGAGCTCGTGCCAGCCGTGAAACTCGTCGTTCCTAAGAATTGCTGGGAGGTCGTGCTGGTGACGTTTTTGCTAAAGCTTACGGTCGCATTCGTATCGACAAGCAGTTTATCAGCTAAAATCTCTGCGCTCACAGCGTAGCTACCCGTATTTGTGAACACAAGCGTCGGATCAAGAGCATTCCCATCATCGGCATCGATCGCATTACCATCAATGGTATTGGATACCGTGATCGTGGTATTGTTCACGGTGACGTTCCCCGTCATATTGTACCTCACCTGGCGACCACCTATCTTGATATTGCCAGTGCCTGACGCGGAGGCATTACGATCCTCTTGGGTGGATAAGCCTGTGCTGAAATCTTCTAGCTCCAGCTGCATGCCAGAACCTGTGCTGACGATGTCTCCAGAGAAATCCTTCATCGCCCCCTCAAAAATCAGTCGAAACTGGTCATTATTAACAGCCGATGTGTTCGCAGTGAAATAGAAGCCACCATTCGGAGCGTCAGGCGTGACGCCTGTACCGTCATAGTCTGCGAGAGTGTCTATGTCAGCGACCGCATTGTTAAATCTGTAGATAACGTTATCAGAGATCGTGCCAACAAGGATATGCCTGACATAGGTCTTGGCTACGATATTGTTACCATTATCCTTCTGAACCCACCCCTGCGTTATATTAAACACAAGATCGTCGGTTTCGGCGACAGTATTGGGCAGAGGATTACCCTCACCTCCGCCTCCGCCAATATAGGTAACCGTGGCAGCTTGCGCCTGCTGCTGTGAGAGGACGTAGCTGACCGCACCGACGGTGAGAGTGCCAGTCATGATGCTGGTAGCCATGGGCATAGGGAGTACTGCGAGACATGCAAGGAGAGCCGAGCGCAGCTGGACGGGTATATGGATCTTCATAGATATATTTTGATTTGAGTTATATGGAAATAAATTCTAGATAGGGAAGAATAATATTAGTACCACCTATACCACACTCCCCCCCCAGAAGGCAAGCGAAAACTCAAGAAAAGCTTACTATTCTACTCGCCAAATGTATGGCTGAAGTATGGCTAAGGTATGACATAGATACATTACTACGCAACGTCACATCCAGCACAGCACGCCACACCCACCATAGAGGCGGTGCAGGTGGTCCGACCACCTGCCGGGTCAAGGGCGAGGAGCCCTTGCGGGGCTGAGCAGAGCCCAGAAGAAGACCGTGATCGCAGATCACGGAAACGTCAGTGAGAAAAGAAATGTTAAATCATGCTCGCGCAGAAGTCACAGCATGGAGTCAGCACCCTCACTGACGTTTTCTAATCCTCTGCCCGCAGGGCAGCTCTTCTCTGGCGTTGAAGGCGCGAAGCGTGCAGCGGTTCTACGCTCACGCGTTTGCCACGAAAGATAAGTGTCGCGCTATCGCGCGCGGTAGTCGAAGCGTCAGTTTCGGGTGTGGACACCATGCTCTGTTTGCCACGCAGGCGCGTGTGACTTCAGGCTATGAGGAAACTGACGCTGCCGTGCTCTGCGAGCACGGCTTTTCCTTGGGCTTTGCCCAAACCCAGCGGGGACGCCGTCCCCTGCACCCCTGCCAGTGGAGCGCGCCCCTCTGGACTCCCATTGAGGTGTCGCTGATGAGTATTGCGTCAGTCATCTGTAAGAAAACTCTCAATTTAAGGCTGTATATCTAGCTCACGCGTCTTCATCCAGTCACCGCGCGTGAAGTCGGGGAAGCACACAGGCATGCCCTGCGCTGCATTCGACAGCTCGGTGAGCTCGACGACGCTCGACCAATACGCGCCCTCATAGACATTCTGGTCGAGTGCATGTCCCGCGCGTAGGCACTCGACGATGCGGTTAAGCATAAGAAAATCACGAGCGCGCTTCCCAGCGAGCTCTTTCGCGCGTGCTCCTAGCCTCTTCCAGAGAGGGTGGTCGTACTGCGCGTAGATAGCCTTCATCCCCTCGCCCTGTATCCAGTCACTGTGACCATCTGCGCCGAGGCATTCGGCGATGACGCGTGGGGGGAAGCCCGCGAGGATGCCCTCCGAGCCTTGGATAAAATTATGTCTCGTGTAGGGGCGTAGGCTACACTCATCCCATTGCAGCAGGATGGTGTTTCCCAGATGTGTCTTGATGATGGAGCTATTTATATCCCCACAGCTAAACGGACGCTCGTTCCACTCGTGGTGCTCGTCAAAATGCTTCTTCGCAAAGCGCGTGAAGCTTACGGAGCGGCTGGACAGGGAGACGAGGTGTGAGAACTGATCGACTCCGCGTCCGAGATTCATATACTGCGACAGTGGTCCTAGTCCATGTGTCGGGTAGAGATTCCCATTACGCTCACGATAGTGGCGCACGCGCCACTCTGCCTCGCCTCGCTCCTCGTCGAGCAGGGCAAAGCGCAGGTCATGGATGTACGCGCCCTCCGCGTGGACGAGCTCGCCTATCACGCCCTGTCTCACCATGTTGAGGAAAAGTAGCTCGCGGCGGCCGTAGTTCGCATTCTCCAGCATCATGCAGTGACGCTGGTTCTTCTCCGCGCTGTCTATCATGCGCCAGAGGTCAGTAATACTCATCGCCATGGGGACTTCCACGAGTGCATGCACCCCTGCGTCCATCACATCACAGCACAGCGTCGCGTGTGCCTGCCAGCCCACCGTGACGAAGACCGCATGCAGCGACTGCTCCGCGAGCATGCGCAGATGTCCCTGCTCTTCCGAGTACAGGGCGATCGCGTCCTCATGGGGCATCGTGCCCTGCTCATCGGCGATCGCGCCCCTGATACCCTTCCTCGCCTCAGCGGCGCGCTCTTCGACGAGATCACAGATCGCGACGATTTCCACCCCCTCCACGCGAGCGAGGAGCTGCTGGAGGTGCTGTCCTCTCCTCCCAGCGCCGATGAAGGCGACGCGGAGTCTATCGACGGGCTCAGCCGCATAGTCGCCCATGTAGCACGCACCAGCAGGGCGGCTCGGTGGTGTGGGTCGATGCGGCAGATTCGCAGATGGTGAGGAAGAGGTCATGGAAAAAAAGAAGGGTGGAGTCCCAGTTATAAGACGCCACCCTCTTGTTAAATGTTCGATTTACGCATTCAGCTCTGCATGGAACTCTTGGATAGTGCAGACGGCAGCATCCTTGTTCTGGCTATTGAGCATCGCGGCCGCAGAAGCACTCGCTCCCGAGAGGTTCGTGCAGTAGGACACGCGGTTGCTGACAGCGGCGGCGCGGATAGCGACCTCATCTTCACGGGCATCATGAGAGCCTGGTGTGTTCACCACGAAGACGATTTCACCATTCTTCAGACGGTCGACGATATTCGGACGCTGGCCTTCGAGCACCTTGTAGGCACGCTCGCAAGCGATTCCATTCTCCGTGAGGAAGTCCATCGTACCCTTCGTCGCGCAGATCGTGAAGCCAGCCTTTGTGATATTCTCCGCGATAGGGAGCATAGCAGCCTTGTCACGGTCATTCACCGAGATGAATACTTCGCCCTTCGTCGGAAGGGTGTTGAACGCAGAAATCTGGCTCTTCAGGTACGCGATATCCGGATCGCGGTCTATACCCATGACCTCACCTGTGGAGTGCATCTCAGGACCGAGGACGACATCAATACCGATGAAGCGATTCCATGGGAACACAGCTTCCTTTACCGTGTAGTACGGAGGTACGATCTCGCTCGTGAAGCCCAGCTCCGTGAGCGTCAGCCCGCTCATGACCTTTGCCGCGAGCTTCGCCAGAGGCACACCGATGGTCTTCGAGACGAATGGCACGGTGCGGGAGGCACGTGGGTTCACCTCGATGACGTAGAGCTGCTCATCCTTGATCGCGAACTGGCAGTTCATGAGACCACGTACTTGGAGCTTTGCGGCGAGCTGCTTGGCTGCGCGCATCATCTCTGCGTGCATCGCTGGGCTGACACGGTTTGGCGGGATCATGCAGGCAGAGTCGCCTGAGTGGATACCAGCTGGCTCGACATGCTGCATGATAGCACCGACGACACTGATCTCACCATCAGAGATGACATCCACGTCGATTTCCATCGCGTTCTCAAGGAAACGGTCGACGAGGACAGGACGCTCTGGGGAGGCATCGACAGCCTCACGCATGTAGGTGCGCAGCTCCTGCTCATCATACACGATCATCATCGCGCGACCACCGAGGACGAAGGAAGGACGGACGAGGACGGGGAAGCCGATGCGTGTGGCTACTTCCACCGCTTCTTCTTCATTAGTCGCTGTGCCCGCTTCTGCCTGCTTGAGCTCAAGCTCGTCTAGGAGGGCGGAGAAGTACTTACGGTCTTCTGCGAGTTCGATGCTGCGTGGGCTCGTGCCGATGATGGGCACACCGCGCTCCTGGAGAGCGGCAGCGAGGTTCAGAGGAGTCTGACCACCGAACTGGACGATCACGCCATGGGGCTGCTCCTGATCACAGATGTTGAGCACATCTTCCAGAGTCAGCGGCTCGAAGTAAAGCTTATCAGAAGTATCATAGTCCGTGGACACAGTTTCTGGATTCGAGTTCACCATGATGGTCTCGTAGCCGAGCTCTTTCAAGGCGAAGGAGGCATGTACACAGCAGTAGTCGAACTCAATCCCCTGACCGATGCGGTTAGGACCGCCACCGAGGATGATGATCTTTTTCTTATCATTCGGGCGTGCCTCATTCTCTTCTCCGTAGGTGGAGTAGTAGTAGGGGGTGAATGCTTCGAACTCAGCCGCACAGGTGTCTACGAGGCGGTAGGTAGGCAGGATGCCCTTTTCCTTACGCTCGGCACGGACAGCGTCTTCTGTGATGCCACGTGCTAGCGCGATCTGGCGGTCAGCGAAGCCGAGTCGCTTCGCCTGACGCAGATCGAGATCCTTCAGCCCCATACCGGCTGTAGCGAGCTGCTCTAGCTGATCGAGGAACCAAGGGTCAATAGAGGTGAGCTCATGGACTTCCTCCATGGAGAAGCCATTAATGAAAGCCGTTTGCAGCCAGAAGATACGCTCGGCATTCGGGACGGTGAGCTTCGCGCAGATCTCGGCGCGTGTAGGATTCACAGGCTCCTTCGTGTCGAAGCCGAAGCCCCAGCGGCCTGTCTCCAGAGAGCGGAGTGCCTTCTGGAGGGATTCCTTGAAGGTGCGGCCGATGCTCATCACCTCACCGACACTCTTCATGGCGGTGGTGAGGCGTTCGTCAGCCTTCTTGAACTTCTCGAATGTGAAGCGAGGAATCTTCGTGACTACGTAGTCGATCGAAGGCTCAAAGGAAGCGGGAGTTTCGCGTGTGATGTCGTTCTGCAGCTCATCGAGCGTGTAGCCGACAGCGAGCTTCGCGGCGAGCTTCGCGATGGGGAAACCAGTAGCCTTAGACGCGAGAGCCGAGGAACGGCTGACGCGAGGATTCATCTCGATGACGATCATGCGGCCTGTCTTCGGGTCAGTAGCGAACTGAATGTTCGAGCCACCTGTCTCGACACCGATCTCACGGATGACGGCGAAGGACGCGTCACGCATGATCTGGTACTCGCGATCAGAAAGAGTCTGGATAGGAGCCACGGTGATGGAGTCACCTGTGTGGACACCCATGGGGTCGAGGTTTTCGATGGAGCAGACGACGACGCAGTTATCCTTGCGGTCGCGCATGACTTCCATTTCGAACTCCTTCCATCCGAGGAGGGATTCTTCGATGAGAACCTCTGTGACTGGGGAAAGGTCAAGACCACGGGAGACGATCTCTTCGAACTCCGTCTTGTTGTAAGCGATACCGCCACCTGTACCACCGAGCGTGAACGCAGGGCGGATGATGAGCGGGTAGCGACCGATGACATTATTCGCGATCTCCCATGCCTCAGCCATCGTGTGGGCTGTGCCGCTGGAAGGCACGTCGAGACCTATCTTGATCATCGCGTCCTTGAATCGCTGGCGATCCTCGCCCTTGTCGATCGCGTCAGCATTCGCACCGATCATGCGCACCTTGTTGCGCACGAGCACACCAGTGCGATCGAGCTCCATGGCGCAGTTCAGCGCGGTCTGACCACCGAGGGTAGGCAGCAGCGCGTCTGGCTTCTCGCGAAGAATGATCTTTTCTACGTACTCGGGTGTGATAGGCTCGATGTAAGTGCGAGGCGCGGTTTCGGGGTCCGTCATGATGGTCGCCGGATTGCTATTGACCAATACAACCTCATACCCCTCCTCTCTAAGTGCCTTACATGCTTGAGTACCAGAATAGTCGAACTCACAACCCTGACCGATTACGATAGGTCCTGAGCCGATAACAAGAATTTTTTTGATGGTTGTATCTTTTGGCATGACGTTAGTGTAAACTGGCAGATATATGCCATATCTGGAGAACAATTGCAAGACTAATCTCATCATAATGGCAAAATATCCAAATAATCTTCCACTTACATCACTCAATCATAGCGATTTGTACTCAAATCAAACAAAGTGACCTAGAAGAAGCTGAATAGTTAATTTTCCTTACGAATAATTAAGGGAGCTTTGCGAAATTATCATCCAAAATGCGGCAAAAGGCGTGCTGTTTCGCTTATTCTTGAGATCAACATTCTACTCGGACTAATTCTGCAAAGTGCCCTTATGTTGTAGAAAAACTTGCATTTGTCCGTTCTTAAGATTAGGCTAAGATGCAGCAAGGCTGCAAGCGCATAGAAGACATTTCACCCATTCCCCTCAGCATGAAAACCATCATTCCCCTCATAGGCATCAGCATTCTCTGCCTGACTAGCGCGACCGCGCGACCACACTCGACAGAAGCTCCCAACCGCAAAGAAGCCATGCGTCAGAAAATGATGAAGAAATTTGATACAAATAAAGACGGCATACTGGATGCGAATGAAAAAGCCGCGCTGAAAAAATACCGCGAAGAACAGCACGCGAAGCGCAGGCACAGAGAAAAAGGCAAAAAGAAGCCACTGTAGAAAGAAGATAAGAAAGCACGCTGCGAGATAGCGGGCTTTTTTTTATGACCGCCTCCCCGCGCCTCGTCTGACTTCGTCATTTCGTCATTTCGTCACCCATAGAGGCAGTTGAGCCTTGTTTTCGTGTCCGCCCGCTCGCACGCTTCGCGCATTCATCGGTAAGAAAAGTGTCGCGCTGTCGCGCGCGGTGGACGAAGCGTCAGTTTCGGGCAGGCGCACCATGCTGGGTTTGCTTCACGGGCGTGAGTGACATCGGGCTATGAGGAAACTGACGCTGCCGAGCTCTGCGAGCACGGCTTTTCCGCGAGGGCTTTGCCCTCACACTCCCAGCAAGGATGCCGTCCTTGCATCCTGCCAGAGGAGCGCGCCCCTCTGGACTCCCATCTAGGTGTCGCTTCAAGAAAGAAGGAAGCATGCTATAAAATAGCGGGCTTTTTTTATGATCGCCTCCCCGCGCCTCCTTATGCTATACTCGCCCTGTGAGCGACACACCCCTAGCGAAAATCACCATCAACGGCGTAGACCAGCCCCACGCGCCAAAGCTCAGCATGCAGGCACTACTTGATGCACGAGGCTACACGACAAGCCGCGTCGCGGTGGAACTCAACGGCGCCATACTCCCCCGCAGTCAGTATAGCAGCTACATCATCCAAACCGACGATCGCATCGAGATCGTCCACTTTGTCGGAGGAGGGTAATGATGACCGACAGTCAGAGAGAACTGAACGCTGAAGCGTGGAAACAAGCACTCATCGAGCGCGTCACGCCAGCCATATTTGAAAAACTCAACTCAGCCGCCGTCGCCATCGCGGGACTCGGCGGACTCGGCTCCCATGTAGCCATCATGCTCGCACGCGCGGGCATAGGAAAACTCCTCCTCATCGACTTCGACCACGTCGACGCGACGAACCTGAACCGACAAGCCTACCGAATAAACCAACTCGGGACGGCAAAAACAGAAGCACTCGCTCAACTACTACGCGAGATTAATCCCTGCGTGCAGCTGGAACTCATCCAGAAGCGGATCACGGATGAGAACTGCCTCGAACACTTTTCTTCCTATAACATCATCTGCGAAGCCCTAGATGTCGATACGAGTAAAGCAATGCTCGTGAACACCATCCTAAGCGAATGCCCAGAAGCGAGACTGGTAGCAGCATCAGGACTGGCGGGTTATGGAAGCGCGAATTTGATACAAACGAAGCGGTACATGAAGCGACTCTACGTGAGTGGTGATGGTGAAAGTGCCGTCGCGGGAGGCGAGCCCCTTGTGGCATCGCGCGTGATGCTCTGCGCAGCACACCAGGCGCAGATGATAATCAGGCTTATCTTGGGAGAAGAAGAGCCCTGAGTTAGCAAATGGGCACCTTGCGAAATTAGTCTGTATGCCACCCTAGAGGCGCATTATTGATT
>CAYJJD010000038.1:0-29336 GCA_964370425.1 uncultured Akkermansia sp. | reverse complement strand
ATTCATTTTTAGCAGTTTAATTCAAACTGCTCGTTACATTTGTCGGGAACTTAGGACGCAACCGTCTGTGTGGGGATTAAATATGTATCATATTTATCCTAAAACCACAGAAACGAAAATAACATTTTTGATTATCAATAATCTATACCGCTATACGTGACATTTTAAAATAATAGATTCTCTAAACACCCTTTTTTCTTGCAATTAAAAAATTATCACTTATGATGATCATATGAGCACCTTGCAAAATTAGTCTGAGCAGAATGATGATCTCGAAAATGAGCGAAACAGCACGCCTTTTGCCGCATTTTGGCGAGAATTTACAGCTTTTAGGGCTTACATAGCTCGCTATGCGCACCCAAACGCCGTAAATTATCATCCAAACTTCATGCAAAATCCGAAGCTGCTAATTTCGCAAGGTTTCCATATGGATATAAATATTTATACCCATATACGAACAATCCCATAGAAGCTCACAGCTATGAAAACCATACTCCGATATTTCGCACTGCTCCTGCTCTTCTGCTTGAGCCCTGCATTAGCGAAGCCTGAGTGGCTTCACGTTGGTCTGAACACGAAGACGATCACCTCTAAGGTCTTCAATCAATATGTGACAAAAGATAGATCGAAGATCTCTACGAGTATCAGCTTCACATTTAAAAACAACAGCCGCTATCAAGCCATTCTAGGCGTGAAGAATCCGACATTCTACGTCTCTGGCTATATAGAAACCAAGACTGAATTTTCCAAATGGGGAGGTCGTCAGTACTTTAAAGATGTAAAACTCACCTCCTCTACTCCGAAAACGGTAGAAATTTTCCCAGGTCAGAGCAGTAATATCACCTATGGTTCATGGACTTTTGCACAAATCACAGGGCAGAATATAGGCTTTATTTCGGCGAACCAAGCTCGCATTATTTTGACAAAGGTCTCAGCGAAGTGTAGCCTCACAACCCGAGAGACGCAAGGCTCAGGTCTCGTCCAAAAGCCTAATCCTAAGCCTAATCCCGTGGCAGCTAATTCTAATGGAGTATTCAAAGGGAGCAGCTCGAAGCTCCCCCCATGGCTCTCTGTCAAGAGAACGAAGTATAGTTTCGTTTTCAAGGCTAAGCCACTGACGATGAACTACATTGCGACCTACACGGTCACAAACAAGAGCTCACTCTATGCCATCGCAAGCATCACGAATAGGCGTATAAAACTCAGTAAAATGCGCTATGTGCTGGGGAACAAAAGCTACAACTGTGGCACCACGTCCGCCACAGTATCGGCAAAGGATAGGCACTTAGAAGTCCTGCCTGGCGGCAATACCACATTCTCTATTACAGTGAATCTGATTCCCTTTGCCAAAACACCTGCGAATCTCTTTAACGCCAAAGTAAGAGAGGGCTCGAAATCAAACATAAAGTTCAATGTCACGGATCAGATCTTATTCGATTTCACGTACATAAAGCGTTGAATAACTCATATGGGCACCTTGCAAAATTAGTCCGAGTAAAATGTTGATCACAGAAATGAGCTCAACTGGGGCAGATAATATAAAGAATAATGGAAACCATCACGATCTACTCCGCAGACTACCTCATCACGCAGAACAGCCAGCGCGATATCCTACGCGATGCAGCCCTCGTCATCAGGGGAGGGACTATCATCGACATCGGGGCTGCGGCAGAGATGGCAGAGCTTTACCCCGAAGCGAAGCACACAGCTCTGGGGAAAGCGGTCATCCTCCCCGGTCTGATCAATGCGCATACCCATGTCCCCATGAGTGCGCTGCGTGGTTACTCCGATGACAAGCATCTCATGGACTGGCTGACGCAGGATATCTTCCCCATGGAGGCGAAGTTCCATGCCGAGCTCGTCGAGACAGCGGCGCGCCTGAGCATGGCAGAGATGATGCGCAGTGGCACGACGGCCTTCTATGACATGTACATGCACTCCGAAGCCGTGTTCCGCGCGGCAGATGAGATGGGCATGCGTGGTGCAGTGGGCGAATGCCTGACCCAGTACTTCCCCTCGCTCATCGCCGAGAAGGAAGAAGACTATTTCTCACTCATCGCAGACCAAGCCTCCCGCTGGGCAGGTCATGCACGCTTACGCCTCGCGATCGCCCCGCACGCCCCTTACACGACGAATCCTGAGCTGCTGATTGCCAGCCACGCCGCCGCGTGTCAGCACGGGGCACTCTTCGGACTCCACCTTGCTGAGACTCAGAGCGAGACCGAGCACTGCCTCAAGCACTACGGGAAGAGGCCTGTAGCCTACTGCCACGAGCTCGGCATACTCGATGCCCAGAGCAGCCTGTATCACCTCGTGGAAGTGGATGAGGCAGAGTGCGAGCTCCTCGCCTCCCTCGACTGCACCGCGGTGCATAATGCCGCATCGAATATGAAGCTCGCTAGTGGCTGCGCTCCCCTCCATCTCATGAAGAAGGCGGGGCTACGCGTCGCACTCGGCACGGATGGACCAGCGAGCAATAACGCGCAGAACATGGTGCGCGAGATGTACATGGCTAGTCTATTACAAAAGTTTAATCTCCTTGACCCCACCGCCTGCCCACATCAAGAAGCCCTCGACATGGCGACGCTGGGGGGCGCGGCCGCTCTAGGCGATCCCTTGATAGGGCGTTTGGAAAAGGGGATGAAGGCGGACTTCACCGCCCTCTCCCTCACAGAGCCGCATATGCAGCCCATCCACCACATCATCTCCACCCTCGTCTACTCGGCGAGTGGACTCGAGACCATCCTCACTGTCGTGAACGGACAGGAGCTGTACGCGCAGGGACGATTCTTGACATGCGACTACCCTGCCCTCTGCGAGCAGATGGAGGATATTCACCAGTGGATTCTGCGCCAGCGATGACTGCTCATTTCTTATTGCAGCCCTCGCCCTCCTCGCACACGGAACAGCCGCCAGGATTGTTCAGCTTGCGTGCGTAGACATCCTCTGCGTCGATGGCGGAGTAGATGATCTCCCAGAAGCGCGCAGCATCTTTTTCATCAAGATAGTAGTAATGATCAGTATTCAATAGATACTCGGGCTCTTCTGAATATACGTCAAGATCCCACCAATCTAAGATCATCTTGCCATTCTTATCAAGGAGACTCAAGTGAAGGAGAAAAGCCGGGGAAACACAGGCGATGATTTTCCTACCACTCTTCACTTGCATTCGCTTGATAAGAGAGACGAGCTCTGCCTCATCTGCTTCACTCAGAGTTATCACGAGATCTTGAGGATACTTACCGTTTAGCTTCTTCTTATAACTTTCACTAGGAGATGAGAAAGGATTAAAGACGATCTGTACTCGCGAGAACTCGTCACGCATTGAGTCTGTGAGAAGAGGCTCTGGTTTCGCAAACCAAGTGCTGACGTTGGAGCATGAAACACAGAGGGAACAGAGAACGAGGGAAAGTATTTTGCGTATCATCATACGGTTGCGCTTGTATTGTTATTTTTACTAACCCTTCTTGCAGCCTTCGCCCTCCTCACACACAGAACAGCCTTCAGGATTGTTCAGCTTGCGTGCGTAGACATCCTCTGCGTCGATGGCGGAGTAGATGATCTCCCAGAAGCGCGCAGCATCTTTTTCATCAAGATAGTAGTAATGATCAGTATTCAATAGATACTCGGGCTCTTCTGAATATACGTCAAGATCCCACCAATCTGAGATCGTCTTGCCATTCTTATCAAGGAGACTCAAGTGAAGGAGAAAAGCAGGGGTAACCTTTGCCATGACTTTTCTACAACTCTTCACTTGCATTCGCTTGATAAGCGAGACGAGTTCCGCCTCATCCGATTTACTCAGAGGTATCAAGATACTTCGAGGAAACTTACCGTTTAGCTTCTTCTTATAGCTTTCACTAGGAGATGAGAAAGGATTAAAGAGGATCTGTACTTGCGTGAACTCGTCACGCCGTGAGTCTGTAAGCCAAGGCTCTGGTTTCGCAAACAAGGTACTGATACTGCTGCATGATACACAGAGGGAACACAGGACAAGGGGAAGTATTTTACGCATTATCATATTGTTATTTTTATTGGGTTGCCTTCACCGTTTCGATAGAGGTATTCGCTTTATTCAGAAGGAAATAGGTGCTACCGCCTACGTACCCATTCTCGACTATGTCGAGGTGGCTGAACTCAATAACCACGCGCTCTGGCTCACCACTAGCTGACAGCGTACCTAAGACGATAGAACCATCAGCCTTTTGCCCGCCTTGGTGGATGTAGACATAGTACTCACCCTTCGCGCTGTAGCGATCTATCATGATTTCTTCGCATTGTTTGAGTATCGCATCGAGTGTGGCCTTGCCATGCATATTAATGAAATTTCCCTCATCCTCTATCTTTTTTATTTTCAGAATCTTATCATCATCTTTTAATAAAGTTACCTTTTCATTCGCGTCTTTCAGGAACTCGGTGAGCTCTGCTCTTAAAAGATCGGTATCCACGCGGCTTCTTTTCTGAAAGTGAACAATCTCCATATACTGATTGATGACAGGGTAGCGTTTTTTGTTCTCCGCTGAGCGAATATCAAAGAGAGCGGTATCCAACGCGGTGTTATCTAAAGTATGATACAGCGCCATGTAGGGGTCACCTGTCCAGGAGTACTTTTCCCCCTCTATCTCGAAGCATATAGAGCGTGGATGGAAGCTCATAAGGTATCCCACGCCTTCTATGATTGTCGCGTCTTCAATCTGCTCCTGCATATAGTCAGCCAGATTATCCCCCAGCGGCAGCTCAATGATCCCATTGTCGGCGGTGAGCCTCGGATCTTGTTCTAGAAGAGTGCAAACGCAGCTACTGAAGCATGCCGTTAAAGGAAGTAGCGCAAATAAAGATTTCATATTCATGACTTATACAGCCTAATCAATTATATCCACATATTCAACCGCTGATACTGTCATACACCATCTTCAGAGAAAAAGCCTAGCGTGCAGCACACACGCTAGGCTTTTTGAAAAGTGTAATTTAAGTTAACTCAAGGCCCACTTGGCTAAGGCCTTCGCGTGGATTTCCGTCGTATCGAAGACGGGAATATCTAAGTCTCCCTGCTGGATAAGCAGCACGATTTCCGTGCAGCCGAGGATGACACCCTGCGCGCCCTGCTCCGTGAGCTTCGCGATGACATCGAGATAGAGCTGCTTAGACTCAGGCTTCACGTGCCCCTGACAGAGCTCATCGAAAATCACGCGGTGTACTTCATCGACATCGGCTTCATTCGGCACGACGACATCGACTCCCTGATCGATGAGACGCTGCTTGTAGAAATCCATGGTCATCGTGTACTTCGTACCGAGGAGTACGACCTTCGACAGGCCAGCTGCCTTGATGGCATCGGCTGTCACATCGACGATATGAATGAGGGGGATATCTATCTTCTCTTCTATCTGTGGTGAGATGGTGTGCATCGTGTTCGTACAGATGGCGACGCAGTCTGCACCGCCGTTCTGGAGATTCAGCGCGGCTGTGGACAGGAGGTTCACTGCGGCATCCCAGTCAGCGGCTTTCTGGTAGTTCACAACTTCATCGAAGTCAAAGCTCTCCATCCCTATGCGCGCTGAGTGAAGTCCGCCTAGGGCTTTTTTCACCTCTTCATTTATCGTTTCATAGTACAGGATTGTACTTTCCCAGCTCATGCCGCCTAGCAAACCGATCTTTTTCATTCGTTTTATCTCTAATTTTTCTCTAAATTGCTGTCTAGAACGCAGTAAACTCACGCTCTAACATGACACTAGACTATAGGTATAACACTGGCAGGTCAAGGATAATATCGCGGCGACTTCACAATGCTTGAACGCTCCCTGAAATGACCGTATTACATCAACCCCGTCATTATACAAAAATAGCACAATCACAAAATATACAAAACATAATATAACTAATTGAATTAAAGATTAATAAAATATTCTCAAATCTCTAAAACACTCTAACGAAAAAAAGGAAAATATTATTTATTTAGAAAACGCCTGAATGTAAAAAGAAGACAAGGCGGATTACGCGTTCTCTATCAGTTGCTTAAATGGGTGGTAAGAACGTAGATAGAAGAACTTGTATTATTCATCTCAAAATTGTGAATAAAATATCCGCCTATGTATTCTCTAGTATAAGTGTAAATATCTTAAAATTAATGAAAGATATTTTTCATAAGAATATTTTTTAAATTTCTAATGAGGACCTTGCGAAATTAGCAGCTTCGGATTTTGCATGCACTTTGGCGAGAAGTTAGACTCCTTCCTCCCTGTCTAGAATGAGATTTTTACTTGATTTTGAGAGAGGGGTGAGGTAGTATCGCCTAATGCGATTTAACTCACTCTTGTCATTATTATCGATACCGCTGTGCTCCTCGCCACTTCTAGCTTATGATATCATCCCTGCTCCTGTCTCGGTAGAGAAGGGTGATCAAGTGACAAAAAAGCTCAATATCCTCTCTAGCCAGATAAGATTAAACTCTGATAAGTCACATGAAGATGCTTATCGCATTGATATCACCCCTGAGGGGGTACACCTGACTTGGGATAATGAGCAGGCACGCCATTATGCGATGGCCAGTCTCGCACAGCTCGAAGATGAGCTCCGAGCTCATCCCGCGGGTATCCCCACAGGCGTGATCATCGACTACCCACAGTTCGCATGGCGCGGCTATATGATAGACGTGGCTCGACATTACATGCCTGTCGAGGAGATGAAAGAGCTCATCGCGGAGCTCGCGCGCTATAAGTTTAATAAGTTTCATATCCATCTCACAGATGATAATGGCTGGCGCTTCGCTGTGCCTGGTTATCCGAAGATGACGAGTGTGGCGAGCAAGCGTCGCGAGAGCTTCGGGAATGGCATTCCTGAAGGTGGCTACTACACACGCGAAGATCTCAAGGAGATCATCGACTTCTGCGCGCAGCATGGCATGGAGGTTATCCCCGAGATGGATGCCCCAGGTCATAGCCAAGCCCTCGCTGCCGCGTACCCCGAGTTCTTCTGCGATGTGGAAGAGGCTGAGGTGAGGACAGGTGAGACAGGACCGAATGGTCGTATCTATCTCACATGCCCCACGCGAGAAGATCTCTGGGTGTTCTACGATGCGGCGATTAAGGAACTCGCCAGCATCTTCCCAAGCTCCTACATCCATGTAGGTGGTGATGAAGCTCCGACGAAGAGCTGGGACAGCTGCCCAGACTGTGCGAAGCAGCGTGAAGAAATGGGACAGAAGGATGGCTCAGACCAGATGCGTGACTTCCTCGCTAGACTCGCAGGAGTCGTCGCGAAGCATGGTAAGAAGCCCATGTACTGGTATGAGCTCGATGATAAACTCTACCGCGAAGGAGAGGTGGTACACACATGGTACGCGAATAAAACGGAAGAGGCCGCGAAGGCGGCGAAGACGAAGAATCTGAAGCTGATCATCAGCCCATCCACTTACTTCTACCTCGATTTCCCCCAGATCGCAGGTCAGCGTAACTACAACTGGATGCCAGACATGACGCTGGAAACTGCTTATAGCTTTGTTCCCGAGAAGTATAGGGGGTACTCAGAGGTGCTAGGCATGCAGTGTAATCTCTGGACGGAGCGCGTGCCTAATCAGGAGCATGTCTTCTACCAGACCTTCCCACGTGCCATGGCTACGGCAGAAATCAGCTGGTCTCCCGCCTCTCGTCGCAACTGGAATAGCTTCCAGTCACGCGTGAATGCGCAGAAGAAACCCTACGAAGCTCGCACGGGCTTCACCCTAGAGCGAACGAAGGAGAATCAGCCTGCTCTCAATCAGGTCTATCCTGCGAACATGCCTCAGCCTCAATAATAAGCGAAATCGATAGTTTAATAATTAGAAGATTAGATGCTATCACCTAATCTTCTAAAATTTTACTCGATGCAGAAAAGTGCAGTTCCTTTCCTTCTCGGATAAGGACGGGCTCATTCGTCAGGGGGTGATGTCCCATCCTCGCCTGACGCGTCTTCTGTGAAAAACGCCCAAAGCGCTGTATCTGCACCGTGTCCTCATGGCTCAAGCGCACGATACTACCCAGTACCGCTTCTAGCGCTGCCGTGGCAGTTTCGCGTGTGCAGCCCACGCCCATGTGTGCTTGGATGCGTGCGATGAGCTGTTTCTTATTCATGCCTGCTCAGCAGGATAGAGCTTGTGAGCCTTTATGCCCCATTCCTGACACTGCCAGCTCAGTCCTCCGTCTTCACTGGTGAAGATAGAGACCGCGCCAGTCGCGACTTTCAGGTCATGCTGAGCGCAGAATGAATCATAATCCCCCGTGATGTGAGGGGCGAAGCGTATCGTGCCATTAGAAGAGACGCAGAGGAGGGTTTCTTCTTCTCTGATGCTCTCGCAGAGCTCCTGCCAGTTCTTTCGGATGAGTTCGACATCCACCTCCCAGCCTGGTGGGGTGATGGCGTGGCTGTTCCAGCGGTCGATGATGGCTTTTCCCCGAGCTCGGAGTTCTTCTGAGCTCATGCTCGTCGTATCGAGTCCTGCGCTTGTCGCGCAATGGATGCCGAGGCGTTCTTCCACGACATCCTCCGTCTTGTTCTCATCTGGTCCATAGTAGACTTCGATAAATCGCTCATCTGGCATCACCGCGCAGAGTGAGCCGAGTTCTTCCGAGGCGAGAGCAGCAGTAGAGAGTGTACGGAGTAGGGGGGCTGCATGGATGCGGGTAGGGCGGATGCCCTTGTCCTTGAGATACCTGCCTATGGCGCGACCACGCTGTTCTTCTACGAGGGGGAGATCTGTGTGTGAGCCGACGCGCGTGGGTGTTTCACCTGGGCGGAATGTGTTTCCATGACGAGCGATGACGAGTGTTTTCATATGTGACTGTGTGTGTAGTTAAAAATTAGGCTGGGTCTTCTTCGATGCGGAGATGGTCGATGATGTATTGGCGGCGTTCATCGGTGTTGTCTCCCATATAGAAGTTGAGCAATTCCTTGATATTATGCGCATGGTCGAGACTCACCTGTTCGAGGCGTATGTCTTCCTCACTGATGAAGCCCTTGAACTCATTTGGCGAGATTTCACCGAGTCCCTTGAATCGTGTGATCTCTGCCTGCTTGCCCAGCTTCGCCAGTGCCTTCACGCGCTCCTGTTCAGAGTAGCAGTAGATGGTGGTCTTCTTGTTACGCACGCGGAATAGGGGAGTCTGTAGGATGTAGAGATGCTCTTCTTGGATGAGCTCCTTAAAGTACTGGATGAAGAAGGTGAGCAGTAGGAGGCGGATGTGCATGCCGTCCACATCAGCATCCGTAGCGATGATGATCTTGTTATAACGCAGGTCGGCGATGCTCTTGTCTATATTCAGGGCGAGATGCAGGAGGTCTAACTCCTCGTTCACGCTCTTCTCGAAGAGAGCCGCACGGCTCATGCCAAAGCAGTTCACAGGCTTGCCTCGTAGGGAGAATACCGCCTGCGTCTCGGCATTTCGCGCTGTGGTGATAGAGCCCGATGCGGAGTCACCCTCCGTGATGAAGAGCATGGTTTCCGCGGCTTGCTTATGCTTCGTGTTATAGTGCACGCGGCAGTCGCGTAGCTTCTTGTTATGGACGCGTGCCTTCTTCGCGCGCTCCTTGGAGACCTTCCCCGTGACACCAGCGATTTCCTTGCGAGCGCGCTCGTTTTCCTTGATCTTATCCTCGATGATCTGGGCGACTTCAGGATTACGGTGCAGGTAGTTATCCAGTTCGCGGCTTAGGAAGTTTCCGACGAAGGTGCGTATGGTTTCCTTCCCCGGCCCCATGGTCGTGCTGCCGAGGCGTGTCTTCGTCTGGGACTCAAAACTGGGGTCTATGATCTTAATACTGACCGCTGCTTCTATGCTGCCGCGAATGTCTGAGGCTTCGTAGTTCTTCTTGAAAAAGCTCTGGAGGCTCTTCACGACGCCCTCACGAAAGGCATTCTGGTGAGGACCGCCGAGAATGGTATGCTGACCATTCGCAAAGGAATAGTACTCTTCTCCGAATTCATTCCCATGCGTGATGGCGACTTCGATGTCATCGCCCGTGAGGTGGATAGGTGAGTAGAGAGGCTCGGAGCTGATCTGCTCGTTCAGTAGATCGAGCAGACCATGCTGTGAGACGAATCGCTTCTTGTTGTAGCGTATGGTGAGACCACGATTTAAGTAGCTATAGTAGCGACACTTGCGCTCGATGATTTCTTCTCGGAATGCCACGTCTGGCAGGAAGAGGCTGCGGTCGATGAGGAAGGAAATACGCGTGCCGTTCGCTTCATCTGTCTCGAATGTCTCATCGCTTCCCTCTAGGAGATCCCCCTTGGAAAAGCGCAGACGGCGCGTCTGCCCATCGCGGTATGCCTGAGCTTCGAACTCGATGGATAGGGCGTTTACTGCCTTGATACCCACGCCGTTTAGACCGACGGATTTCTTGAATGCCTCGCTGTCGTACTTTCCCCCTGTGTTTATCTTTGCCACGCAGTCGAAGAGTTTCCCCAAGGGGATGCCTCGACCGAAGTCTCGAACCTCGCAGCGGCCTTCTTTGTCGATGGTGATGTGAATGCGATTCCCCGCGCCCATGACGAACTCGTCGATAGCATTATCGATGACTTCTTTAAAGAGAATGTACAGTGCCTCATCTTCCGTTGATCCATCTCCTAGCTTTCCCACATACATGCCTGCACGGAGGCGGATGTGTTGTTTCCAGTCGAGTGTTTGGATAGATTCTTCGTTGTATTCAGCGGGCATGGTTGGGTGTATTATAATGACTCTTTAAGCCTTTGACAAGGGGGAATATAGAGATAAAAGTAATTAGACAAAGATTTCCTACGATGAACATACCGTCATGAGGAATCCTATGATGAGGATGACGATGATGGTAGAGATTCCGAAGCCTTCTTCTTTCTTTTCTTGCTTCCCAGCCTTCCACGGCCACTCTGGTTTAGGTTCAGCAGGTGTCGTAGGGGTGGTGGATGTGGGGAGAGGCGGTGTCGTCCGAGGAACTGGTTGACTCGCTGCTTGTTGCTGCGGAATAGGAGGGAGTGAGCGCGGAGTCGCGGCTTTTGGTGTCGTGTTCGTCTGCTTGGCTGGTGCGACTTGGGCGACTGGCTCTAAGATCACGGGTATGGTGTGAGTCGCCGTGATATCGGTCACGGGCGGCGTGCTAGGTAAAGCAGAGAGTGAGTGCTGCTGTGAAGCGAGCGACTGGGCACGCTTCGTCTGCTCATTAATCATCTGCTGAAGATTACTGACGAGAGAGTCCGACATGCGCTCTAGCTCCGCACGCTGGCTGTCGAGGTGTGTGTTATTCTCTTCCTGACTATCCTTCATGATTTTGGTTTATGCTTGATTTTTTCTGTAATCGCTCTGCTTTAAGAATCATAGCGATCAGTTTCTGCTTGTCACCGCGAGCATTCCAGATGAGGGTGAGGAAGTCCGCTGGATGGATATCGCCATGCTCCTTGAGAAATTTTCTATCCTGAGGGCAATAAAACATCACAGCGGGGTCGAGATTTCCGTGTAGCTTTGCCTCAGCCTTGCGTAGAATGCGTGGCAGGTAAATGATATCCTGAAGAGCTTCATATTCCTTTGGTAGCTCTGATTCCAGAATCATAGGCATCTGTCCACTGATGTGACGCTGCGACGTGATAAAAAAAGAGCGACGAACAGAGGCGATTAGCAGAGACATGGAAGGGCTAGGGTAGCCCTCAGTAGCGTAGGCTTTAACATAGGTATAAAGTTCGCTGGGTTTATAACCTATTGTTTCAAAGAACTCAACTTCATCAGGGAGAAAAAACTGATCGGGCACGAGTGTGGGCGTTAGATGATAACGCTCTACTCCCTCCTTAAAGATACGCATAAAATGATCGTTCCATTCCATACTCTTATTATAGGGGAGGCTCTCCCTCTCGTCAAGTGCTAGTTATTGGTGGCGAAATAATGCCTATTTATGAGTGCCGAGAGTCACTCGATTGATTACGCTCTATTGTTTTCCTTTTTTCTTCCCCGAGTTCAGCCCCTCGAAGACGGGGGCGATGAGCTGCTTGTCCCACTCTAAGCGTTTTATGTCTATACTCTCGGCTACTTCGCGGTTCTGCTCGAGGATATTCTCGCTCTCGCTGATGTCCTTTGATAGATCATAGAGCTCTGTTGTGTTGTCTTTTGACTTAGTGAAATTCAGTAGTTTGTAGTCGCCGTGACGTACTGCGTAGCGACCTGCATCATGCTGCCGTAAGTAAATGAAGGGATGGGGTGCGCCCTTCTTTTTGCCTTCGAGGTAGGGGAGGAGATTCACACCATCGAGTGGATGAGCAGTCGGCGCTTGCACATAGGCGGCGATGGTGGCGAAGATATCCATGGAGGATATGGGCTGTTCGTAGCTCCAGCCTCCCTTGACTTTCTTCGCCCAGCGCATGGCAAAGGGGATGCGGAAGCCGCCTTCGTACACGCTGCTTTTTCCCTCGCGTAGTGCGCCATTATCTGAGGAGTTGTGCTGCTCAGGTCCTCCATTATCCGAAAGGAAGAAGACGATCGTATTCTCCGCGATGCCTTGCTTGTCGAGCTCATCGAGCAGAGCTCCCACACCGTCATCGACTGCACTGACCATGGCGGCATATGTCTTCCGTCGCCCCTGGAGGTCGGGGAAGCGGTCGAGGTACTGCTTCGTCGCCTGCATAGGGGTGTGGGGCGCATTATAAGCGAGGTAGAGGAAGAAGGGCTTCTTCGCGTTACGCTTGATGAACTCCACCGCCTCATGCGAGAACTCATCGGTGAGGTAGCGTGTCGTCTTCACATGCTCATGCCCACGCATGATGAGGGTGCGATAGCTCTGTGACTCGTTGTTTATCTGATAGCTATCCTCATGTACTAGCTGCTCGGGGAAGTACATGTGACCGCCACCGAGGTGTCCGAAGAACTCATCGAATCCGCGATTGCAGGGATGATTCTTCTTATGTGCGCCCAGATGCCATTTACCGATGATGCCCGAGTGGTAGCCTACTTTTTTCAGGGACTCGGCTAGTGTCATCTCCGTGAGCGGGAGGCCTATTTCTAATTGATTCGGTCTGTAGCGAGGGTTTCGCTCATAGCCAAATCGCTGCGGGTAGCGACCTGTCATCAGTCCTGCGCGGCTGGGGCTACTCACGGCATAGGTCACGTAGGCGCTATCGAAGCGCACGCCCTCCTGCGCGATGCGGTCTATATGCGGCGTGGGGATTTCCTTCGAGCCATTGAATCCCACATCTGCATAGCCTAAGTCATCGCAGATGATGACGATGAGATTCGGCTTATCCTGTGCCGCAGCTGTCAGAGGGATGAGTGACGCTGCGGATGTCTTGAGCAGAAGGGAAAGAGTAGTCATACTCTGTATTATACAAGAGTGGTATAGAAGAGCAAGTTTAAAATATATGTCATACAAATGATTTTCCTTGCTCAAGCTATGCTTTTATATATTATGGGATAATATGAAAGCAAATTTACTATCTGGATCTACCCTGACTCTCCTCACTCTGCTGTCAGCATGCACGAGCTACGACACACCCGAGGAGCTACGCCTAGCCTACACGGCGGCTGCACAGGAGTTTCTCGATGATGGTGATAGCAGTAGCTTAAAGAATATACTGAATGCCGACAAGGAAAGGTCGCTGATCGGTATGCCTAGTGAATCGAAGGCTAGTTTGCACTATATTCAACTAGATGAGCTTAATCCTCTGCTACAAGCTGTACTCATGCCTGCCTCTGAGGCAAGACGCATCGAACTCATCGCTCTACTTCTTAAGGAAGGCGCAGATATTAATACTGAGATGGACTCCGTGGAGACCATTGAACTGAAGCGTGCCGATGGGACGAGCTATTCTATGTGTCTCCGTGCTGGACGCACAGCCTTGAGCCTAGCATGCGAACTGGAAGGTGAGCAGACAGCTCTCATCAAGTACCTCATGGACTCTGGAGCTGATCTGCAAGCGAATGCAGGTGATGAAAGCGCCTTCTATTTAGCTGTGAATGCCTTAAAAGTAGAGGCTGCGAAGCTTTTTATCCAAGCAGGTGCAGACGTTAATAAGCTGCCACAAGATGGCTATGAGAGTGTGCAGCGCCTAGCAGGACATGGCACGTCAGCTCTGGCGATGATAGATCTACTCTTAAAAAACGGTTTTGATATCAATAAGCGAGACAGCTTCAAGAGCACATTCCTGCACTATTCATGCCCGAATGGTGGATGCGAATGCCATCCTCAGACAGATTATAGTGATCAGACTCGCATGGCTCTCGCTCTCATCAAACGCGGTGCGAATAAGAAGCTACGCGACAGCCAAGGCGAGACCATCATCGACTCTGCCAGTCACTCGCTTCCGTACACAAAGGACTTTATAGCCGCGGTTAAGGCCGCGAAGTAAGCACCGCCCACGAGGTGCAGTTAATTTAAGTATTTGATATAAAAAAATACTTGTTTAACTGCGGGCTTGTGCGGCTTTTTCGCATGAACTCCAGCTGGAAGCCGCATTTCGCGTAGACGTCTGGGGCTTGGAAGTGAGAGCTTACCAGACTGATGGCGTTTATTCTGGAAGTTGATAAATTTCTCTGACATCGAGGCAGCGGCAGATCGTATTGCCGATTTGCAGAGTTATACTTCTGTGATAATGCCCCCCATACCAGACGGCTGGCTGGAGTAGCTCGATGCTGCTCATGACCGCTTTCTCTTCACGTTGTAAATCGCTTTCTAGTTTATCATCCACGTCTATATAATCCTGGATGCCATCATTGCCTGGTGAAAACGGTCCCACGTGGGCGAGTACCCCATGGAGCCCTTCGATGGCCTCCGTGGGGGGAATGAACTCTTCATCTGGCCAGTAAGCACCACCAGGTTTAGGCGTACTCCTATCCACAGAGATAGCCCCGCCGTAGGCAGCAAAGAGCTTCCCCTGTATCATCATCTGCTGCCCATCTCGGACGAAATGAATATGCTGGTAAGTCTGCGGCCATAGCTTCTCTCCACCTTCTCGCCAGAAGGCAGGCTTGTCGTGATTCCCGCGTATGAGATAGAGTTCATTTTTCGATTCAGCGAGGGCGTTATCACAATAATGTAGCTTCTCTTCCTCCTCCTGCTGGACAAATCCTAAGCCCACATCTCCTAGAATAATGATGGCACTACCCGTGATCCCCCTCTGTTTAAACTCGTTTAGCGTCCTTATGATTAAGGCATGAGTATCACCGACAAGGTAGGTTGTGGTATTGATGTGTATGATGTTGTGCATTTTAGTCGTGACAGATGCAAGCGTTTACCCATGCTGAAATCCCCCCCTGTTAATAACGATGATTAACGAGAGGGGAATGATAGATGTTTCTGTACTACTACTACTTCTTCTTCTTAGGGACTTTTAACTGAAGCTTTGCCTCCGTGGGTTTTGAGGGCATGTAGTAGAACTCGACGCTGGCTGCGGTCTCAGTGAGCGTGCAGTTAAAGTTCGTTTTTCCCTTCTGATCCATCTCGGTCTCTTCTATGTCCGCGAAGAGCACCTTGCCCTCTGCGTCTAGGAAACGGAGCTGGAAGTAGGGGGTAGCGTCGTTCTCTGACTTAAAGCTATAGCGCACGCTGTTCGGTGTGCGTGTGAGAGTGTAGGGCAGCTCGAAAGGACCGTGCTTCCATGCTCCTGACTGATCTCCACTGGCGACGCGCGCCTTTACTAATCCGTCAGCGCAGTAGTCTAAATCAATGCGTTGGTTGACTTGCAATGCGTTCGTTCTGCCGCTAAAGTAATCGGTTGCGAAGCTTGTTTTTCCTGACTGTGGATCCCAGATAAAATAGTTGAAATCTTCTGAAGTAAGGTAGTCGTAATCATCTGACTCTTCTGTAAAGGTCACG
Organism: uncultured Akkermansia sp.; assembly: GCA_964370425.1. Taxonomy (GTDB): domain Bacteria; phylum Verrucomicrobiota; class Verrucomicrobiia; order Verrucomicrobiales; family Akkermansiaceae; genus Akkermansia. The sequence continues at coordinate 13,535 of CAYJJD010000038.1, read as the reverse complement.
CTGCTACGTTCCGTCGGTACATAGATGCCTTCGCCTGTATTCTGGATCGTGAAAAGAAGCTTATACTTCTCTTTTTTATCATTATTATATGAAGAATTTCTCTCTCCGCTTAGTAATGATGCGTATTCTAAAACACTAGTTATAGCGATCGTTGGACGTCCTCTCTGAGCGGAAGTGCTGCTTGCAGCAGCTGCGGGCTCACTGACGGCTGGGATTTCTATGGATGCAGTTTTCCAGCTGGGAATACCCTTCAGAAGAGTGAGCTTCAGCTCTGTCTCTGGTTTTCCTTCTTTCTTTTTCTTATCCTCCTCTGACTCTGCATCGTCTTCATCTTCGTAGTGTGATGAGTATAAACTTAAGTAACCACTTTCAGCCGATGGGAGTTTCTTGATTTCTTCTTCGGAGTAGTGCTCCTCTTCTTCAAAAATCTCGTCGCGCCTTGAGAAATAGGCATTTTCTGGTTCGCCATACTTAAGAACTTCGATGTCTAGGAGTGGATTGATATCCTTATAGCGCACCATGTAGTCTATCTGTCCAGGGGTATTGTAGGCGATGCCATCACCATAGTGGAGGATGTAGTGATCCTTAACGATGCTCTCTTTTTCTTTTTTTTCAAGAGCCGTGACGATGAGCTCACTGCCTTCGGGGGCATGGATGAGTGGAAGCTCGATGCTGAAGGGCTCTGTCGTAGACCATTCTTCGGGAATCTCGATGATCGCGATGTAACGTTCTGTCACATTATCCCAATCAAGCAAGATATTGCTTGTCTCGAAGCTGTACTCACCTTGGCGGAGAATAGCAGGGTGACTGTAGCTGTTTTTGTTTCTGAAAAGGGTGTTTTCAGCTGCACCCTTGATGCTGACGCAGAGCGTGCGACCGACTGCCACACCTTGAGTTAAAGGGAAACCATAGCTTTCTACGGAGCATTGGACATTACTGAGGACAGCGGGTTTGCTGCTTTCTTCTGAAAATAGTGGCTGTGTGAGACAGAGTCCACTGAGGAGGAGTGCTGTAACTTTCATCTCTATCATAGTGGCACAGTACAAGTCTGATGTCAAATGATAAAAGAGACATATGTTATATTAGTCACTCAGCTATTGTGATACAGACATGTGATGATCAGAATGGGCGGCTGTCGGCGAGTTTTTTCACTGAGGCGCGCCCCTTCATCGCGAGGGTGGGCGCGAAGAGAGTGAGGCGGAACTCCTCTATCATGAAGCCGTAGCTGAGAAGTGCTGGGGGGAGGGGGCTGGACTTCTCGCGGTTCGCGATGAGCTCAGGGAGGCTGTAGTAGTAGCCTATGGCATCGTTTAACTGCTGGATGCGATCGAGCTCGCGGGCTGCAGGCTGCTCCTTGATGCGCTTCAGGCGTTCCAGTATGCCGCGCATGTAGCGGTCGAGATCACCTAGCTTCGCGAATCCGCTGCTGCTGAGGAAACCGGGGCGTGTGAGCCAGCTCCACTGACGGAGCAGCTCTTCAGCGATGCTGCTACCGAAGCGGTCATGTCCTGCTGTGAGGGCATAGAGGCGTATGGCCTTGTCCGTCTCGACGAGGCGTGTCCATGTGCGGGCGAGAGGTCCTTTCAGCATGTCGAAGAGTTTTTCTCTCAGCTGGAGGCAGGCTCGGTCGAATTCTTCTGCGCTGCGGGGCATGGTACACTCGCCCATGAGGATGGGGTGGCTGCCCATGTGCATCGCGCCTTCCATGGCGCAGTGGATGAGCTCGGGTATGTTATTCTTCGGAGCTGACCCCAGTGTGCTGAGTGCCATGCGCTCTTCCATGTCGGTGATGGGGAGTTTCTGCGACTTGCGGAAGTGGTTTACGAAGTCTCCGTGGCGTAGCAGAGCGAGGCGCGTGATGCCGCGTCTGTGGGCGGCCTGTGCTTCTTCCTTGTCCGTGAAGACCTGCACCTTCACGGCGCGGTCGCTCTCATCGCAGATAGCGGGGTAGCCTATGGATTTCCCAATGGGGATCTGCACGGGGAGGTCGCCACAGTCCCAGCGTGTCATGGGGCTGTCGGAGAAGTGCTTCTTCTGCTCGCGCGCCGCTTGCTTTTCGAAGCGTTTCTCGCGGTAGCTCTGGAGCTTTTCTCTGATCGCGTCTATGTCACTGCCGAAGGCGAGTTCCTTGCCCGCGTCGTCACAGACCCATATCTTTGTCACATTCTCAGGCAGGAGCTTCTGGGAGAACTGGGGGGCACCTTCGAATTGGCGTGCGTGGCAGAGCTTTTCCCCACCTGTGCGCTGCATGATGAACTCGGCTAGTGCCTGTTCGATAGGGCGGTCGGGTGCCTTGTCATACCAGAGCTCGGCGAAGTCCTCCGCGGCTTGCGCTAGCGGCTGGATGAAGAGGCGTATGTCCTTTGGCATGAGGCGCAGGAGGATTTCTGCGCGGTGAGGGAGGTGGGCGGGGACGTTCCAGCCTAGCAGCCAGTCGGGGAAGTTCGGCAACTGGTCGATGTGTATGCCGAAGGTGATGCCGTCATCGGGCGCACCGGGGTCATGATTGTAGTAGACAGCGTAACGCGAATCGGGGTCTTGGGCAGTGAAAACCTCGTCGGGGTAGAACTCCTTCGGGATCTCGTCTTCGCCGGGGTAGACGCATTCGCTGCGCGGGATGAAGAGGATTTTCTTATTCGTCTTCTCTTCCTTGTCACGCCAGCGGCGCAGTGCCTTCTCACTGAAAATATCGGCTGGCAGTATCTTGTCGAAGAAGCTGTAGACGCTCTCGCTGCACCAGAGTAGATCGCGGCGGCGTAGCTTCGCCTCGATGTCTTTCACCTCTTCCTGCATCTTGAGTAGATGCTTGAGGTAGGGGGCTTTCTTGTCCTTGAGCTTGTTCCCCATGATGGCGTCGCGGATGAGGATTTCGCGTGCGGCGGCTGGGTTCACACGTGCGTAGCTGATGCGTCTGCCGTCGATGATGGTGAGTCCGCTACAGTTCACGCGCTCCTTCGCATAGACCTGTCCGCTGGATTCATCCCACTGGGGATCGTAGGCGTGGTACTTACAGAGCTGAGGGGCGATCTGCTCGATCCAGACAGGGTCGAGCACGGCGCAGCGACGCATCCAGAGGCGTGTGGTCTCGACGAGCTCGCTGCCCATGATCCACTCGGGGCGTTTCTTACGCTTGAAGAGTCCTGAGCCAGGGAAGATGGCGAACTCGCGCCCACCTGTGCCACGGTAGGACTTTTCCTCCTGCCTGTAGATGCCGACTTGAAGAGGTGCGCCTGCTAGGATGCTGCGGTGTATCATCGCAGGGAGTGCCTGCTTTTCTTCTCCACCTAGCGCAGGGATGCGCCAGCGCAGTGACTGGGCGAGTGTGCTCGCGAGGTCGTGGACGAGGTTATGCCACTCGATGATGCGCAGGTAGCTGATGTAGTTCTTCTGACACCAGCGGCGGAGCTGGTTGCGCTTCCAGCCGCGACGACCTTCTTGGAACTCAGTCGCACTGCGCCAGAGCGAGAGAATGGACAGGTAGTCGCTCTCTTCGCTACGCCACTGTGCGTGCGCCTGATCGGCCAGTGCGACCTTCTCATTCGGTCGCTCGCGCGGGTCCATGATGCTCAGGGCGGAGACGATGACGAGCATCTCGGCGAGAGCTTTTTCCTTCTTCGCTTCGATGAGCATGCGCCCGTGGCGTGGGTCGAGAGGGAGGCGTGCGAGCTCCTTGCCTATGGGGGTGAGCTGGTGCTTGTCCTTGCGGTCGAGAGCTCCGACTTCGCGTAGGCAATGGTAGCCTTCGTTAATGAGGCGTGCGCTAGGCGGATCGGGGAGGGGGAACTCACCGAGAGGCGGGAGCTGTAAGTCGCTCATGCGCAGGATAACCCCCGCGAGCGCGCTGCGCTTGATCTCGGGATCGGTGAAGTCATCCCTGTCATTAAAATCTTCTTCACTGTACAGGCGTATGCACACGCCCTCACAGACTCGACCACAGCGCCCTGCACGCTGGCGCGCACTCGCCTTAGAGATACGCTCTATCTGGAGTCTCTGTATCTGGCGACCGGGGAGGTAGCGGCTGATGCGCGCTTCTCCACTGTCGATGACGTAGATGATCCCAGGGATGGTGAGGGAGGTCTCTGCGACGTTTGTCGCGAGGACGATACGCCTCTGCGAGGAGCTAGGCTGGAAGATGCGCTGCTGCTCACCTAACCCGAGTCGGGCGAAGAGGGGGAGAATGGCGGTGCGCGGCAGCCTCATGGCTTCCAGCGCGTCTGCGCAGTCTCGGATCTCACGCTCACCGGGGAGGAAGACGAGCACATCGCCCTTCTCATCATAGCTAGAGAGCCATTCTACGGCGCGGCATACATGGTCAGGCTGTTCTTCGTCTTCGTGACGCGCGGGCATGTAGTGCATCTCCACGGGGAAGGTGCGTCCTTCGGCGTGGATGATGGGGGCAGAGGAGAAGAAGTCTGAGAAGGCGGCCGCATCCATGGTCGCCGAGGATATAATGAGCTTTAAGTCGGGGCGACGCTCCAGCAGGAGCTTCATGTAGCCGAGCAGGAAGTCTATATTCAGGCTGCGCTCATGCGCTTCATCGAGGATGATGGTGTGGTACTTCTTCAGGTCGGGATCTGCCTGCGTCTCCGCGAGCAAGATACCATCCGTCATGAGTTTTAGCTTCGTGTCGCGCGTGCTCTTGTCATCGAAGCGTACCTGATAGCCGACGTAGTCGCCTAGTTCACAGCCTACTTCCTCCGCGATGCGTCTCGCGACAGCGACAGCAGCGAGTCGTCGTGGCTGGGTACAGCCTACCTTGCCACGCTTCTTGCCTGCGACTTGCAGTGCCATCTTCGGCAGCTGCGTCGTCTTACCACTGCCTGTCTCACCGACGACGATGAGTACCTGATTCTTGCGCAGGGCATTCATGATCTCCTCGCGCCTCTGGGCGATGGGGAGATCGGGGTAGGTGAATTGTCGCGGGGACTTTTCTTCGGAGTCTTTTTTAGGCTGACGCTCAGTCATTTCGCAATGTGCCCTCTATTATTTTCCCCAGCGTTGTGTGATTCCGCTGTAGGAATCGATGCGGCGATCGCGGAAGAATGGCCAGATGCGGCGGTGGTCCTCTAGTTTTTTCAGGTCGAGATCGGCGTAAAGGATGCAGGAGTCTTCGACAGGGGCTTTTTCAATGATCTGTCCGCAGTAGTCGGAGACAAAGCTCTGTCCCCAGAAGGTGGTCTCGCCCTCGACACCGCAGCGATTCACGGCGCAGACGTAGCAGGTATTCGCGACGGCATGACCGCGCTGTACCGTTTCCCATGCGCAGTGCTGCGCTGTGTAGAGATCTTCTTCCCCCGGTATCCAGCCGATGGCGGTAGGGTAGAAGATGATTTCTGCGCCTTCCATGGCGGTGAGGCGTGCGGCTTCTGGGTACCACTGATCCCAGCAGATGAGCACCCCGATGCGACCGAAGCGCGTGTCAAAGCACTTATAACCGAGGTCACCGGGGATGAAGTAGAACTTCTCTTCAAAGCCTGGGTCTTGCGGGATGTGCATCTTGCGGAAGCTTCCAAGGAAGCTGCCATCAGCGTCGATGACCCATGCCGTGTTATGGTAGAGCCCTGTCGCGCGCTTTTCAAAGCCCGCGACGACGAGCACCACACCGAGTTCTTTAGCGAGGGCGCAGAGCTCATCAGTCCAAGCACCGGGGATGGACTCGGCTGTGTCGAAGAGGTCGACATCCTGCGTGCGGCAGAAGTAGAGTGTCGTACACATTTCCTGCGTGCAGATGATCTGAGCACCACCGGCGGCGGCTTCGCGAATGGCGCGCATCTGGGTGGCTTTGTTCTCGTCCGTAGAGGCAAATGCAGGTTGTTGAAGAAGGGCTACCTTGGGCATGCGCCCACTTTATCACGGGTATCTCATGCTGTCGAGTATGATTTTTCCGACAAGGGAGCGGAATTATTTCATAAAAATGCATACTTCCTGCATCTTTAGCTAGACAGTCGGGCTCGATTATGGTTAACTAGTCGCACATTTTCGATTTATCACTATAGCATATGACATCTTATACTATTTTCCAGCGTGCAGATGAAGCTACCGTAGCTCTCATCCTTGATTGGCTCCGTAATCAGGAGCGTGGTCTCTACCGTGCAGCCATTAACGAGCTCTCCGCTCTCAAGAAGCTTCGTCCCCAGTACGTTAAACAGAAGCCAGTCACGGAGCAGTTCGAATGGCTTAAGAAGATGCTCTCTTGGAAGCCAGCTGAAACCATCGGTGACCACCTTCTTCAAGTATGGCTCGTCCGCAAGCAGGAAAGCATGCTTGTGAACTTCCTCAATGCCCTCGGTATCGAGCACAACGGTCATGGCATGGTCGACGGAGATCTCCCTGAGAGCCTCGACGCAGAAAAGCTCGGCGTGGCTGTGAAGGATCTCTACGAGAAGAACCCCGCTGGTGTCGTATCCGTCTACCTCCAGATGTTCCAGAACCAGACAGACAATGGCTGGACAGAACTTCAGGAAATCCTCGACAGCGAGCCTCGCTTCACCCTCCGCGGTGAATAATCCTCCTAGGAACATATTTTCCCAATCGCCGTGCTTTGACGAGTACGGCGATCTTTTTTCTCATGGATAGCAGTATCTCAGACGATGAACGCTTCATGCTCCAAGCCATGCGCGAAGCAGAGAAAGCCCGCGCTGCGACAGAAGTCCCCTGCGGCTGCGTCATCGTAAAAGACGGACGTGTCATCGCGCGCGGCTGGAATCAGGTAGAAACGCTCAAGGACGCGACAGCGCACGCAGAAATGCTCGCCCTCACCGCCGCAGAAAGCGCTGTCGGAGACTGGCGACTCGAAGGCTGCACACTCTACGTGACGAAAGAACCCTGCCCCATGTGCGCTGGCGCCATAGTGCACTGCCGCCCCGATCGCGTCGTCTTCGGCATACGCGACCCGAAGGGAGGAGCATGCGGTGGCTGGATTAACCTGCTGGACTCGAATCCCCCTCTGAATCACCGCTGCGAGGTGCTGGGTGGCGTACTCGAAGAACTCTGCCTTGAGCAGTTCCAAAGCTTCTTCCGCGAGGCACGTGCCGAGGCGAAGAAGAGAAAGATCGCCGCTCGTGAAGCTTTAGCCGCCGAGCAAGGTATAGAAAACGCAGAAGAAAGCCTCACATGATACCAGAACTAGAACTCTATCTCCACGCGCAGGACAGCTGGCTCAGTGACGAAGACCTCCTGAACTACCAGCAGGCGCTGACCTCACTTCTTCCTGAGCTTCTCGCTCAGCCTAAAGGCCCCGATCACGTACTCTCCGAGCTGGCGAGTATCGAGCTGAACCTCGTCGACGATGACACCATCACCGACGTGCATGCTGAGTTCCTCGATGACCCCACACCCACTGATGTGATCACATTCCACCACGGTGAGATATTCGTCAGCCTCGACACTGCGCATCGCTACGCAGATGAGAACGGCATTTCCCAGCGAGAAGAACTCTTCCGCTACCTCGTGCATGGACTCGTCCACCTGCACGGTTACCTCGATGATACACGCGAGCGCAGAGACGCACTCTTCGCCATCCAAGAACCACTCGTCACGCGCTTCTTCCCCGCTTAAGAGTTTACAAAGCGCAATGGCATCGAGCTCACCTTAGAACGTATTGATCCAACACGGATCTCGGAAGTGCGCAAGTCACTTGAAAGGGGCTAGATCATCAATGGATTGAAAGAGTTCGCCACTGATTATAATATGTAACGATGAAAATGTAAGAAAAAAATACACATTTCATTTTTGTAATATAAGCTTGCGTTCATCCTTATATTTGTTAGTATGTCAGAATGTGGCGAAGAAATCGCTGCTTTCATTATCATGACTATTCCCACCACCTCTAAGATGAAGAGCATCTTGCTCTCCATGGGAGCACTCTGTATCGCTAGCACCAGTGGCTATGCACAGGACGTGCACTCACTCGCCGATGTCGGTCACGAGTTTTCCTTCTACGCCGATGGACGATTCCAAAATCAATACCTCTCTGGAGAGAAAGGTATGCGTAGCTGGAGCAATCTATACGACGTCGATCCTAGTAACCTGAACCTCCTCATCTTCCTCGGCTGCGAACGCCGCGTAAGCTACAATGATAAGGACAAGGCCTACGTCGCGCAATTCCTCAAAGACGGCGGAGCTATCTTCATCGCAGGCCAAGAAGGAAACATCGGACAAAACGCCCTAGCTGCCACCGTGGGAGCGTCCTTCGGTCCAGCGGCGAAGCTACCCTACCAAGCCACTGACGCGCTGAAGAAAATAGCCCCTGATGTGAAAGATATCGAAGGACATCGCAGCAGTACACTCATTCTCAAGAATCCTGCGAAATGGACCGTACTCGTCAGCGATTCCACAGGAGCTCCCGTCATCGCCCAGCGACGCGTGGGCAAGGGCAGCGTCATCATGGCCTCGCGTAGCCTCTTTGGGAGTAACCCGAATGGAAAGGATAATATCAATGCCGCGTGGGTGAGCCCCATGCTGAAAGCCGCGAGCGCGAATAAGCCCGTCGACCCCGCCAAGCGACTCCCAGACGGCTCACTTAACGCCTCGAAGAATAAGAACACCGTCAACGGCATCACCTACTACTACAGCGACTATCTGAAGTCCAGCTACGACTGCATGGTGGATATCAGTAACACATGCCTCCCTCTCATCGAAAAGCGCATGGGAGTCCCCCTGTCTGAAGGAATGGGCGCGTCCATCGGGCTACTAGCCACGGATGGAGGCGGCTTCTCCTCGGGAGCATTCGTCGGACTCGCCGTCTTCTGGGAGGATTTCCCCAAGGTGCAGCACGGCATGTATGAATTCCTGACACATGAGTTTGTCCATTCTTGGGTACTTCCACACCCAGAAATATCGAATGAACCCATCGCCACCTACGTTGGAGATCTCGTCATGGGCGATGGCGGCTACAAGGAAGAAGGCGATCGTCGCATTAAGCAAAACATAGCACGCGCCTCACGCATCGACCCCACGATGAAGCTCTATGACATTAATGGGAATGGCACCCCTGAGCTCAGCGCAGGTCAGAAGAATGAGATCCACTGGGGGAAATCCTTCTGGGTCTACGAAGAAATGCGCAAGCTCGACGCAGACTTCATGGCGAAGTACTTCCAAGCGAAGCGCAAGTACGTTCCCGCCCGACTCAGCGCGCGCTACTCATGGGACGACACCGTCGCCATCATATCTAAGGCACTGGAGAAAGACATGTTCCCATGGTTTAACGAGTACGGCATGCCCTGCAAGCCCGAAGCCGTCAACCCTGCGATTCAGAAAAATCTGAAAGCCTCCTAAGGGGCACCTTGCGAAATTAGTCCGAGTAGAATGATGGTCTCGAAAATGAGCGAAACAGCACGCCTTTTGCCGCATTTTGGCGAGAATTTACAGCTTTTTGGGCTTACATAGCTCGCTATGCGCGCCCAAACGCCGTAAATTATCATCCAAACTGCATGCAAAATCCGAAGCTGCTAATTTCGCAAGATGCCCTAAGGGGCACTTTGCGAAATTAGCACATTAACACAAAAACCGCGTCAGTCATGACGCGGTTTTTTGTGTGTTCCATTTCCTCTACGCCCCAATCTCGAAGAATTCAGTTGATAAGATCAGAAGTGATGTTATAATCAGCTTGCGATATTCAATTTTCAAGACGATGCAGGTAATAAGCTTATTTTCAGGTGCTGGTGGTTTAGATTTAGGCTTTGAGAGAGCAGGCTTTACTATCGCTATGGCGAATGAGTATGATTCATCCATATGGGCGACTTATGAGAAGAATCACTCAGCCCCTCTGATACGCGGTGATATACGCAATATTAAGGAATCTGATTTTCCCGATGAGATCGATGGCATTATCGGAGGTCCACCTTGTCAGAGCTGGAGTGAGGCTGGAAGCCTACGAGGGATAGAAGATGCGCGTGGACAGCTTTTTTATGAATACATACGTATCTTGAAAAATAAGAAGCCGAAGTTCTTTCTTGCTGAAAATGTTTCAGGAATGCTCGCTAATAGACATTCCCAAGCCGTGAAAAACATCGTCACGATGCTTGAAGACTGTGGCTATGACGTGAGTATCACACTAGCAAATGCCGCTGATTACGGCGTAGCGCAGGATAGAAAGCGCGTATTCTATATAGGTATTAGGAAAGATCTCAACAAGCACTTTATCTTTCCTGATCAGACGACACCTTCACAGCAGGAAAAGAAAACCCTCAAGCAGGCAATAGGTGATTTAAGAGATTCAGCAGTACCAGCGCAGGAAAAAAACCGTAAAAACCCGAAACTAGAAGTACTGAACCATGAATATTTTATAGGAGGATATTCCAGTATATTCATGAGTCGAAACCGAGTACGCTCATGGGACGAGCAGGCCTTCACCGTACAGGCGAGTGGTAGGCAGTGCCAGCTGCACCCTCAAGCACCGAAAATGCAACTCGTCGAAGCTAATAAACGCATATTTGTGCCGGGAAAAGAAGATCTTTACAGAAGAATGACTATTAGGGAATGTGCTCGTATACAGGGATTTCCCGATGATTTTGACTTTGTGTATGATTATCTAGATGTGGGCTATAAGATGATAGGTAATGCAGTTCCTGTGGAGCTCTCCAGAATCATAGCCGCAAAAATTAAACAGACACTTGAAGCATGACAAAACAGATCGAGCAGGGGAAGGCATTTGAATACGCATGCCTACTGTGCTTATACGAAAGTTTACGACACACGCAGAGCGTTAGTATTGTTGAAAATGAATCGTACAATATAGCAAAAAGATACTATGAAGGAGTAGGCGAGGAAATGCAGAGCTCTCTTGACCAAGCCTCAGTCGCGGCATTGGGCGCTATACTCCGACTCGAACCTCGCTTAAAACATCCTGATGGGAATGAGCCTCTCATCATCTCGCTGCAAGAAGATGCTAAAGGTAAGGACGGTGATGTGCGTGATGTTCTCTGTATTAGACAAAAAAATGGCTGGGAGATAGGGATTTCATGTAAGCATAATCACAAAGCATTGAAACATTCGCGATTGTCGAACAGCTTGGATTTTGGTGCGAAATGGTTTGGTGTTCCCTGTTCACATGACTACTTCGAGAATATCGCACCTATATTCGATTTTCTTGCTAAAAAAAGAGAGGAAAAAGCTCTATGGAGAGATCTAGACGACAAAGAAGGCACTGTCTACAGACCACTCATGGATGCCTTTAAAGAGGAAATAATGAGACTGGATGCTGAGAACCCCGAAACTATCCCCGCTGCACTGATACAATACCTCGTAGGGCGTAACGACTTCTATAAAATTATAGCAGATAATAGTCGAAAGGTCAGTGAAATTGAAGGGTTTAATCTCAATGGTACATTGAATAAGGCAAGTAAGCTATCGAAACCCGAAACAACGATTCCTAAGCTTTCCTTGCCTACATGTCTTCTAAAAATTGACTATAAGAAGTCTTCAAGAAATACGATATTGATCTCATGTGATGAGGGCTGGTCTATATCATTGCGCGTGCACAATGCTTCGTCAAAGATAGAACCATCACTGAAATTAGATATTCAATTGAAGGGGATTCCAGCTAATTTTTATAGGCAAATAGTGCTGTGGTCTTAGTTAGATTAGACCGAAACAATGCGTCACTCATGGCATAATAGAAACTGAGGATAAGTCACCCATTCTCAGGATTTTTGTAGAAGAGTTCTATGTTCAAGCCCCGATCTTTTGGAGAAAAGAGCGGGGCTTGATGAGTGGCCGATTGGAATAAAGCCTGAGTTCACTTCATGGGAGAAGAGCTGTGGGAGACCCCGCAAGTGAGGTCTCCTAGAGCTCGCTCTTAGTCGATGAACTTGTACTGGAACTTCAGCTCCTTCTTGCTCTTCGCTGGGATGGTGATATTCCAGCGTATCGTGTGCTGTAGTTTGTTGTAAGAGGCGTAGGGATTCGCTCGGCTCTGTATCTTCGCGCCATCGCTGCTGCTGATGATATCACCGACGACGGATTGGCTGACTTCCATTTCGATGGCTTCATCCATGTTGTTCTGCATCGTGAGGGTGACATCAGAGGTGCTCTCGTTACGCGAGCCTGACTTGAAGCCCATGCTGATGCGTTTCGAGTCGATGATGGCGGCTTCCTTCTTCACCTCGATGCTGAGCGCGCGGCTGAGCTGTATGGTGCAGTCGGACTGGCTCTGGGTGTACTCCATCTTGTTCATCCCTGCGAAGCGTCCTTCCTCGATGATCTCAATGGGGGCTGAGGTGAGGGGCATGTCGAGCGGGTTCGTGAAGCGGATGCAGCTCCAGAGGTTCTCTGGGGTGTTCTTCGCTAGCTCTACCTCAAACTCGGTGGGGTCATTAAGCTTCCACGTGTAGATCTTCTTGTAGGCTAAGGTGGTGGAATAGAGTGGCTGAGTGATGACATCACCTGCCTTCATGCTGAAGCCCTCTACTGGGTAGAAGAAGAGCTCGCCTGTATCGGTGCCCTGCGCGGGGGTGGCATCAGCGTCGTCGCTTGACTCATCTTCGAAGTCGTCTTCGAAGTGACCGTTTGAAGCTATGTAGTTGTTACTGTAGTTGGTATTCACGTATTGCCTGTTAAACGGCTTACTGTAGATGCGGTTTTCTGTGACTAGTATCTGTTTTCCAAAGGCCTGCTGCAACACATCTTCTGTGATGAGTGCCATGGGGTCTATCTGCGAGGTGTCGAGCTGAGACGGTGCGCCAGAGACGAGCTCAAGACTGACATTCTCCAGGTCTATCGTGTTATTAATAATCGCTGCTTTCGCATCGAGGGTGGCTGTGCCGTCCTTTCTAAGTTCGAGTCTGTAGCTGGGTATCCAGCTGAGTTCCTCGCTGAGGCAGTTTGTGTAGATTTTCTTCCCTGCGCTGGCTTTCTCTAGCTCTAGCGTGACGATGGGGCTTTCTACGATCTCTGTCGGGAAGGTGATGGGCTCGTGGAAGTTGATTTCTTCGATGTTGTGGACATTGATGCTGATGAGTCCCTGTTCGGTTTGGAACAAGATGATATTCTGATGATCAGGCGAGTCGCTTTCGGTGAGCTCATTGACGGATACGGTGTGCTTCTTCTCTAGCTTCGTTACCTTCGGGGGGGCGACGACGCTACCTGTGATGCTGCGTACGTCGTCGGCTCCTGTGCTGGAGAAGCGCAGGGTGACCTTTTTCCCAGGGTTGGAGATGAGGAGATTCGCCTCGGATATGTGGAGGTTTTTCTTGTACTTCTTCATGCTGGAGACGACTCTGTCTATCTCTACTCCCTGCTCTGCTTCTACCCAGAAGCTGCCGTGGACGGGGATGGGGAGGGACTTCAGCTCGACGTCTGTCGCGTCTGGTAAGGTGCCTTCGAGGCTGACGTAGCCGTAGCCTGCTTTAAAGAGGGAGAGCTTTGTCGCTTTTAATTCGACTTCGCTCGCCATGAGACTCAGACTCCCGAGGGTGAGGGAGAGGGCGATGAGGGGGGATATTTTCATGATTATTTTTTGTTTGTTTTTTCAGGAAGGAGGGTGGAGGTCTTGTAGACGTAGGTGTAGGTCACCGTCTTGCTGCTATTGGCAGGGA
>CAYJJD010000037.1:0-29443 GCA_964370425.1 uncultured Akkermansia sp. | reverse complement strand
ATCAGATATGAAAATTTATACTCGCTTTGTTCGTTACGTGTTTCGGGAATGCAGGGAGTATTCTTCACAAATGCTTCTGTCAGCCTGTGAATAACACTCATGAGCTGTGAATAAGTAAAAAAAATCTATTCGTTAGAAGGGAGAGATGCTAGTAATGCAATGACAGCTCCGCTGCTGAAAGCTCGCGTCGCGGCAGGGCATCTCGATGTGCTCAGTCGCATAAATGGCTCATCGCTGGGCTTTCGAGTGTAGAGTGTAGCGCGATTATGCACTTGATATCAGGCTGCGAGGGATGAATAAGCTCGAGTATGGTTCTATACTCGAGCTTAGTATTGATATGTAAAACGCCATCTCAGTAGCACTTCGTGCTGCGCCCGATGTGAATAAGATCAGGGAGGGTGCACTCTTTGTATCGAGGGAATTTATTAGATAGAAATTCCCTTGAGAAGAAGCTCCGCGTTGTTCTGCGTCTTGTTGATCTCACGCAGCAGGGCTTCGAGTCCTTCCCAGCCGGGGAGTGACGCGAGCTGACGGCGCAGCTGTAGGATGCGCTGCATCTCGTCAGGATGGTAGAGTCGGTCGTCATTTCGCGTGCCGCTCTGGGGGATGGAGATAGCGGGGTAGATACGACGCTCAGAGAGCTCGCGGTCAAGACGTATTTCCATATTACCTGTACCTTTGAACTCTTCAAAAATGATATCATCCATGCGGGACTCTGTCTCGATCAGGCAGGTCGCGATGATGGTAAGGCTGCCGCCTTCTTCCACCTTACGCGCTGCTCCGAAGAACTTGCGTGGTTTTTCCAGAGCCTGAGCACCGAGTCCGCCAGACATGACTCGACCGCCAGACTGGTTCGCATTGTAACCACGCGCAAGTCGCGTGAGTGAGTCCAGAAGAATGATCACGTCCTTCCCCTGCTCGACAAGTCGTCGTGCGCGCTCCAGTAGCAGATCGCTGAGCTGAGCGTGGCGGCGAGAAGGCTCGTCAAAGGTGGAGGCGTAGATGTTCACATTCACCGTGTCTTCGAAGTCGGTTACTTCCTCAGGGCGTTCGTCGAGCAGGAGCACGAGGAGTTCCGCCTCTGGGTAGTTACGACGCAGGCACTTAGCCATGGTCTTGAGTAAGACTGTCTTACCACCGCGAGGTGGCGCGACGACGAGAGCGCGCTGCCCCTTGCCTAGTGGTGTAATGAGGTCGAGCACACGCATGGAGGGGAACTTCAGCTTAGGATGTTCGAGAATGAGACGCTCCGTCGGGATGAGGGCGGTGAGCTTATCGAAGTGGGGCTTCTGCTCGAAGTCTGCCAGATCGACACCTTCCACTTGGAGCACCTTCTCTGCGCCGAGGTAGCGGTCCATTTTTCCGCGTGGTTGGCGTAGCTTTACGGTGACTTCATTACCAGCGCGCAGCTGATGACGGTGGAGGAGGTCTTGTGAGAAGTAGATGTCGTCTGCCTGCGGGCGGAAGCTGCGCTTCGCGTCACGCAGGGTGAAGAAGCTGTCCTTAGACTTTTCGAGCACACCTGTCGCTGTAACGGTAGCACCGCGGCTGAGGTAGTAGCGGCAGAGCTCCTGTACGAGCTCAGCGCGTGGGAGTGAGCGCAGCCCCTGCTTCGGAAGAGAATCCGCGATGATCTGTAACTCGTGGTAGGGGAGCTCGCGCCAGTCGTTGATATGGATAGAATCAGGGATCGTCATGATGCTAGACTCTCCGCTGGCGAGTTCCTGCTGATAAAAGTGTGCGACCTGCTCCTTGAGTGTATCGAGGCTGCCTTCATTCCAGAAGACGAGGTCGGCGCGGTCTATCTTTTCCTGAGTGGGCATCTGTGCGAGCATGCGTGCGCTGGCGTTCTCTGCGCTGCAAGAGTCGCGCTCCATGAGGCGCGTGCGCTGCGTTTCCTCGCTGACGGCGACGACACAGACTTTATCCGCGATGATATCACGCGTGCTGTGGCTCTCGTAGAAAAGAGGGATGTCGAGGACGTAGGTATGCGTCTCTCCTGACTTTTCTGCGCGTTCTCTATCCTTGCGGCAGAGTTCCATGAGGCGAGGGTGGATGAGCTCTTCGAGCTTCGCCTTCCCTTCTGGGTCTTTTACAAGGATGTCGCGTAAGAAATCCTTGTTCACATGACCATTCTCCTTCAGCACTTCCGCGCCGAAGAGGGTGACAAGATCGCGCGAGAGGCGGCCATTTTGGTAAAGTCGTGCGAGTGCGGCATCGCAGTCAAAGACAGATAAGCCCTTTCCACCGAGCTCTTGTAATATCTCTACGACGCTTGACTTTCCTGAGGCTATACCTCCAGTTACGATTACAAATTTCACGTGAAGATTGTAGCTTTTTGTTCTAGTTTCATCAAGCCCAAATTAGTATTAGTCACATCGTTTTGATACAGAAAGATCAGAAGCTTGACGGCTTTCTCTCAAGAACGAGTCGGAATCCCGTGTGATCATCGCTCGTATTCCTCGGCTTAGGCGTACGCGAGAATGACGACACCTGAGTCGGATGGAAGGAATAGAATGACCCTCCGCGTACCACACCATAGTGAAGGAAGCGGAAGTCAGGAGGCCCACCGTAGGAGTCACTGACCCATTCTTGTACATTACCCGCCATGTCAAAGAGCCCTAGCGCGTTCGGCGTGAAGCTGCCGACGGGCGACGTGTATGCGTAGCCGTCTTCATAGTTTTCGATGACGCGATTGAGCACGACGTGCTGGATCGCGGCCTTGTCGGCGAAGTTCCCCGTGGAGTTCTCTGGTGGCCAGCGATCACCCCAGGTGTAGCGTATATGTCCCTCTTTCACGTGGTGGAGATTACGCTCGAATGGCTGAGTGCCCACTTCTTGACTAATCCCAGCCATTCGACTCCATTCCTGATCGGTAGGGAGTCTGTAATGGTCGCTGGACTCGATGATACCTTTTGACCTTTCTTGCGCCGTGAGCCATTCTGCAAACTTTTCTGCATCTTCACAGCTTACATTCACAGCTGGGGAGTGCTCGTTAAAGGGGTAAGCGGGCTTTACAGGAATGGGACTGCCTGTGTCTTGGCAGTACTGCTCGTAGTCTCGTATGCGGATTTCTGTAGCTCCAGCCATGAGATTGTTCCCCAGCGGGATGAAGTTCAGCCCCAGACTATTGAACCACGGTGTATTGAATGAAACGGCATTCGTCGGCTCTAGCTGGAAGTTGAGACGCATGTTCTCGGGGGAGAATCCGCTATGATAGATAGTCTTGTGACGCTGGAGGCGCAGCTCTAGGTGATAAGGTGCGTGGGGGACTGACTTATTCACCACTGGTGTGACGCCGAGGTACTTCCCATTCAGCATGACGGACGCTCCTGCAGGATTCGTAAAAATAGTGATGGGTGTGTGCGGGAGCTGCGCGACAGCGATGCGGTACGCGTGGTGCTTATCCACGGGCTTGATGCTGTCGTCTTGCTTCGGGAGGATGATGAAACTCTCATCAATGAGTCCCTGCTTTTCACACTGCTTCGTTAGCCATTCGCTGTAGAGGTTTGCGATGCTGATGTCTGTGAGGATGATTTCTGCGCCTGTCTGTTCGTCCAAGAGGGAGGAGAAGCTACTCTTGTCGACAAATGAAGTTTCTTTAACGAATCGCTCGAAGTTCTCCTTGAGAATAGGGCGCTTTGACAGATGCTGTTTTCCTTGGCTTTCGTAAGCACTGCCGAGGGCATCGCGCCATTCGTGATCTACCTGTGGGAGATCCAATGGGTAGAGATCCCCTCCTAGGGAGAGAACCTCGCGGGGCTTGATCTCACCTTCCACCGTCATGTCAGCGTAGCCTTCCTTGCGTAGCACGAGTCGGACGGGAGTACCCGCGGGGAGAATCATCGGACCGAAGGGGGTCTCGTTGATATATTCACCATTCAGCTTGTACACAGACGCACTGGTGGGCGTGCTGATGACGTAAAGCTGCCCGTCATTAGATATAGTGGAAGAGGACGGATTGCTTACGTGCTGTTCCTTGCCTGCGGTCTTAGGTAAGTTGATATCGCTATTCGGATTCGTGAGAAGGATATAAGCCTTCTCGATGCGCTCGCGTATATCTGAAGGCATATGCTGGAAGGCGAGCAGGAGCAGAATGATGGGTAATGCGTAGAGGAAGAGGCGGCGAAGCTTCAGTTCCTTCAGCCATTGCTTAAAGCGAGACTCTTTCTTATAGACCCCCATGCGGATCTGCTCGATCTGGAGAAGAAGCTCATCGGCAGTGGTGATACTTTCAGGCGTGATCTGAGGACTAGCCGCAAGGCAAATAGTCCGATTAAGCGCGAGCCATTTTTCTCGCTGATCTATATCGGGAATCTCATCTGGCAGGTCGGGGAAGTCCATACGATCTCGTCCCGAGATCATCTCGTAGAGAACCATGCCGAGCGCGTAGACGTCAGCACGCGGCGTCCCCGCGCCATCGGGTGGAACATAGCCCGGCGTACCTGCATAGCCCTGCTTCGCCCCTTGAGCGATGAGCCCTGCGTCTGCGAGCTTAGCCCTATCATGTACGAAGATGATATTCGCAGGCTTAATATCGCGGTGCGTTAGATCCTGCTCATGCAGGTAGCGTAGAGCGCGCGCTAACTGGCAGCCCACGTTAATGACGATGTCGATAGGCATAGGGCTGTTATTGTATCGCTTGATATCATTAAGAAGGGAGCGTGGAGTGTAACGCTCTGACTCGATGATCGCCCCAGTCAGAGCATCGTCGGCGAGTTCCATGACATAGTAGTACATAGGAGACTCCCCCTGCTGCTGACCTATATGAAGAATATGAACGAGCCCGAGGTGACTGCGCGCGATTGGTTCATAGAAGAGTAAGCCCTCGTATTCGCGCTTGAAACTAGCGTCATCCGAGAAGTCGTCTCGCCATATGGTTTTGATCGCGCGATAAGTGCCCGTGATCGACTGCGCTAGCCAAACCTCACCATACGAGCCATAGCCTATGCTGCGAATAATCTTGTGATCGGGGATGTTCAGTGCATTTGCGCGCTCGCTTGCACGCTGACGATCGCGATCAATGGGGTGCATGATCGCAGAATCAGCGGGGGGATGGGATGACTGTGGTAGTGTAGGGCACATGACTTGGGTGCTTTTATTCTAAAACTTTCTTGCATGCTTAGCAAGCTTGAAAAAAATGCACTTCAAAAAATAAAATGAAAAAATGTACGAAAAAAGCTTGCATTCCAATCTGATTTTTTGTAAGATATCTGCGCACCCGCTGCAAAGCGGATCGAATGGGTAGATTCCCGAGCGGTCAAAGGGGGCAGACTGTAAATCTGCTAGCTATTGCTTTCGAAGGTTCGAATCCTTCTCTGCCCATCCCCTTAGAAAAACCTGCAAGCCACAAGCTTGCAGGTTTTTTATTGCTTGTGTGCAAAAGTATTTTTAAATTTTCTGCGGATTTCGCTTGCATTCCTGCCTGACTTTTTGTATCATGCCTGCGCACCCGCTGCAAAGCGGATCGAATGGGTAGATTCCCGAGCGGTCAAAGGGGGCAGACTGTAAATCTGCTAGCTATTGCTTTCGAAGGTTCGAATCCTTCTCTGCCCATCCCCTTAGAAAAACCTGCAAGTCACAAGCTTGCAGGTTTTTTATTGCTCAGATTTTATGCCTCAAAAAAAGCAGCGTAACTGCGATAACGCGGCTACGCTGCTTCGATTGTATGAATGGGATCTTAGCCTCTGCGTCGACGGCGTGTGAGTAGTCCTGCGAGCCCTAGTAGAGCTAGTGCGCTGCTGCTAGGCTCAGGCACGCCCTTTGTTTCGATGAAGAACTGCCCTGTGCCTGCGTCGTAGTTCAAGGTGCTATCAGCACCCAGAGATGCCTGTACTTCTGGCGAGAGTTCCATGTAGTCGAAGTAGTTTGTATCAGCTCCTGCGATCATGCCATCAATGCGCAGATTCTGTATATCTGAGAAGAGGACGAGGTAGTTGTTCTCATCAAGCTGTGGCATGCTCTCAAAGTCCAGCGTTAGCTTATTCGTGGAACTCAGGAGTAAATCACCACCGAGAGAAAGCCCCCCGTTCATGGTTAAGGTAGATGCCTCAGTTAAGTCGAGGTTCGCATTGAGAGTCGCGATCTCGGTGCTAGTGGCATCCACGCTCAGTAGGTTGGCGTATGAGAGTCTTGTCTGCTGTGCGACATCTTTTATTGTCAGATTCCCCTTCAGGGCGATCGTGCCGATGATAGAGCCTTCCGATTGGAAGTTCTTGTCGATGATGAGTTCACCTGTGATCGTTACCTTCGCGTCGGTGGAGCTGAACTTGATGTCAGATCCTGCTGCGAGGGTAAGCCCTGAGTTAATCGTATTCGTCGCGCCTGTGACGAGGAGCTCGCCTGAGGTCAGGACGGAGACCTTGCCTTCGACAGTGGTGTCCGAGAGCTCAAGAGTTCCGCCGTTTACCGTCGCTCCACCTGTGACATCGCTGCTGGTGAGCTTCAGGCTGCCTTCGTTAACCGTCACTTCTCGCACGGCGAGGTTCGTGTTGCTGAAGCTGGCACTATTGCTACCAGACTTCGTGAGAGTATCCGCGGCGAGGTAGTACCCTTCGCCGATGAAGCTGTAGGCGATATTTGTGTTATCGATGAGTACGCTAGGCGTGGTAATATCTGTAGCGAGCTTGATGCTGCGTTCGCTGACGGTGGGTGTGCCCTCTTCGATGTAGTCATTAAATACAGTGGCGCGTGTGTCATCGGTCTTGCTATGGAAGTACCCATCAAGAGAACTATCTACTTGATTACTTGCATAGCGTACCCAGCCACTCTGGTAAGTGGCGATACCTCCGTCATCTGTGTCGTCTGTGCCACCCCACTCGCTGAGACCACCGCTCCATACCTGCTCATTATCCGCCTTATTGTAGGAGTCTTCGAGTTGTTTGAGGGAGTCGGGGGTGTCGATGCTGAAGGATTGATAGACTGTCCAATTGCTTTTCCCGTATGTTGACCACAGAACGTTGCAGCCTTCATCCTCGTAAAGCTTAAACGTATCACCGTCGAATTCTACATAAACCTTTTTCATCGCATATTCCTCATCGTCAGAATCCGCTAGGTAGAGAGCTACCACATTGTCGTCTGAGGTCTGTTCGAATCCGTAGCACGTGACATAGTGTCTTGTGCTATAATCGTTAGGATCAAGGAGAAGCGAGGCTATGCTGCCCTTGTCTGTCTTGATGTAGGTTCCATTCTCATCTTTCTCGTAGCCTAAGCTAGATGCTAACCTGTCTTTGAAGGTAGATATGGAGTTCGTATCCATGTAGCTCTCTGATTTATATGTAGTGAAGTATACTCCTGCGCTAGTATTGATATCACTGAAATACTTTCCAAAGTACCCACCATCTTGTGCCGTGACGCCATACTGAACATCATCTGCATTAAAGTAGCCTCCCTCACCGTTGAGATACCACTCGACGGCTGTACCGAAGCTGCTTGTGTATCTCCCGTCCAATTTGTTGTTGAAAAGATAAGTTATATCGAGGGATTGGGTCCCTTTGAAGTCTTCTAGATACTTTTTGTCGTAAGTGTAACCAGATACTGCTGTTTTTTGACCAAATACTCCATAGCTGTGCTGCCAGTATTCAAGCACGTTAGCCGCTGACTGATACCAGCAGGAGAGCCCATCTCGCTTCAGGGGGGTGTAGTGCAGGTAATCATTCACTTTTGATGATTGATCGCTGCTTGACATGGAGGCTGCTAGGTCGCCCAAGAGATCCGTCATCGTTTTTGTACCATCTAGATGCTTCGAAACACCGTCGTAAGCGGCAGTATGAGGGTCGGTGCTAGTTCCTGACCAGAATTTACCCTTACCAGAGTCGAAGAAAAGTGTGGAGTTTGTGAAGTCATCCTTATCTATTCCCTCTGCCATGTAGCTCTGAGCGATGAGGGGGAGGGGTGATAGTAGCGATAGAAGTATTAGAGACTTAATTTTCATGATGTAAAAGAGAAATCTTAGCTATTAATAACAAATCGTGTCATAAAATGCAAGAAAAATTTTAGCTTAATCTGGATTTTGTCTAAATCCATTTTACAAACATATCTAACATGTCAAAGAAAACTCCTAGTCCAACGCCCCACGAAGCTAAGTTACGCTTGACAGAGTGCGGTGTATGATGTTATGTTCAATGCAGAAATAGTACTATGCTTTTACAGATTAAACAATATGGAGACCCTGTTCTGCGTGCGAAGAGTGCGCCTATCGAGCAGGTAGATGCAGAGATTCAAACCCTAGCCGAGAACATGCTCGAAACGATGTATGCCGCTAATGGCATAGGGCTAGCAGCTCCTCAGATTGGACTCAATGTGCGCATGGTGGTCATCGACATCCCAGAAGATGAAGAAGAGGAGGACGTGGAAAATATCACGGTGAATGGTGAAGAGTGCTCGCTGTACTCCATCATGCCCATGGTCTTCATCAATCCCGAAATCGAGCCCTATGGAAAGGAAGAGCTCTTCACAGAAGGCTGCCTGAGTGTGCGCGATATCCGCTCGAATGTCTCACGCCCCATGCGTGTGAAGGCGAAACTACAGCAACTCGATGGTAGCGTGCTAGAGATAGACTGTGGTGGACTGCTTGCTCGCTGCCTCCAGCATGAGTGCGATCATCTTGAGGGGAAGCTCTTCACAGACCGCGTATCATCCGGTGCGCGCATCACGCTGGTGAAAAAGCTGCGTCGTCTTGGCTCGTCACTCTATAACTAAGAGATCGATTCTCCAAGACGCGGATCATAGGATCTCGCGATAGAGAGTTACGAAAAATGCGCCTCAAGCGAGGCGCATTTTTGTGTTCAAGATTATGAGTGATTTTAACCGCAAGAATCTGCCTGATTCTTATCCATGAGACTTACTGTGATGTCAATGAGTAGATCTGTGCGGATGATTTTCATGACGTGGCATGTGCGTGCTATTTCTTCCATCTCTGACTCCATGCTAGCGAGAGCATGCGGGACGAAGATGTGAAAGTCAAATCCGAGAATGTTGACATTATCTTCTTTCACCGCCGCTTCGATGCGCACACCCTGACCAGGGAGATCGAGTTCTGCCGCGCGCAGGTAGATGCATGTGGCCATGCAGCTCGATATAGAGCTGGCCAAGAGGTGGAGAGGAGTAGGCATGACTCCTAGACCACCATAGCAACATGGGATGTCAGTTACCCATTCCTCGGCTGAATTGTAGGATAAGTTCAAGGTGCGAGCCGTCTCTAGGCTCGTGGTGAGGCATGCGTATTCCATGCCGCTAGCTTAGCAAAGAGCCCTAGGATTGACAAGGGGAAATCTGATTTTTTCTGAAAAAAATACCCCAATTTATTTCCTACTACTTAGGTAGTTAAGTAGGAATACCTTTGGAATTATTCTTTTTAAGGTATGCAATTGTATAAGCTGTAAAGAAAAATGTGCCTAGTACTATAATGATAGTCGCGCCTAAGTGCCAGGCGAGAGGGTAGGATAGGAAAAAGGCGATGACAGAAGCGAGCGCGCCGATGACCCCGCCGCCCCAGAATATATACTGGCTTTTATTCGTGAGAAGCGACATTGTCGCGGCTGGTGCGACGAGTAGCCCCAGTGTGAGGAAGGAGCCCACCGCTTGCAGCGAGGACACGAGCACCAGTATGGTCAGCGTGAAGAGTCCATACTGGAACGCGCGCGTCGGTATGCCCATGGAGCTCGCCATGCGCGCATCAAAGAGAAAAATGAGCAGTGGACGCTGGAATATAGTTAAGCCTAAGACCGCAAACACTCCTGTCGCGTAGGCTATCCAGAGATCCATATGACTCATGCTCATGATGCTGCCGAAGAGCCAGTCATCTATCTTCTGCTGTAACCCTATCTGCACGAGGATGATATATCCCGTCGCAAAAGCTGCGGAGTGCATGATGGAGAGAGCCGTATCCTGCTTAATCGCCGAAGTGCGAGAGATGAAGATAGAGCCCAACCCGACGATGAGAGCCGCCAGTATAGCACCGAAGAGGATGGTCAACTGCACGAAGCCAAAGAGGAGGATGGCTAATGCGATACCTGGGAGGAGGGCGCAAGAGATCGAGCCTATCTGGAGAGCCGTGCGGCGCAGGATGACGAGCGCGCTGACGAAGCCATTTGTAAAGCCGATGAACGCGCATGCCCAGAGGCTGCGCTGCGCGATGGGCTCGCGGAGGAATTCTAAAAACTCATTCATGCTGTTTATAGGGATAAGCGTTTTCCGTAGGCTGTGCGCAGGTGTTCTTCCGTGAGCACCTCCTTCGTATTCCCCGAGCTGATGAGTCGCTGGCGTAGAAGCATGCACTGGTCGAAGATGAGAGGTGCTGTCTTGAGATCATGATGGGAGGCGATGACGAGCCTTCCTTCTCGCGCGAGATCACGCAGTAGGTCGGCGAGCGTATGTGTGCCTGTGAGGTCGAGTCCTGTGAAGGGCTCGTCGAGCAGGAGTATATGCGCTTCTTGGGCGAGGGCGCGTGCGAGGAAGGCACGCTGCTGCTGACCGCCTGAGAGAGCACCTATTTGCCTGTCTTGTAGATCGGTGATTTGGAGGGAGAGCAGGGCTTTTTCCACGATGTCATGATCGTGCTGACTCATGGATTTCCAGAGTCCGAGTGCGGGGTATCGCCCCATCTCGACGAGCTGTCGCACGGTGAGGGGGAAGCTCCAGTCTATCTCGGAGCGCTGCGGCATGTAGGCTATTTCATGGCGAGGGAGAGCAGCACCCTCCCAGAGGATGCGTCCACTCTTGAGGGGGATGAGCCCTGCGATGGCGTTGATGAGGCTGGATTTTCCCGCTCCATTTGGTCCGATGAGCGCGAGTGAATGCCCGCAGCTGATGCTCATATGGATGTCATCAAGTGCAAGCACGTCGCCGTAGCGCACAGAAATGCCTTGTAAATCGAGCTGATGCGCCTTCGAGTGATCATGCGGTGCGCCCCAGCATATATGAGATGAGGGGGGGCTTACCATACGAAGAGGAGGATGTCGTGGAGGTAGTCTCCCTGAGTCCAGCAGGTCTTGGACTGCGAGGCTTTCAGGCTGGGCTCTAGCGTAAGGGTGATGACTTGCTGCTTGTCACTGTCTTCTCCCTCTGACCAGCGTACTTCCGTGAGTATTTCCATCATTCCCGTGTCAGCAGGGATGGTGAAGCTGAAGTTCTTACTCTCTGCTGGGATATCCTTCGTTTCCAGCAGGATGCGCCCTGCGCAGTAGATCTTGATGCTCGTAGGCTGACCAGTGTAGCGTAGGTTCGCATAGACCGTGATGAGATTTTTCTCCGCTGCTGCACGTTCACTCTGATTCTCTATCTGAGGCGTAGAGGCAGGTGGGGGGGCGCTAGCTGTGGTGAGCTGGAGCAGGGGATAGCCAGCGACGGCTAGTCCTGCTGCGGCTAAGATGCTGCTCGTGATAGGTGTCATGGTGCTGCTGTCCTTTCTGTGCTGAGTCCTTCGCTGATGGCTTGGACGTTTTCTCGGAAGATGGACGCGTAGTCACTGTGGGTCTGGTGGACGCCATCCATATTAATCGCTCGGGTGCTCGCGCCTATTTCTTTTGCTATATTTTCCAGCATCTTCGGTGAGCTTGTTAATTCTGTGAAGATGCAGGAGACCTCGCGGCGGCGTAGCTGCTTCAGGAGGATGGCGAGGCTTGCGGTATCGCCTTCGCTCTCCTTTGACACGCCGAAGAGGGGGACGGCTATGAAGTTAAACTCCTTGCAGAAGTGACTCATCGCGGCATGACCTGTCACGAGGACGCGTTTCTGATGCGGTATGCTCGTAAAGCTGATTTTCGCCGCGCGGCTGAGTCCATCTAGGAGCTTCGCATACGCCTGAGCTCCCTTTTCATACTGCTGCTTCTTGCTAGGGTCGCGCTGGATGAGCGTCGTGAGGAGGGTCTGCGTCGCGCGCTTCATATTCGCCGGGCTGTTCCACCAGTGAGGATCGGGGACTTGACTGGCTGGGAGCATGACGTCAGGGATGTCCTTCCCTAGCTCGAGGATGGTCGTGGTGCTGGGCAGTGAGTCGCGAAGCTTCGGGAGGTAGGGCTCTATGTTCTTCCCGCAGGCGAGGATGAGCTCAGCCTGTGCCGCTGCCGCGAGCTGCGCGGTGCTGGGGTCGAAGCTGTGAAGATTCGCCCCTTGGGGGAAGAGATTCACCACCTCCACCGCATCACCTCCGACGCTACGCGCCATGTCGGATAAAACAGGATGTAGGCTGGCGATTTTTACGCGCTCAGCCGCGTGTAATCCTGCGTAGAAGCATATCAAAAATACGAGACAAATAAGGGAGAAATATCGCATCGGAAGCTATGATACACTATCTTGAAAATTAAAGCAAACTAACTTTGCGCCCTAAGCCCTTATTTGTATATTCGCCAGTTTCATGTTCGGGTCGACGGGCGTAGATAGAGGCGATGTTTCACCATCTAATATCTGGTGGAGAGCCGCGTAAGCGATCATCGCGGCATTATCCGTCGTGTACTCCGCTGCAGGGAGGATGAGCTCGATGCCACGGCGCGCGCAGGCTGCTGTCATCTGCTCACGCAGACCGCTGTTACAGGAGACACCGCCAGACAGGGCAAGAGTCTTGAGTCCTGTATCTTTAAGGGCACGTAGAGATTTATGAATCAGCACATCTATGATGGCTTGCTGGACGCCAGCGCAGAAGTCTGCGAGGCTCTGCTCGTCGAGGTCACGTGGGTCGCCCGAGGTGACAATCTTTGGCAGTGTGTAGAGAACGGCCGTTTTTAGACCTGAGAAGGAAAAATTCAGATGCGGCTCGTGCATCATGGGCCGTGGGATCTTGAAGCGTGTCGGATCGCCTCGGCGCGCGAGCCTGTCTATCTCAGGACCACCAGGGTAGGGGAGGTCGAGCATCTTAGCCGTCTTGTCGAATGCTTCACCTGCCGCATCATCGAGACTGCGACCGAGTAGCTGGTAGCGGCTGTGTCCCTGTACGTCGATGAGCAGCGTATGTCCACCCGAGACGACGAGCGCGACATGGGGCACGAGTCCTGCTGGGTGCGCGATGAAGGGGGATAAGAGATGCCCCTCCATGTGATTGACCGCGATATAGGGCTTCCTGCTTGCGAGGGCGAGAGCCTTCGCAGCGCTGTTGCCAATGAGTAGTGCTGCGACGAGCCCCGGTCCTGCCGTGCCTGCGAATGCATCGATGTCATGCACGGACTTACCAGCCTGAGTTAATGCCTCTTCGAGCACCCCACGAAGGGCAGCAGAGTGATTCCGAGAAGCGAGCTCAGGGATGACACCTCCATAGAGACGATGGATAGGAATCTGCGTGGAGATGACGGAGCTGAGGAGGCGTGGCATAACGGCACTGCCATCGCTATCAAGGATGGCGATGGCAGTTTCGTCACAGCTGGACTCTATACCTAGAACGAGCATGTGTGATGAGATATGTGTGTAGCTTAGCTTGCGTTCTTGCGAGGGCGACCTGGGCGAGCCTTAGTCTTCACCACAGGCTTAGGATCAAGCTTCTCTCGAATGAGTGTAGGCTCTTCTTCTCCGCGTACGCAGGCTGGCGTGATGATTACTTCCTTGATCTCCTTATCGCTGGGGACAGCGTACATGACATCAAGCATGAGTTTTTCGAAGATGCCACGCAGGGCGCGCGCACCTGTGCCACGTTCGATGGCGATCTTTGCCATAGCACGGAGGGCTTCCGGCTGTATCGTGAGCTTTGCGTCGCTCATCTGGAGGAGCTTCGCGTACTGCTTCACCAGCGCATTGCGAGGCTCTGTGAGCAGCTGCACCAGCTGATCTTCCGATAGGCGGGTGAGGGCGGCAAAGATAGGCAGACGACCGACAAGCTCAGGGATCATCCCGAACTGGAACAGGTCCTCTGGTATCGCCTTCGCGAGCACTTCCGCTTCGGTGAATTCCTTGCGATTGCGATCATCTTCCACCGAGCTAAATCCTATACTCGACGCACCGAGACGCTTGCGGATGATGTCTTCGAGTCCGACGAATGCACCACCGCAGATGAAGAGGATGCGATCCGTGTTCACTGTGATGTACTGTTCGTTCGGGTGCTTGCGCCCACCCTTCGGTGGGATATTGCACTCTGTGCCTTCGATGATCTTCAGCAGAGCCTGCTGAACACCCTCGCCTGACACATCGCGCGTGATGCTGACATTCTGTGTCTTACGTCCGATTTTGTCGATTTCGTCGATGTAGATGATGCCACGCTCAGCCTTCGCCACATTCATATCAGCGGCTTGGAGGAGGCGTAGGACGATGTTTTCCACGTCTTCACCTACGTAGCCAGCCTCGGTGAGAGTCGTGGCATCGGCGATGCAGAAGGGAACGTCGAGGATCTTCGCAAGAGTCTTCGCGAGCAGCGTCTTACCAGAACCTGTAGAACCAGCGAGAAGAATGTTACTCTTCTCGATCTCCGTGTTCTCCTCATCCTCCTGCTGACGCAGGCGTAGGTAGTGATTGTACACCGCGACGCACAGGGTCTTCTTCGCGAGATCCTGACCTATGACGTAGCGATTCAGTGACTCATGGAGCTGTGCTGGAGTGGCGAGATCGGAGATGTCCTTTGTCTCGACTTCTAGTGCTGTGTAGTCATCCTCTTCATTCTGAGGGAGTACTTCTGGGTGCGTGCTGCGGATGAGCGCGAGGAGACGCTCTGCTGCGATTTCACCTATCTCACTGCATAGCATCTTGTAGGTCATGCCTTCGACACACTGGAAGCAGATGTGAGTACCATCTACCGTCAGCATGGGGCGACCATCGTTTTCTTCTCCTCCGCAGAGGGCGCATAAGCGACTTTTAGATGCCATGATTAGGAGTTACTTTCTTCTTTATGGGTGAGAATACGGTCGATGAGACCGTAGGCGAGTGATTCTTCAGCACTCATGTAGTTATCCCTATCCTGATCCTTCTTCACGGTCTTTTCAGATTTACCCGTGTGCTTGGCGAGGATGCCTGTGAGACGCTTATCGAGGCTGAACATGAAGTTAATCGTGCGCTCGACATCCGCTGCTGTGCCGCTAGCACCGCCGCGTACTTGGTGAATCATGACATGCGAGTTAGGCAGGCAGAATCGCTTGCCCTTCGTGCCAGCTGCGAGGAGGACAGAGCCCATGGATGCAGCGATACCGATACAGTAGGTATTAATATCGCAGCTCAGGAACTGCATCGTGTCGTAGATGGCGAGACCGGCTGTCACAGAACCACCGGGGGAATTGATGTAGATGTGGATGTCCTTTTTAGGATCAGACATCTGGAGGAAGAGTAGTTGGGCTATAACGGAATTAGCCACGGTGTCGTCTATCTCTGTGCCGATGAAGATAACGCGATCCAGAAGGAGGCGTGAGTAAATATCATAAGCACGCTCTCCACTGTTCGTCTTTTCGATAACGGTGGGTACGTAGTAGTAATTTTGTGGTGTGGTTTCCATATGAATGATGTTAAAAATCTTTCTTAACACGCATAGTTTATCATGAAAGTAGTCCTGAGGAAAGCAGATAAAGCTGCATGACAGCATTTAGTATAAAAAACGCGGAGTTCCTAAGGAAACTCCGCGTTGTAAGATGGTTTATCGCATGTCGATCACTGGGACGAGTAGGGGCTCGTCAGGACCGACGTAGCGGGAGAGCGGACGGAAGAGCGCGTTATCCTCTAGCTGCTCTAGGATCTGAGCGACCCAGCCTGATGTACGCGCGATGGCGAAGAGGGTGGTGAACATACTCGTCGGTATACCGAGGCTGTAGTACACTGTGGCGGAGTAGAAGTCTACATTCGCGTTGAGATTCTTACGCGCGCGCATCATCTTCGCGATCATGTCACTCATGCGTATCCACTTAGGCTCGCCTATGGTGTGTGTGAGACGGATAGCGATGCGGCGTAGCTGCGGAGCGCGTGGGTCGAGCGTGCGGTACACGCGGTGTCCCATGCCGAAGATCTTTTCCTTGCGATCGAGCTTGTCATTGATGTAAGCTTCGACGTTTTCTTCTTCGCCGATTTCCTTAAGCATCTCGATGACGGCTTCGTTTGCACCACCGTGAAGAGGCCCTTTCAGTGTGCCTATCGCCGCCGTGATAGCGGAATAGATGTCAGAGAGCGTAGACGTCGTGACGCGAGCGGAGAATGTAGACGCATTCATGCCATGGTCAGCGTGGAGGATGTAAGCGACATCGAGGATATGTGCTTCTTTTTCATCAGGCTCAGTACCCTTCAGCAGCCACAGGAAGTGAGCCGCCTCGTCGAGATCTGTGCGGATGGGAGGAAGGTCGAGTCCCTGACAGATACGGTAGTAGTAAGCCGCCATGACTGGGATTTTTGCGATGAGGCTAAGACCTATCTCTTTCACCTGACTGGGGTCTTTCGTCCGGTCGTCATACATGCCGAGCATGGAGACGGCGGTGCGTAGCGCGCTCATAGGGCGAGCGGCCTTCGTCGCAGACTTGAAGAAATCCAAAATAGGCTGAGGGAGCTCGCGGTCGTTGCGCAGGCGACGTTCGAGATTATCAAGTTCGTCACGATTTGGGAGTCTCTTGTTGAGAAGGAGGTAGATAACTTCTGTGTAGGAGCAGAGATCGACGAGATCTTCGATCTCATAGCCGCAGTAAAGCAGACGTCCTTCATCACCACGGACATCACTTAGTGCGGTTTCATTTGCGACGATGCCCTTAAGACCTTTTACTACTTCTGCTTGTTCTGATTTGTCTATCATATATATATTCGGTAATGTGGGGGATTCCCCAGAAATGTCTGGGCAGATGGGTAGAGGTGCATGTTACGACTGCCCCCTAGCTCGCACCAAAAGCTAGGGGTGGTATGTATACTAGGGGCAGGACTTAGGCGTTGTACCAGAGGTTTTCCAGTTCGGAGAACTGAGTTACCTCTACATCATCGCGCCCGTCGAGCCAAGCCTTAACCAGATTGCGATGTTCGTCGCTTGTTTTCGTCGGATCAGCGGCCATGAGCACGAGACGGCAGCCGTCTTCTGTCATGTAGCCGTCGCAGTTCAGACCATTTGCTTCGATGCACTCTTCGATGAGAGCCTTGAGGAAAGCTTCGCAGTCATCAGAGTTGACATCTCCTTTGTATTCAAAAGAAAAACTGAAGCTAAGTTCACGAAATTCACCAACACGATATTTTTTACGGAGACGTTTTTTCATACGAACAGCATTCTATCCTAACGATTCAAGCCTGTCAAGTCAGAATAAAACTGAATAAAAAATGAAATAGCTACGCAGTGTGCAAACCTGTGTGCTTGACATGACCTGCCGTATGCGCTAGCGTAGAGCATGGCTCGATTATTTACCTACATATTGACTCTAGTCTTCATTCTTACAGGAGTGCTACGCGCAGCTCCCACCCTACAGCACGATACTTATCAAGATCTCGTTAAGAGAAATGCCGCTCTCCCCGATGCGGTGAAACTACAGAAACGACTCAAGGATAAGAAGCCCATGCTCTGGCACTTCCTCGGAGACAGTATCACGCAGGGCGCACTGCATACATTCGGTTACCAGTGCTTCGTCCAGCTCAGTGAGGAAATGATACGCTGGGAGCACCAGCGCGCATTCAGGATGCGCGACTGCGTGGTGAATAGTGGCGTGAGTGGTGATACGCTGAGCCGCTATGAAGCGGAGCATGAGACGCGCATCCATCATCGTGACGCGGAAGTCGTCCTTATTAACTACGGGGTGAATGACGTACGCTCGAAGGTTTCGCTGGACAAGTATAAAGAGCAGCTCGCGACACTCGTCGTAGATGTGCGTAAGTATGGCGCTATCCCTGTGCTGCAAGTCCCCAATCCTGTGAGAGCTATGAAAGAGCGCGATGCCCAGTTCCGCGAGGCCGTGCGTGAGCTCGCCGAAAAAGAGAAATGCCTCCTCGTCGACCACCCCCTGTACTGGGCTGAGCATGGTGATAAGAAGAATCCCCCCCTCAAGAGCTGGCTGACTGACTCTGTTCACCCGAATAAGCTCGGCCATAGAGCTATGGCGCAGGCCATCTCCGAGAGCCTTCAGCTCGTCCCTCAGAACAGCTCGACGATGAAACTG
Organism: uncultured Akkermansia sp.; assembly: GCA_964370425.1. GTDB lineage: Bacteria > Verrucomicrobiota > Verrucomicrobiia > Verrucomicrobiales > Akkermansiaceae > Akkermansia. The sequence continues at coordinate 11,429 of CAYJJD010000037.1, read as the reverse complement.
CCTTTGGTAGAAAAGAAATAACCATCTACTCATGCCTTCATCTAAGCTCGCTGCCGCTGTCCTCGACGCAAGTAATCGCCTGCGTGATGCCTGTTCGGACTTACGCTTTAGCAGTCCCGTAGCCTATACTTATAATCCGCTCACCTACGCGATGACGGGTTATGAAGCCTATGTGAACAGCTTCGTTCGCGAGCGCGTCGACGTATTCTATCTCGGGATGAACCCTGGTCCCTTTGGCATGGCGCAGACGGGAGTTCCCTTCGGGGAAGTCGAAGCTGTGAGCCGCTGGATGGGGATACACACACTCATCGGTCAGCCGGTTCCCATGCACCCGAAGCGTCCCATACAGGGCTTTGCCTGCCCGCGATCCGAGGTGAGTGGTCGGCGACTCTGGGGGCTGTTTGAAGAACTATATGGTACGGCCGAGGCATTCTTCCGCCAATCATTTGTCGCGAACTACATCCCCCTCATCTGGATGAGTGAATCGGGGGCGAATATCACCCCCGACAAGCTCCCGAAGGAGCAGCGAGATGCCGTAGAATCCCTGTGCCATCAGCACCTTGTCGAGTTGATTAAGATACTCCAGCCCCGCTGCCTCATCGGCGTGGGGGCTTATGCTCTGAAGAAGCTCGAACGCGCCGCCTCAGAAATAGAAGGCGCGTCCTTCACCCTCGGTACTATCCTCCATCCCAGCCCTGCGAGTCCGATCGCAAATAAGCAATGGCCAGAGCGACCGAAGGCGCAGCTAGCCGAGATCTTTTCTCAGGCTGGGATAGAGTTAAAAAGATATTAAAGCAGGCTAGTGATCTCGCCCGTGAGCTTGAAATGCAGCTTCGCGACTTCTTCGAGCTTTCCTACACCATAGCGAGAAACGAGCTTCTTGCCCGCCTTCACCACGTGGGGGGCGCAGCCGAGCGGTAGCTTTTCCTCTGCCTTTTCAGCCGCCTCACGCATCCATGAGGTGAAGCGCGCGCGCGCTAGGATAGAGGCGGCCGCGACGGCGATGTCGCTTTCTGCCTTCGTGCGCTGCTCCAGTTTGATGGGGATTTTTCTCTGGCCGAGGGCATGCTTCAGCACCCATTCATTCGCGAACTGATCGCTTAGCGCGCGTGGGCAGCTAGGCACCTGCTCATGGAGGCTGGCGATGACGCGCGCGTGTCCCCACGCGAGCAGTCTATTGAGATTCCCTATCTCAGCGTACATCTCATTGTAACGTTTCGGACCTATACAGACCACCTCGAAAGCTATACCCGGTATGGCGCGGATGCCCGCGGCTATTTTCTGCATCTGCGCATCGCTCTTGATGGTCTTACTATCGCAGCAGCCTACTTTTTTCAGCTCCCATGCGAGCTTATGATCGGCGTAGACTCCAGCCACGACGAGCGGACCGAAGTAGTCACCCTTACCACTTTCATCAATGCCAAAATGCGGATCACTCTCAGAGTTTCCCCCCTCGTCGGCGCGGCTACAGTCGAGCTGCGGGAGCGCATCGCCGACAATGGAGGTGATTCCTGTCACTTTCGGCTCTAAAAAGAACTCGATAAACTCATCCGTGCCCGCGCCTTGGACGAGAAGCTTGGATCGTTTACTGTAATATGTTACGGAAAGTTTTTGTTTTACAAAGCAATACGATGAATGTTCTCTAGTGCTGGCTTCGAAGCTCGGGTCATTAACTAATAAGTCTTTGAGCGTTCGCGCTTGGTCTTCAGTGAGTACGATGGTGAATTGGGCTCTCATTGTCGCCACTAGCTTGTCGAAACTTTAATTTAAGGTCAATACAAAAATATCCTAAAAGTCCTATGTCATTCATAATCATGCCAAAAAAAGTTCAGAAGTTAGGAAAATTGATAGAGACAAGGCGCGTTTTTTCCTGTATAAATATAGTAGCGTAAGTAAACCGCTACACACACCATTATGTCAACTACATTAACAAAACGCGATCTCATCAACCGCATTAGTGCGGAAAGCACCGCTGATCTCACTCAGGGGGAAGTTCATGATGTGGTCCAGCGTGCCATCGACATCATCGCTGAAACCCTCAGTAATGGAGACCGCGTGGTGCTGCGAAACTTTGGCACCCTTCACGTGAAGGAAGTTAAGGCAAAGGTAGGGCGTAATCCGAAGAAGCCAGGAAAGGATGTCCCTATTCCTGCTCGAATGGTAGTCAAGTTCAAGGTAGGCAAAGAGCTCAAAGAGAGCGTCGCCAAGCTGACCTGATCACACGTCCCTTTTTTTCAGTGCGAAGCCATCCCGAGGATCACTCGGTGGAGGCTTCGCATTTTTGCGTCTATCATTTCAAAAAATAGCGATGATACTGAAAAAGAAAAAGGGGAGCTCATCGAGCTCCCCTTTCGGTAAAAAATGATTGGAATCGTCTATATGAGATCTTAGAAGCCGAACTCATCACCAGAGTCAGATTCTTCGATTACTTCTTCTTCTTCGATAACTTCTTCTTCCTCTTCCTCAGCTGGTGCTTCTTCGACAGGAGCTTCTACTTTCTTCACAGGTGCAGGAGCGGCGGCTAATGGAGTAGGAGCAGAGATAAGGTGCTTTGCGTCTGTGAGACCAGCACCCTTGCGTGATGCGAGACGGAAGTCATCCATGCCCTTCGCATCGAGACCTTCGAGGATGCCGCGGCTGAGATCTGCGCGCTTGTCTTCGGAGCAGACGTAGAGCATGTAGTTAGCAGAGAAGGGGAGATCCCATGCCTGCACGTTGCCACGTGGTACGAGGACACCGACGACATTACCCTTAGCGTCTGTGCAGATAGCCCATGACTTGAAGCCAGGGCTGTTACGCTTCTGGATGGTGACGTAGTACTGGGGGTAGATATAGGAGAATGGCTGTAAGGTGGAGTTCTTCATCCAGTCGGACAGAGCACGGCGTGCACGGTCAGGAAGAGCTCCCATTTCTAAGCAATCGCGATCAGTAGCTGTAGCCTGATCGTTATAACTATAGACAGAAGCACCCTGTTCCTTAACCTGAGCCGCAGCACGACTGGGGCTAAGTGTGCTGGAGCATGAAACGAGAGTAGCGAGAGAGCAGCTGATACCAAGTGCTATACCGACGGCGCGAAATGAGGAGAAAGTGTTCATATGCTTATCTTGCATATACTACACAAATAGCAGGGGGCTTGACAAGGAAAAACCCGCATTTCTAGCTAAAAAAAGATCTTTTACTCGTTTTTCAAAGTATCAGCATGCAATCTCCGTAAGAGAAGAAGCGATAACGCTCGCGTACAGCCTCCTCGTAGGCTCGCATGATGAGCTCCTTTCCAGCGAGGGCACTCACGAGCATGATGAGGGTACTCTGCGGGAGGTGGAAGTTCGTCAGCAGAGCGTCCGTGACGCGGAACTGGTAGCCAGGGTAGATGAAGATATCTGTCTCCCCCGATGCTTCGCGCAGGGGGAGCCCCTTCTGGGCGGCGACACTTTCGAGCACGCGCACACTTGTCGTGCCGACGGCGATGCAGCGTTTCGCCTGCTCGATGGCAGTCGCGGTTTCAGCGGAGAGGAAGTAGGGCTCTGTGTGCATCTGGTGGTCGCGTATGTCATCGACCTTCACAGGGCGGAATGTGCCCACGCCGACATGCAGCGTCACAAAGCTGTGCGGGAACTGGGCGAGCATCTCGGGCGTGAAGTGAAGACCCGCCGTTGGAGCGGCGATCGCACCTTCTTCCTGTGCGTAGACGGTCTGGTAGCGTTCCTTATCATCGAGTTCACTCTCACGATTCATGTAGTGGGGAAGCGCGAGACTCGCATACTGCTCGTCATCAACTTCACTATCCCAGCGTATATAGCGGTAGCCCTGCTCGTCTATCTGCTCGACTGTGCCTGTCGCTTCACCTATCTGGACAGTGCGACCTATTTTCATCTTACGCCCTGGGCGCACGAGGCATTTCCAGGCGAGGGCATCGGTGAAGCTCGTACGCACGAGCTCGATGCCACCGTCATTAGAAAAGTAGCGCGAGGGGAGGACGCGCGTGTTGTTCAGCACGAGGTGATCGCCTTCACCTATATACTGGGGGAGGTCAGCGAAGTTCTTATGCTCGATGAGTCCTGTCTCACGGTGCACGACCAGCATGCGCGACGCGTCACGCGAGGCGAGGGGATGAGAGGCGATGAGCTCCTCTGGCAGATGATAATCAAAATCCGCTGTGCGCATGCTGGGTGTCCTGTGTAGTTAAATGGAAAATACGCTTAAACAGGGAAGACGCTGAGGCGGCGCAGGACTTCGTCCTGTCCCAGTAGCTCGGTGACATCACCGAGATCAGGTCCAGCATGGCTACCCGTCAGCGCGATGCGCAGTGGGAACATCATGGCTCCTACCTTCACGCCAGCCTGCTTTGTCAGCGGCTTAATGAGGGCAGTCGCAGCAGCTCCGCTCCATTCTGGCAGCTCGGCGATGGCGGTAGCGAAGAGCGCGAGGAGCTCGCTCGCATTTGGCTGGAGCTTGCCCATGGCTTCTTCTTCATAGCTGAGCTCTTCGAGCCACTTTAACCAGGTGGGGATTTCTGCAAGCAGCTGTACCTTCGTTTGGATAGTAGGGATAGCTGCGCGCAGTGTCTCCGTGTCGCTGAGCCCTGCTGCGGTGCAGAAGGGGAGCGCGAGGCTTATGAACTCTTCGCGCGGGAGGCGCATGATGTGCTGCTGGTTCATCCACTTGCACTTCGTGATGTCGAACTTCGCGGCATTACGGTTCACATTCTCGAGGCTGAAGAGCTCGATGAGCTGATCTTTTGTAAAGATTTCTTCGTCGTTCTTCGGATTCCATCCGAGCAGGGCGATGAAGTTAATCACCGCGTCAGGCAGGAAGCCGTCTTCGGGGTAGTTCCCGAGCTGAGCGCCTACGTCGCGCTTGCTCATCTTCGAACCGTCAGTATTCTGAATGAGGGGGATGTGAGCGTAATGAGGGGGCTGCACTCCGAAGGCATCAAAGAGCTGGAGATGCTTGAAGGTGTTCATCACGTGGTCTTCGCCACGGATGACATGCGTGATCTTCATCTCGATGTCGTCGACGACGTTCACGAGGTGGAAGATGTAGCTGCCGTCCGTGCGCTTGACGACCATGTCAGGGGTGTTTTCCTCCTGCGTGTAGTCCACATTGATATCACCGCAGACCATGTCATGCAGCGTCATGATGCCTTCGCGCTTGAAGCGGAAACGCCAGACCGTGCCTTCGCTCGTGTTCGGGATTTCATTCCCATCGGTGTCGCGTTTGTTTGGCGCGGGGCATTCGTATACATGGCCCGAGGCGCGGAGCTGCTCAAAGTAGCGGTCGTAGATGTCGTCGCGCTGGCTCTGGTAGTAAGGGGCGTAATCGCCACCTACGCCTTCGCCTTCATCCCAGTTCAGCCCGAGCCAGCTCATACCTGAGAATATGGCAGACATGGCCTCTTCGTTGTGACGTTCCTTATCGGTGTCTTCGATGCGTAGCACGAAGGTGCCTCCCATTTTCTTAGCGAAAAGGTAGTTGAAAAGGGCGGTACGAGCTCCACCAATATGAAGGTAGCCCGTAGGTGACGGGGCAAAACGCGTGCGAACGGATGTAGACATGCGCATCTTATACACTCTAACCGTATTTTTTTCAAGTGTAAACATTGATGTAAGCATCACTGCGGATCTTGCTTGACAAGAATGATTCTATATTATAGTCTGCTTCCATGGACTATTCATCTCAAGCCCTCTCCGTCTTCCGTCAAGAGTATCAAGGTCTGCGCATGAACTGCGCCCAAGCTGTCTGCCATGGCGCGCAGCGCGATGACCTCATCGAGCCCATGGCTGGCTGCGGTGGAGGAAAGGCGCAGGGTGGGATATGCGGTGCTCTGCACGCCGCGATGGTGGTCGCTGGAGTGAGAGGCGAGGAAGTTATGAAGAAGTTCGCCGAGCTGAATCACGCCACGACCTGTAAGGAGCTCAAGAGCGCGCAGAAGGTCTCCTGCCACGAATGCGTGAGCTCTGCCGCGCAGCTGCTTGAAGCCGAACTCAAGAATTAGCTTATTATATTTTCTATACAAAAGCTCCTCATGATCTCGCGTCATAAGGGCATCTCTTGCGAAATTGTCGGGCTTATTCCTTTGATAAGCGAGGGCGCGCCTTGCGGCGTATTTCCTTGAACATGGCGCGACGGAGGGATAGGGAATTCTTCATGGGGATGTCGTATTCGTAAGCCCAGACCATGACACCGCCGACGCGTTCATTGCGAGCGAGTTTGCTCTTTTCCCCGATGAGGCGTGCGCCATTGAAGTAGTGTCTTCCGCCCTTGACAGTGGCAATATTGTCGCTGGCTTTCAGTCGTGGATTCTCCTTCAAGATGCCGCTGTAGCCCGTCTGGAGATCCCAGTTGCGCGTGCCATCCAGATTATTCGAGTAGAAGGGCAGTCCCATGATGATCTTCACATCAGGAATCATGGCACGCGATCTCTTGATGTCATCCTTGAAGTGAGCCATGGTCGCGTGCTCACCGCCTCGGTCGTAGCACATGATATTCACGTAGTCGAGCTGGTCGAGTAGAAGTTGTCGTGGTGGCATGTAGTTCATGTTCACCGCTGCACTGATGGTCTTGCTGTTCGCGCCGAATGCCTCACGTATCGCATAGACGAGATAGGCGTAGTCAAGCCACTGCTTGTCATTGTCTGGATACTCCCAGTCGAGGTCGACACCGTCGAGATCATGCTTGTCTAAGTATGCTTTTAACTGACGCGCGAACTCATTACGTGAGTGAGCGTTTGCCGAGGCGGCTGTGAAGCCCTCATCGCAGCCAGCGAACCCGAGGATGATATCGACGGGCTGATTGCCTCGTAGTTCTTTTAGCTTAGCGAGGCCTTCTAGGAAGAGTGGGTCTTCACCGCCTAGGATGTTCCCGCCACCATCGACGGTGACATTGAAGTAGTACACATCTGTCAGGAGCTTGAAGTCTTGCTTCGTGAGCTGCTCCTTTTCCCACTTCATCAGCTGCTGGCAGCGGTAATAGGCCGCTATGCGCTGATAGAAGGGGTAAACACGCAGTGAGCCCGCAGGGTCACCACTGGTGATGTCCACATTCTCATTTCCCACACGCGCGATGCTGAGTTCTGCATCCACCTCAGCCGCACCAGGTGCCTTTGGCTTTGTGTCGGTGGTGAGCCAGAAGAAGTTATTCCCCTTCTTTAATGGAATAGATCCTGTGAAGCTGACCGTGGACGCTTCACGCTTCGCGCTCCAGCGCAGAGGTGTACTGCGCTCCGTATTACGCGGGGTCTTGGTAGAAAAGAGACCACAGCGACCCTCACCACCCGATCTATAGAGGCTGAAGGATTTCAGACAAGCGTTTACAGCATCGCCTTTCAGCTTGAACTGAAGACCTTTGAGCACTTCGCCGTCCGTATCGCTGTGGATGCAGACGCGCATGAGGGGCTGGTCGTCTAAGTCGGCGTAGAGGTAGGAATGCAGCTGATCCGCCTTCGCGGTGGACTTCGCCTGTAGGGCAGGGCTGAGTATGCTCAGTGCCGCGAGGCTTCCGAGAATGAGTTTTTTCATGTTTTAGATCTGGGCTAGGGCTTGTTGTAAGTCGGCGATGATGTCGCGTGCATCTTCGATACCGACGGAGAGTCGAATGAGGTCAGGCTTCACCCCTGCCGCGAGGAGCTGCTCGTCGCTGAGCTGGCGATGCGTGTGGCTCGCTGGGTGCAGGACGGAGCTGCGAGCGTCAGCGACGTGGGTGACGATGGCGACGAGCTTCAAGCTATCAATGAAGGCGATGGCACGATCGCGACCTCCCTTGATTCCAAAGGTGACGACACCGCAGCTCTGCCCATCCTTGAACTGAGACTGTGCGAGCTCATAGTAGGGATCGCCTTCGAGACCAGGGTAGTTAATCCAGCTCACATCGGGCTGCGACTGCAAGAACTCAGCGACTGCTTGCGCGTTTTCGCAATGACGGGGGACGCGGAGATGTAGGGTTTCTAATCCAATATTAAGCAGGAAAGCATTCTGCGGTGCGGCTATAGCGCCGAGGTCGCGCATGAGCTGCACGGTACATTTCGTGATGAACGCACCCTTGCCGAAGGCTTCGCTGTACACGAGACCGTGGTAGGAATCATCAGGCTGCGTGAGACCGGGGAAGCGGTCGGCATGCGCTGCCCAGTCGAAGTTTCCACTATCGACGATGACACCGCCCACCTGCGTGGCGTGTCCGTCCATGTACTTGCTCGTCGAGTGCATGACGACGTCAGCCCCGAGCTCGAAGGGGCGGCAGTTGATAGGAGTGGTGAAGGTATTATCGACGATGAGGGGGACACCCTCGGCGTGGGCTATATCAGCCATGCGGCGAATGTCTAGCACCTGCAAGGAAGGATTCGACAGGGTCTCGCCGAACATGCACTTCGTCTCGGGACGGAAGGCGGCGCGGATCTCTTCATCGCTCGCATCTTGATTCACAAAGCTGACCTTAATGCCTAGCTTCTTGAGCGTGACGGCGAAGAGATTATAAGTACCACCATAAATGGCTGCGGTGGAGACGACATGATCACCTGCTTCGCAGAGATTCGCAATGGCGTAAAAGCTCGCCGACTGTCCCGATGAGGTGAGGATGGCGGCGACGCCACCTTCGAGGGCGGCTATCTTCGCGGCGACGGCCTCGTTCGTGGGGTTTTGTAATCGGCTGTAAAAGAATCCCGATTCTTCGAGGTCAAAGAGCTTAGCCATCTGCTCACTCGTCTCATACTTGAATGTGGTGCTCTGGTAGATGGGGAGGACGCGAGCCTCGCCTTTCTTCGGATTCCAGCCTGCTTGAACGCATGTCGTTGCTATTTCCATGCAGCCTATTGTAACATAACAATAATGTTCATCAAGGATAAAGAGATAAAGGCTTGATGATGTGTTTAGAAAATGCCAGTGAAGTACACGACGATGACCATCATGATGCCCGCGATGACGAGCTTCCCTATCACTCCGAGGATGAAGCCTATCAGCCCACCCATCGCGGAGCGACAGGCGGTGGGAAACTTGCGCTTCGCAATAAGGAAATCCCCAATAAATGCCCCGATCAGAGGTCCGAGGATGAGCCCGAAGGGGAAGAAGAACGCCCCGATGACAGCCCCGATGAGGCAGCAGTAGAGGGCAGGCTTACTCGCGCCAAACTTCTTCGCCCCAAAGTAGCTTGCCACATTATCCACCAAGCAGCCCACGATGGCGAGGACATAGAGGATAACCCATATCCAGATCGAGTTCTCCTGCTCGGGGCGTGTGTAGGTCGCGCAGTAAGCCGCTGCGAGGATGCAGAGATGCCCTGGGTAGGGAAGTATACAGCCTACTACGCCAGCAAGGGATAGTAGGACTGCAAGAGTATAAAGGGTGATGTCTAAGTAATCAGGCATTCGCGTCCTTATCACGTGAGGCTGCGCGCTTACGCTCCGTCGTGTTGAGGATGCGCTTACGCATGCGCACGAAGCGAGGAGTGATTTCCACGAGTTCGTCAGCTTCGATGTACTCGATCGCGCGCTCGATGGAGAAGACGCGAGGAGGTGTCAGCTGGATGGAGTCATTCTTCGACGCTGCACGGTGGTTCGTCAGGTGCTTTTCCTTCGTCGGATTTGCCATGATGTCGATGGGCTTAGGATTCTCACCGATGATCATGCCCTCGTACACTTCATCACCGGGGGCGACGAAGAGAGAACCACGCTCTTCAATGCTCTGAAGAGCATAGGGGCGAGCGATACCGCTTTCCAGCGAAATGAGCGTGCTGTTCTGACGCGTGACGATTTCACCAGCATAAGGAGCGTACTTCTTGAACATATGCGAGAAGATACCATGACCGCTCGTGAGGTTCACGAGTTCGAATTCGAAGCCGATGAGACCACGGGTCGGGATGATCGCCTCGATGAGCGTGCGTCCCGAGTCATTCGCCTCCATGTGCTCGAGTATGCCGCGGCGGTTGCCAAGGATGCGGACAGCACCATTTGCGTGCTCGTCTGGGACTTCGATGTAGAGGTGTTCGAATGGTTCGCAGCGTACGCCGTCAATCAACTGGTCGATCACGCGAGGACGGGAAACAAGCAGCTCGTAGCTCTCGCGACGCATCTGCTCGACGAGAATAGCGATCTGCATCGTACCGCGAGCAGATACCATGAAGATACCAGCGCGGTCGGTGTCCTCGACCTTGATAGAAATATTCGTGCGCATCTCGCGCATCAGGCGGTCACGGATGACGCGGCTTGTGACATTCTTACCATCCTTGCCAGAGAGAGGACCATCATTGATGCTGATTTCCATCTGCACGGTAGGAGGCTCGATCTCGACGAAAGGAAGAGCTTCGTCCTCTGGGTTAGCTACGAGGGTTTCACCGATTTCTACACCTTCGAAGCCAGAAAGCCCGACGATGTTACCCGCGACACCGACGAGGGAGTCCGTGGTGTGAAGCCCACTGTATTCAAAGAGTTTTGTCACCTTCGCTTGCACGCGAGATCCGTCATGACGGATGAGGTGGAGAGTGTCACCCTTCTGGATCTTACCGCTCGTGATACGACCGATGGCGACGCGTCCGACGTAGTCATCCCAGTCAATATTGGAAACAAGCATGACGAAGTCCTTCTCTGGGTCAGCGTCCTTAGGCGCAGGAATGCGCTTGATGATCTGGTGGAGTAGGGGTGTGCAGTCCACAGGAGGCTCGCCTTCGAGGCTGTTCATGAAGTAACCATCACGCGCCGAGCCGTAGACGAATGGAGTTTCAAACTGTTCTTCCGTCGCATCGAGCTCAAGAAGAAGCTCCAGCACCTGATCCTTCACCTTGAGTGAATCTGCGTGTGGGCGGTCGATCTTGTTAATCACAACGATGGGGATAAGCCCTTCTTGAAGAGCCTTTCGCAGCACGAAGCGCGTCTGAGCTTGTGGCCCTTCATAAGCATCCACGACGAGGATAACGCCGTCGACCATCTTCATGACGCGCTCCACCTCCGCACCGAAGTCGGCGTGACCAGGGGTGTCTACGATGTTAATCGTGTAGCCATTCCAAAGGATGGATGTGTTCTTCGCCTTAATGGTGATGCCTTTTTCACGCTCCAGATCCATGGAGTCCATGGCACGCTCTTGCACCTCCTGATTGTCACGGTAAGTACCGCCGGCCTTGAGAAGTTGGTCAACTAGGGTTGTTTTACCATGGTCAACGTGTGCGATAATGGCAAGATTACGAAAGGAATTAGGATCACTCATAAAATAAAAAGTCCAAGGACGCGCGCATTCTATCACGCAGACAGAGTTTTGGAAAGTGTATTTTCTAATGATAGAAAAAAAGCCTAGAAATCGTGCTCATTTGAGAGGTGTAATTTTTATGGGGGAGCCGGCATGAGGAGGAGTCTTTGCCAAGCTATGCTAAAAACGAATTGCGAGAACTTTCCTTAAGGGGACCTTGCGAAATTAGTCTGTATGCCACCCTAGAGGCGCATTATTGATTTT
>CAYJJD010000036.1:0-29672 GCA_964370425.1 uncultured Akkermansia sp. | reverse complement strand
CGCCAGTGTTGTAAATCGCGCCGCCGCTGTCTCTAGCCGAGTTCGCGATGAAATCTCCCGTGATGGCTCCCATTTCGCCAGTGTTGTAAATCGCGCCGCCGTTGGTGCTAGCCTTATTATTTACAAAATCACCTGTGATATCACCTATGGTGGAGTCATCATTATAAATCGCCCCGCCGCTGACGCTTGCCTTATTATTTACAAAATCACCCTTGATAGTGCCTATGCTAAAGCCGGTGCCCCCTTGAACATTGTAATTGCTAATCGCTCCACCATTACTAGCGCTACTCAAATCCAAGAAACTGTGGGTGATGTTGGCTTCGTTTTGATTCTCCGTAATGCGCACATTGTTGCTTGAGTAGGCGTAGAAATCACCTGCCTCATCTAGTTCGACTCGTGTCAGTGTGAGCTTGCCGTCGACTGTGCCCCATTTGTATTTGCGAGCCGCTTCAACTGCTCCCTCTGGGGCGGTTTTTCCGTAGTCATCTCCTAGCGTACCGTCGACGACGAGATATTTCGTCTCGGTAGAGATCGCCCCTGTACTCGTGTCATAGCTGACGACTGACACAGCGAGACCGGTTAAGCCTTCATCTTTACCAGGAGAATCCGCATACAGAAAGCCTGCATTAGGGTTAAATTCACCTATATTAAGGGATTTCACGCCGTAGCTATTCCCTGTCTGCGTGACCATAGCCCAAACATCGCGTTTTCCACCCACGTAGAGTTTTAATTGTGAGTCGAGTTGTTTCTTGCTCATCACGCTTGTGTCATTCACCCAAGTGATGATATTATCTTGGCTGTATGTGCCTTCTGCCAGCTTGACTTTCAGGCCTCCTTCTGCGCTATAGAACAGTGTACCAGTATCAGAGAGGGCTAGGGAGGGCGTAACGCTTGCATCTGTATAATCAAAGACCAGATTGCTGCCTGTCAAATCAACATTGCTGGTGATTGCATCTGCTATCTCTAAGCTGCCGCTACCTGTAATGCTAATCCTTAAAATATCACCTGTAATGCTCAGATATCCCTCGTTTTTGATGGTCTGTGTACCTAAATTGCTTAGACCAGTCGATACAATTGCGTCCGAAGCGAGGTTCACAGTTCCAGTACCTCGCAAGAATGCCTCTAGTGTAGCTTCTCCTGTGAATGTTATATGCCCCTCGTTTGTGATGGTATTTCGACCACGACTTCCTAGATAAGAGGCATTTGTCACTAATTCAGCGCCTTCATTAATAGTGAGTATATTGCTGTATAGCGAAGCCTGCGCACTTCTGTCACTGGCACTAAACTCTCCGAGGACGAGTGTACCAGCATGAACCGTGATGGTGTGATTGCCAACAGAGTTATTAAAATGTACTTCAGAGAAGTTCCCGCTAATTCCCTCTACACCTTCATTAATATTGATGATTTGGTTAGCTTGTAGGTAGCGCTCCGCCTCAATCATATCATTGACGATAATTAGCTTATCATCATAAGCGTTAAAATTAAGCGTGCTTTCCCCATCTGTACCATTATTATAAATGGCATTGTATCCACCTCTGCCAACCGCGTAGTTGCCAGTGAAGTGCATACTCTCCTCCTTAGCAACGAAAGTGATCGTGCCGTTTTCGTTATATATCGCACCACCATAACTTGATGCCCTATTGTTGACAAAACTGCCTGAGATGCGGGCTATGGTGCCGGTATTAAAAATCGCGCCCCCATCGTCGTCCGCAGTATTATTGTTCACAAAACTGCCTGAGATGCGGGCTATGGTGCCAGTATTAAAAATCGCTCCCCCATCGTCGATCGCTGTATTATGGTTAAAACTGCCTAAGATGTGAGTGATGGTGCCATCGTTAAAAATCGCTCCCCCATCGTCGTTCGCTGTATTGTTATAAAAGTCGCCTGTGAGCGTACCAATAGAAGATGAGACTGACCAAGAGTTATAAATCGCACCGCCCGACGAGCCTGCCTTATTATAGAGGAAATCACCCGTGATAGATTCCACCTTTCCACCATCTCCAAAATACGCCCCCCCATCAGAACTTGCCTCATTATTGATGAAATCACCTGTGATATAATTGATGGTTGCCCCATTATAAATGGCACCACCATCACCAAATTTTGCATAAGTATTAAATGCACTATTATTGATGAAATGACCCGAGATACTGCCTATGGTGCCTGGGGCTCCACTCGTGTTATCATTAAAAATCGCGCCACCTCCGAGGCCAGTTGTGCTGCTATTATTCACAAAATCACCATCTAATGTCGTTATCCTGCCACTGTTAGAAAGCCCTACACCAGAAAGTTCGGCAGTCAAGTCCAAGAAACTGTTCGTGATAGTCACGTCTAGTTCAGCATTGACATAGGATTCATTTTTGTGTGAGTAGGCTTTGATGTCCGCGCTGTTGATATCGCTTGTTTCTTCCAGCGTCAAGCGACCAGCATCGCCAGCTGCTTTCCAGTAAAAATAGGTGAAGTTGGCCACATCAGGCTTCTCATCACCCAGTGCGCTGCCAAACAACACATTGTACTGCACAGCGGTATAAGTATCAGCTATTGCATCGTAGAGGTATTTTGTAATGGTTAGATCCTTAGCCTGCACGCCCCCTGTCACCTCTTGCAGCTGGTAGGCAGATTCAAGAGCAGGTAGAGTAGGTGTAGCAAGCTCTGTTTTATCTGTCGCCACGCCTACAGCATGGGCAGAAGAGAGCGTGTAGTTTGTTGAAACCGTGAAAACAGCAATAAGAAGTGCTGCACGAAGGCGAGATGGGAGATGAATTTTCATGACGTATTCAGGGCTGAGACTAGCATAAATAAAGCGAATAGTCAAGCATTATGTTATCATTCAATAAGAAATCTCATTACACTATTAACCTGTTAAATTTCCACTTAGAATAAATCTAAAAATAATTGCGATAGAGCGCAAAAAATCGACAGTACAACTCTAGGGTGGCGAACAGACTAATTTTTCAAGTTCCCTTAAAGCGCAGAATGTGTCATAAGTAAGAAAGCATATTGACAGTTATTAAAACGAGAAGATACAATGATTTATTCTCATGAAAACACATCTACTCGTCACAAGACTCATTCTCGCCCTCTGCACGAGCTCTCTACTCTGTCCACTTCAGGCACAGGACGCATCTGCACCCAGTATCAGCTTCGAAATTGATGGCGTCACCTACCAGTTAGGCTACACCAGTCTGAACTCACAGGAGCGCACTGCTGCGCAGAAGATGGATACCATCAGACATATTCTCCAGATCTCGGGGAAGAAGAACATCGCCCAGAGCTACGCATTCGCCCGTGAGGCGGATAAAAAAGGCGACCCCATCGGCAGCTACATCCTCGCCCTCCAATCCCGCTACGGCATAGGGGTGGATCAGTCCCTCGACAGATACATCTTCCGTCTGAACCTCGCGGCGGATAAAAACTACGCCCCCGCCCTCTACGAGCTCTCGCGCGCCTACGAACAAGGCATGGGCGTGCCGTCAGATTTAGGAATGAGCCGTGGCTACCTCCAGAAAGCAGCCCAGCTAGGACATCCAGCCGCCATGGAAAAGCGCGCCCTCATCCTCATACAGGCAGAAGCCTACGAAGACGCCTTCCCCTTCCTTGAGAAAGCCGCGCAAGCAGACCTCGCCGAAGCAAACTTCCAGCTCGGCATCTGCTACGCCCACGGGCTAGGCTGTCAGGCAGACATGAAACGCAGCGTCCAGCACCTCACAGTCGCCGCAGAAAAAGGACACATCCGCGCCATGGGAACACTCTCGACCATCTACAGGCTAGGACTAGGCATCCCCGCCAGCCAAGAGAAAAGCCAGCACTGGGACGAGCAACTCGCCCTCACACTCAACCGCGACGACCAGCTCCTCACCGCGAACCAAGCCTACTGCACTGCCACCCAGCTCGCACGCCACGTCATCAAGAACGACAAAGAAGCCCTCGGCATCCTACGTAGCGAAGCGAAAAAAGGCGGCATCGTCACCATCTACTCCCTCGCACTCGCCCACTACGCAGGCCTAGGGCAGACAGAGCCGAAGCTCACCACCGCCTTCACCCTCATGGAAAAAGCCGCGAAAGCAGGACTCCCCGAAGCCGCCTACGCCCTCGGACTCTTCTACCTGAATGGCACAGGCTGCGAACAAGACCACGACAAGGGTGTCAGCTGGCTCGAACGCGCCGCGGAGAAAGACCACGCCGCAGCCCTCGTCATGCTCGCCATCGGCTACTGGGGAGAAGACGGCTATAACATCAAGCTCCCCCGCGACTACAAGAAATCCCTTGAACTCAACCTCCGTGCCGCCGCCCTCGGCAACCCCGTCGCCCAGAACCACGCGGGCTACATGCTCTACCGCCAGATGGGCAGAAAAGGCACGGAAGAAGAAATCCAGCGACTCTTCGAACAAGCAGGGGAGAACAACTACCCCACCGCTCTCTTCACCCTCGGCGAGCGCGCCCTAGTAGAACTCCACAAAAACACGGACGAGCAAGGAAACTTCCGCGAAGACATCCGCCAGAAGATGTACAGCTACTACAGGCGCGCTGCAGAACTCGGTGTCCCCTTGGCCATGGAAAGACTCGCTAGCTGCCACGAAGGATTCGATGGCTTCACGCCCGACGTCGAGCAGCGCATCTATTGGCTCGAACTCGGAAGCGAATTCGGGCTCACCACATGTAGTAACGATCTCGCAGACCTCTATATCAAGGGAATAGGCATCAAGAAAGACATCGCGCGTGGCATAGCCGTCTACGAAAGAAACATCTCTAGACCGAACGGAAACTATGGAGCGGCTCGACTAGGCTTCCTCTACTATAAAGGACTCCATGGAGTACCACGCGACCTCGTGAAATCCATCCAGTACTTTGAACAAAGCCGCGTCCCTAAGACAGGCTACGTGACAAGCGAATACCACCTACACGCCCTCCTTGAGAACGCTGCACGCGAAAAGCAGAGCCCCATGGAAGCCCTCAAACTCATGCAGCATGAGTTCAATCACTTACGCAGCACAAACCAATACCTCCTATGGTTAGCCCTACAGCAGCTGCTTAAACCAGAGAACAGCGCGTACCCACACCTTGATGCTCCCAGCCTCCAAAACCTCAAATCCAAGGCACAACTTGGCAACCAGACAGCCCAGTACCAGCTCGCCGTCTCCCTCCTACGAGGAGACGCGGGAAGAGTAGACGCGAAGCAAGCGAGAGCACTACTCGAAGAACTCGCGCAGGCAGGACACCTCGATGCCCTCATCGACCTCTCCCTCTACGCCATGTACGGCATAAGCGAACCAGCCGATAATAAGAAAGCACTGGAATACATCGCGAAACTCGCACAGGATAAAAGCGAGAAGGCTCAGCTCTTCGCAGGACTCATCGCCTACAGAGATCTCACCACGCCTGACATGCGAGCCTACGCCCCCTGCCTACAGGAGGCCGCGAAGATGGGGAACAAGGATGCCCTCTACATCCAGCATAAGAAATGCACCTTCCTCCAGCCTGAACTACGCGAGCAAGAGAAAACCGTGAACCTCAGACTCGCGCACGAAGGACACCTCGGAGCCATGATTGATGTCTGCTTCTTCCACGCGCAGAACATTAAGGAAAGCCTCCCCATACTAGAAAAGTTCGCCGCCATGGGGAACGGTGGTGCCCAATACGACCTCAACTGCCTCTACCGCTTCGGCAGGCGCGGCATAAAAAAAGATCTGAAAAAGGCAGATAAGTGGCTAGAGGAGTCCGCAAAAAACGGCTACTTTGAAGCGCTCAAGGACATGCTATTAATGAAGAGACCCATCCCTAAGCAAAATAAAACGTCGGGGTAATCACCAGTTCTTTCTTCATTCTCCATTCACCAGAAGCAGCTCCTCATGATGGGCTAAGATCCAATCCTGAGGACTGCTATATTCATCCTGCGCTAAGTAAGCCGCCATCTCCCAGGGCAGCAGGTAGCCTAGGCTCAGACTCACCCCATCATACAGGCGATGCCAGTGCATGAAGTGAGTCACCGCTTCTACCTGCCTTTTATTAAAAAGGCTAAAATAATTTAGCTGATGATCCAGCAGATCCTCGCTAGCTGCAAGATTGGCGACCATATCGGGAGCTCCATTATTCAGCAGCGAAAAGCGCATGTAGGCAGGCAAGAGAAATCGGTACCCTAGCGGCTCTACAAAGCTCAAGCAACAAGCGCAGGCATCAAGGAGACAGTGAGGAATCTCGCGCCAATCCCCCCTGAGCTCGTGGTGTGAGAGAATACAGAGCATTTCTGGAAAATATGGACCATCAGAAGCCTCCCCCGCGAGAGCGAGGTAAGGCGTGCCCTCATCCCCCACGTCGCCAAATGCCTCATCTATCTCAGAAAGAAGAGCCTCTATTTCAGGCGTACAGGCGACGGTCCCCTCTTCACGCCTTTTTTCAAACGCATACATGCTCGAGCGAATCATATCGATGAACTCCAGCATACTCGCTTGATCCTGCACGAAGGGGAAGCCCTTTTGCGGCCACGCAGAGGGGACGGACTGACGCAGCTTAGCCGTGTAATCCTCTATCCACTGGGTATGAGAGTTCGCGTCTGTAAATTGATCTGACATATCAAATGTAAAGGGCTCTTTGTAAAATTAGTGTAAATCGCACCACACAGCGCGGTGGTCACTCGCGTTTCTATAATTATGATGATTTACTATGCCTGATTTAGAATCTCCTGAGAGTCGCTCTTGCATCGCTTTATTCACATAAATGTGATCAAGAATGAGATGTTTCTTATCCTTGCTAAAGTAGAGTGTCCATGGCAAGCCCTGCTCATCTTTAGCCTCGATTCTATGGAGTTTTGCCACTGCTGTCAGGGAGCGTAGTGTCGCATCTGCAGGTTCATCATTCCAGTCACCGTACACGATCACGGGGAGTTTTTTTGATTGTTTCATGCTGCTCGCTATGTAGTGCGAAAGTGTCTCTGCTTCACGTCGGCGTAGGCTCGTGGCTTCACTCGGATTATTCGAGTTACGAGCTTTGAGGTGTGCTCCGAGAATGCGGTAGCGTCGCTTATCATCTACCTTGAGCGTCACATCGAGTATGCCTCGTAGCATTTTTTGTTTTTGTTGGCCGTAGAGTCCGTAGTTCGCCTTGGAGTTATCTTTTATGATAGGGTAGCGTGAGAGGATGGCTAGGGCATGGGATTGTCCTCGGCGTTCCAGCACGCGGCTATGTGGGTAGTGTAGACCTCGTTTTGCCAGTCGCGCTTGTAGGTCTGTGAGTGCTTTACTTCCACCTATTTCTGTCAATCCTATGATGTCTGGGCGCGCGTCAGCGATGACGTCGACGACGGCTTCGCGGGCGCTGTCTTTTTTCGGATAGATCTTGTATGGGACACGGTCTAGCTCGGTCTCGACGAAGTAGTTTCTCACATTGTACATGAGGAATCGGACTGGCGTAGGTTTCTGCTCCGATGCCTGGGAGGGCGTGACACCAAGTAGTGTTACGAGGCTGATAAAAAGTAGGATTAAATGACTGAAGCATCTCATTCATCACAGTGTAGATTACTGAGGCTAGAAAATCAAGTTTACTTTCGCGCATTAAAGGAGATCTTGCAAAAGCCGCGGCTTCGGATTTTGCATGCAGTTTGGATGAGAATCAGCCATTTGGGCTTGCGTGGTTCATCCCCGAGTTATTCCGTCAGAAGAAACTCCTCGCACAGGTCGCGCTAGCTGTACTGATCATCAGTGGCATAGGTCTAGCCATTCCCCTCTTCTTCCAGATCGTAGTGGACAAGGTTCTCGTCCACCACAGCTACTCGACGCTCAATGTGCTGGGCATAGCCGTGGTGACCCTGCTGCTGTTTAACGCCATCTTTGAGTACCTGCAAAACTACTTCCTCATCTACCCGACGAATCGCACCTAACGCATTAGCTTACATCTCTGTACACTACAGCAAAACACAGTGCTAGAGTGCAACGCATTAATTACCACTTGACAAAAGAGCATTTTTAATATATATAGTTTAGTAACTAGACATTTTTTCTATTATGAAACTTCATCTCCCATTACGCCTTCGTGCAGGTCTGCTGGCTTGCCTTCTTTCTCTCCCCGTATTTAACAGCACCATCGCCTCAGGCGCGGGTGTCGCGGCTGATAAGACTCTACTCAGCACCCCTACGCTTGGGGCTGATTCAGTCTACACGCTTACAGAAGTCGACGCCGAGGGGGATTTTACTATCACAAAGTACGTCTGGGACGCGACTACACTCACGCTCACTCCTGTGCTCTATGATATAGATATCATATCGCTAGGCACTGAAGCCTCCTTAGAATGGATCGAAAGCCCCCTTACGGCGACAAGTATCCTTTACAAGGGACCGCAATATATTCCTGCATCCGATGTCACTACCAGCGAGGCAAGTATGCAGCGGGTGGATGCGGTCAGCGCAAATATTGATCGCAACTTCGTCGGTATTATCATGGAGATTATAGATGGCTCGGCAGCGGCTCAAGCTCAAGGTGCTGCTCTCTATCATATAGAAGATTTTGATAATTTAACCATTAAAGGGCATTTTGTCGGCAATATTGCCTTGGCAAATTCCTCTAATATCAGCCTCTCCGCTGGTGGTGCTATTTACGCCACGAAGACCATTTCGAGCCTCAGTGGGGATTTTATTCGTAACTCCGCGCAGGCTTACACCACCTCTACCACAGGAAATGCGGAAGGCGGTGCTATTTATACAACCGCCTACTTGAAGAGTATTACGGGGGATTTTACCGGTAACTACGCTTACAGCTATGCCGAGCAGACTTCCTCTGCTGATGGTGGTGCTATTTATAGTAAAACAAACATTGGCAGCATTACGGGTGATTTTATCAATAATTACGTCTTCGCTGGTACATCGCAGGCATCAAGGACAGCTACGACCATCAGCGGTGGAGCTCTTTATGCGGGAGGTACTCTAGGCACGCTCAAGGGGGACTTTATCGGTAACTATGCAGAAATTGCTGGGGTTTCAACATCTTATGTCAGAGGGGGGGCTTTTTATAATTATGCTAATAGCAGCTCCATTGAAAGTTCGTTTATAGGCAACTATATAAAAACTAAAACTCTAGCAGGCGGAGGAGAGACAGCCATCACCACCCTTACTGGAGGAGCTTTCTATAATACAAGCAAAGCCCATAGCCTGAAAGGTGATTTTATCGGCAACTACATTAAGGGTAATTCATCTGAGAGCAATGAAAGCGCAGGTGCTGCCATTTTTAATAATAATACTATTCTTTATATTGAAGGCCTGTTTTCGGGGAATTATATTGAAAGTACAACGACGACCACGACTCTCGATAGCATCAGTGCCTTAGCCTATGGGGCAGCCATCGCGAATAATGATGGTGATGAAGTAGGCACTGTAGTCGCTGATTTTGTCGGGAATTACGTCATGAGTACTGCCACTAGCAACGATACGCTGAAGGCGCAATCCTTCGGCGGCGCGATGTACAATGGCGTAGCTTCTACCATTGCCAGTGTGACGGGCAACTTTCTGGGCAATTACGCCAAAGTAGAGACGCTTAATGATGACGACGGCAGAGCGCAAGGGGGCGGGGTCTTCAACCTCAAAGGTACGATAGGCTTTTTAGCCATGGATACCAGCATGGAATTCACGGGTAACTACTCCTTTGATAATGGCGTGAAGGTCTC
This sequence comes from uncultured Akkermansia sp., assembly GCA_964370425.1. Lineage (GTDB taxonomy): Bacteria > Verrucomicrobiota > Verrucomicrobiia > Verrucomicrobiales > Akkermansiaceae > Akkermansia. Next base: position 20,023 of record CAYJJD010000036.1, on the reverse strand, counting down.
CAGCGCTATTTACAACTCAGGGGGCACTCTGCACTTCAACTCCTATGGAAGTCATAGCATTAGCGTGAACGACAGCATTGATGGCGAAGCTGGCTTAAAGGACTCACAAATGATTTACATCAACAACGGCATGGATGGGGAAGGCAACGCCATTATCGACGCTGGGGCTGCATTCTCTACCGTGGTATTCAATAACGTGATTTCTAACCAAACGATCAATGTGCAAGGTGGCACACTGACGTTAGGCGCATTTGCGAGCACGACACTTGCCAGCGGGCAAGTGGTCGAGGCATCAAGCGCCTTGCTTTCGAACACAGACCTCCACATCGAGGCTGGCGGTCAGGTGGATACTCTGGCAAGCTACCTAGGTAGTAGCAGCACCATCACCAATGCGGGGCGCATGAGCATTCGCACAGGTACGCTGAGTAACGACGTGAGTAGTACTGGGCTTATCACCATCACGGGGGATGTCATCTTGCAATCCACGCTGAACTTGAGCTACAGCGGAACTACGCGTAGACTCTCCCCAGGGCTCAGCATTGCCTCAGGGTCAAGCTTGACAACTGGACCTGGCGGTGCCATAGTCATTGATTTAGCACATGCGGGCTCAAATTGGTATAACTTCATTACATGGGTAGACCCTAGTGAGGCACTCACAGATACTGAGTTAAGCAGTATGCTCAGCGTTTCCATCAATGGCGTAGTTAGCTCAGCGAATTACTACGATCTCACGGCAACCGCGCAGGGCTTTAGTATCAGCAGCTTGAATGCCAAGTACGAGCTTATCCCCGTAGCAGCTGGGGTGACACCGGCCGTCTTTTCGGTGACGAATTATGATGGAAATGTGTACGATGTCGTCATTGCCGACCCCTTGGGCGAGTCCTCATCTGACCCCATGAAGTATTACAAGTGGGTGGTCGATGCCACAACAGGCAACCTCAGTCTCACTACTGCCGATGCCGCCACAGCAGACATCAGCGCGAACTCAGTCAATAATACGGCTGTAGACACCTCACTTCCAACTTGGACTGGTACAGAGGTGAACCATAGTTTCATCGGGTTGATGACGCAAGCTTTAAATCACAAAAAGTTGACGGTTGATGATTTTAATATAAGCGGTGATTTTGTGGCAAACACGATTAGCTATATCTATAATCCTACTAGCTCAGTACCTGATGTCTTGCACACAGGCCTGAGTTCTGCGGGTGTAGAAAATGTTTTGAGCATACTAACGATGAAGGGCGATTTTGTAGGTAATGCCTTAATCGGGAGTGTGAGGTTGGAGACTGCTGATTATATCGCGCTTTCAGGCAGCATCACGGCACGAGGTGCCGCGGTTTCGAACCAAGGGGAAATGGGAACAATCGAAGGTGATTTTATTGGCAACTTTGTGAATGCCAGCGTTTACGTTCGTAACAATGCGAGTTCAGCCTCAGCCTCAGCCACCCTCTACGCTCAAGGCGGTGCTTTTTATAATACGGGTGACATTGACAGTATATCGGGCGATTTCATAGGCAACTACGTGTATGCTTATGCTCGTGCGTTAACAGGCAGTTTCCCAGAGAGCGTTGAAGTTGCGCAAGGTGGAGCGATTCATAACGAGGGCGTGATTTCCCGATTAGAGGGGAACTTCATAGCTAACTACGTGGCACTCGATGATAAGGGGGATTATACTGCTCAAGGTGGTGCGATTTCAAATATAGGTGGAAGCATAGGCATTCTGGCTCTGAACCGCAGCACGCACTTCACGGGCAATTATGCCACTGAGTATGAATTGGATGAAATCACCCATAACTATTCAGCAAGTCATATCTCCAACGCCATTCACAACGAGGGGGATGTAGGTAATAATGCTATTATTAATCTAAATGCCTACGGTGCACACACTCTCACCATGAATGATGCCATTACAGGTGGGGAGAATAAGGGGGCTTACCAGATCCTGAACATCAATAATGGGATGGATGGTGAATTAAAAGAGATAGCTGCCATGGGAGCTTCCTTCTCTACCGTGTACTTTAACAATAAGGTTTCTGATCAGCAGATTCATGTCCACGCAGGCACGCTGGAATTCGGAAGTTACGACGGGGCAGAAACAGAGCTCGAGCGCAGCTACCTAGAAGTCTATTCAGCGGCAGAAGTGTATGCGAAGGCTGACTATCTCGGTGCAGGTAATAAGATTGTGAATTATTCGAGCATGTACCTCGCTGGTGGTACACTGAGTAACCTCATTACTGGCGATGGCACGATCTATGTTACGGCTGATTTAAGCAGTGATGCAAGCCTTTTGGGAAATAATGTTGTGCTGGATCCAGACACAGCTCTGACTCTCACAAGAGGCATACTGAGCAAAGAGCTCTCTGGAGGCACTGGCAGCAAGATTATCATTGCTGGCAACGTGGAGGCTAATGCCGATGATCTAGGACTGGATACCGAGATCTCTAACTTTACTCATACATTAACACTTAATGGCGGCACGCTTGGGGTAGTCGTGTCTGGGGCGAGCAGCCCAGCAGGTCCCATTCACATCGATGGCGATGTGCGCAGTAGTGCTGATAATCTGAAAGTAAGAACAGAGGTGTACGAGAACCGCACCCTCACCCTTACAGGTGGTACACTGACTGTGGATGTAAACGATAAGGGCGTACTAGTCATTGATGGCGAGGTGACGAGTAATGCGAACTGGCTGAACACGAGCACCGAGGTACTAGCGGATGCGACCCTTACCCTTACAGGGGGGGTGATGACAGACAGCCTCTATGGCGCGGGTAATGCCCACATCATAGGTGAGGTGACACTCTCTGCCACGCTGGGCACAGAATCACTGGATCTCAGCTATGATGCGGCGACACTTGACATGGGCTCCTTGCATCTTGTGCAAGGCGGCAGTATAGATACGAATAGCCTTAGCTCCATCACTCTCAACTTTAATGAGCTGGCGGGTGGTAGCCATACGTGGAGTGACTTCATTAGCTGGGATTCAGCTGTCAGCACGGGGCTAAGCCTTGAAAGCCTCACAAACATGGTGAACGTCAACTACAACGGCACGCAGCTGCATAGCAATTTCTACACCATTAGCGAAGCGGGGGATGCCTACACACTCACCATCAATGAGTATACTGATATTAAGTATCAGCTCATAGCTCTTGAGCCGACCTCGCCTCTTCAAACAGAGCTTGTGGTGAATCCCTCCGTAGCGGGGAATTCGGTAGCAAGCAGTGTTGTCTTCGACGGACCACTGGGGGATAACCCTACCGAGACAGTAGCTGGTATTGAGGGTGAAACAGGTTTCCTTGTATGGGAAACAGCGCAAGAAGGGTTTGTTATCTTAAAAAAATCTTCTGATAATGATGCCGATATCACCATCTACAGTGCTAATAATACGCGTGTGGATACGAGTGATGCTAGCTTTACGGCGATTGAAGTGAAGCACAGCGTCTTCGAGCAAGCTCTTGGCGGTTCTACGCTAGATGAGGATTTACAAGGGGCGGCACTTTCCCACACTAAGAATTCAAGTATTGATGTTTCGGCGGATTTTGTCTGGAATAGTGTAGAAGTTTTTGTAGTCGATGGTAATGCCGATCACGCTAACGCTCAGGTGCGAGGCGCAGCCGTCTATAATGGCAGCCAGATTGGCACTTTTAGTGGCGACTTAGTGGGAAATGTATTAGCTACACACGTTCTTATTGCATCAAGCGACGCGGTAGAGGTGAATGCCCAAGCTCTCGGTCAAGGAGGCGGCATGTATAATGCGGGCTCGGTAGATGAACTCCATGGGGATTTCATCCGCAATACAGTCGCTATACAACTAGAAGCTACAGCCGCAGCGATGCAGCAGGCTCACACGCAGAGCACAGCCCAAGGCGCAGGACTCTTTAATGAAGGTACTCTCGACAACGTGACGAGTGATTTTATAGCCAACATCCTCTACATTAAGACAACAGCTACTGGGGCGGACGGGTCTAGCAGCACCTTCACCGCCCAAGGGGCAGGCATGTACAACACGGCTGATAATGTTATCATGGAAAGCGATTTCATCGGTAATTTAATCTCAATTGACGGAGGATCAGGTGTCGCTGAAGGTGCAGGTTTCTACAATGCTGGCGGCAGCATCGTGCTTCAGGCTGTTACACGCAGCATCCAAATGACGGATAACACCGTCACCGTGGATGGGCTAAGCCGCTCTAGCGGTATTTTTAACGCAGGTACAGCGGGAGATGTAGCAAGCGTCACCCTCAACGCCAGCGGGGCGCATACCCTCGCCATCAATGATGCGATTAGCGGCACTGCGGGTCAGCGTGAGAACCAGCTACTCCATATCAACAATGGCAGTGATGGCACGGTCTACATCACGAACTTGGTAGAAAACCAGAGTATGACCCTACACGCAGGTGAGCTTATGCTGGGCGCTTACAACAGCGCGAATGCCATGCTCTCAGATGTCACGCTTCAGATCGCAGCTGGGGCAAGCCTTACCACCTATGCCAACTTTCTAGGCGAAAAGAATACCATTGCGAACGAAGGCATCGTCAACATAGCAGGTGGCACGCTCACTAACGCTCTTACAGGCGGGGGGAGGATCAACATCACAGAAAACACGCAAAGCGATGCGGACTTACTGGGTAATAACGTGAACATTGCCGATGCGAAGGGGCTCAGCCTCACAGGCGGTGTGCTGAATGTGAAAGTCACGGGCGGGGTGGATAGCCTCATTGGCATCTTGGGTAGCGTGAGCAGCGTAGCGGACAACTTACAGGTGGAAACTTATGTAGCAGATAAGCAAACCCTCACCCTCTTGAGTGGAACACTCGGTGTATTAGTCGAGGCTGGTGGCATTGAAAGTAAGCTCATCATTGACGGCGATGTCAGCACCGCAGCTGCTAATCTAGCTGTGAACACCCACCTCACCGAGAACAATACACTCAGTCTCTTAGGAGGAAAGCTTGATACCTTCATCTCAGGTGATCAAGGAAGCCGTCTCTCCATTCTGGATGATGTAAGCAGCAAAGCCGACTACATGGGTCTAAGCACCGAGATCGCCGCAGGAAAAACCCTCACGATTGAAGGTGGGACGCTCGGAGCCGCTATCTCAGGCGGTCAGAACAGCAGCATCCTCATTACAGAGAATGTAAGCAGTAAAGCGGACTTCATAGGCGTAAGCACCGAAATTGCCAATAAAAAGGTACTTTTCATCGGTGACGGTACACTCAGCAGCAACATTACGGGACCAGGTAGCCTCGTCATCAATGGAGAGGTGACGACAAACGCCGACCTCTTGGGAACTAATACCCAAATCAATGAGGACAAAACCCTCATCATCAATGCCGGAGATATAAACTCACTCATCACAGGAGCAGGCACGACACGCATCACGACGGACATGACAGTCAATAACGACAACCTTGCCTCACGCGTCAGTGTGGATGCGGGCATCACCCTCACTCTTGAGGATTGTGAGTTAGCACAAGATGTCTCGGATGCAGGACGCATGAACATAGTAGGTACAGTAAGCTACTACTCTAGCCACACGAACACGGGCGGTACTCACCTGAATGATGGCGGCAACATTCTGCGCATTGAAGGAAACCATAACCACAGTCTCAGCGGTAACGCTCTCACCCTACAAGGTAGTCATAGCAGCCTGACGAAGCTGCATGTCACAGAGGGCTCAGCACTCAGCTTCGCCTCGGCAGATAGTTTCATTAATCTCTACGCTAGGGATAATGATCTTACAGCAGAGGGCTTCAGCTGGACCATTATCACTTGGGAATATGGTGCGCACATGGTCAGCCAAAGCGAGCTTCTCACCCACCTGCAACTCAATGACAATAGTAATCTGGAAGAACAAGGCTTCTATATCACACTCGGGGATGACGAACTCTCCTACATCCTCACCGACGCACGCCCCGCGCCTGATAGCTATCACATCATGGCATGGAGCTATAACGGCAAGGCAGGCGCGAACCTGTTAAACGACACCATCGTAAGTGGAATGAAAGCAGGTACGGATCTACAAGGCGTGCTCAACAGCATGGATGAGATCTACAAAGAGAGCGATGGGGCCACGATCGAGTCCGATCATCTCGCGGCAGCCCTCGCAGGTGCGAGTGTCACCAGTATAGGCTCCTCCATGATGAGTAACATCCGAGGCCAGCTGCAAAAGGTGCACAACCGCGCAGGAGGCTTCGTGCCTGAGGGTGAGAGTAACTTCTGGATCTCAGCTGAAAACTCACGCTACAAGCTCGATGGCGAAGGCACAGCGGCTGGACATAATATCAGCAACTGGGGTGGCAGCGTAGGCGTACAACGTGGCGTGGGTGAGGATACCAGCATCGGCTTCGCCTTCACAGCCCTCTATGGTGACCTCGACGCACAGAGTGTAGATAGATTAGAGGGAGACATGGATAGCGTGTTCGCGAGCTTCATGGCACAGCACCAGAGTGGCATGTGGACACACCACTTCATCGCCAGCTACGGTCATGCTGATATCTATCTCGATCGCAGCGTCAGCCACCGCAACGGCAGCTACGAAACAGAGGGTAAGACAAAGGGCTACAGCCTCGGCTTCATGTACGAGGCAGGCTACGACATGCAGCTCGGCGAAAGCACCATACTCACCCCTGTGTTTAATGCCAGCATCGCGCACAGCTATGTCGATGGCTACACAGAAACAGGCTCAGACGCGGCACTGGATGTAGGCGAGCAGGAAAACACCTACGCCACCCTAGGAGCAGGGGCACGCATAGCCCACACGCTTGACATGGGACTACAGCTGGGGGCAAGAGCCCTAGTGAAGTTCGACGTAGGCGATAGTGAGCAAGAGACCGACGTACGCCTCGCTGAAGTACCAGGTAGCTCCGGTCACCTGCGTGGCACAGAAGCGGGGCTTATGGGCTTCGAACTCGGCATGGGTGCTAGCCTGCCTGTAGGTGAAAGTGGAGCGATCTTCATGGATGCCACCGTTGAACTACGCGACAATCAGGAAAACTACAATGCCAGCGTAGGCTACAAGCTGAGCTTCTAGTCTAGCCCCTATCTCAGAACAATCCCCAAGCCTCGCTCTTCACCGTAAGAGCGAGGCTTTTTTGGTAGACATAGCATGCGATACACCCAGATGAGGATATAAAATTACCGTGTCATACAGTCTAATTAAGCTTCACATGAGAAAACGTGCCGTGTATTCTTTAAGGGCATTCTTGCGAAATTAGCAGCTTCGGATTTTGCATGCAGTTTGGATGATAATTTACGGCGTTTGGGCGCGCATAGCGAGCTATGTAAGCCCAAAAAGCTGTAAATTATCGCCAAAATGCGGCAAAAGGCGTGCTGTTTCGCTCATTTTCGAGATCATCAGTCTGATCAGACTAATTTCACAAGGTGCCCTTAAGAGACTTCCAACATTAGCAGCAGAATTTTTACGGACTCATCCCTTTAATAAAGACAAGCTGTTAGCAATCCCCTATAAAAAAAACATCCATCTTTAATCGTCCCCATTCATCATGAAAGCATTAACAACACTAGCTATTGTTACAGCCTCGCTTCTTATAGCCTCCGTCGCGGACGACGTATCAGAAGCTAAGGTATCTAAGCAACTCGATAGCATCTGCAAAAAGAACAATCTCAAGGTAGAAAACTTCCAAAGGAAAGGTATAGCGGAAGTAGATAGAGGCTTGTTAAAATCGGAGCACTATTTTGTCTTCGTATCCCAAGAAGATGCCGTGAAAGTAGAAATAGTCGCGTACTCAGGCATGCTCGGCGGTGAGATACACCATATGGTAGAAAGCCTCGATGGGAATCGTATCTAGCCCCCCCCTCTCGCATGGCATTCTTACTCATCGCCACTCGCACGCTATGCCACGTGCTAATCGCGCTTATTATTCTAACCGTGGCTTCTCTGAGTGGCTTTTACATAGACCATCAGATCATACTGGTGAGTCTGCTAATGATTGTATTACTAGCACTCAGCAGCTACGCGATTTCTAGAAAACTCAAGAGCAGCTATGATTACAAATTCATGGAAATTTCTCCACGCGCTAGGCTCTATATTCTTTGCGCAGTAGGGCTTCTCTTAATCGGTGTAAATCTATTGATACATCTCCAGGGCACCTTGCGAAATTAGTCCGAGTAGAATGTTGATCTCAATAATAAGCGAAACAGCACGCCTTTTGCCGCATTTTGGCGAGAATTTACAGCTTTTTGGGCTTACATAGCTCGCTATGCGCACCCAAACGCCGTAAATTATCATCCAAACTGCATGCAAAATCCGAAGCTGCTGATTTCGCAAGATCCCCTTCAGGATACTTAGTATCAATAGGGTGAGCCTAGATTAATCGAGTCTATAGACACAGGGCGATAGAAGTCCTCTACCTCGATGCTAGCCTTCGAGCCATAATTCTCAAGCAGCGCGTCGAGATCCGCAGTATGCAGGATGCCGTCTAGCCTATGAGTACCCACGCGTGCGTCCCATTCAAAGAAAAGAAAATAGCCGCTCTTCCCTTCTGGGGAGTGAAAACTCGCGGAAAAGCGATCGCGCGGATCACGGTGAACGATAGCTGATACAGGGTATTCGAATCGTTTTAGCAGAATACAGTGCGGTAGCAGAATGCGCTCCACCTCTGCTTGGGTCATCCCCTTCTTGATGACTGTGCTTCGAGGCTTCTCCTGCTCTTGCACCTGTGTCCCAGTAGAGGGCTGATCGGCACTGATGAGAGGGATGAGAAGCAGCGGCAGTGTCAGGCATACGGCGTAAAGGGGTTTCATACAGGGTGTGACACGAGTCGCCTATTCTTCGTTCAAAAAACCCTTCGTGATTTTTCTCTACAATTAAAAAAGCCACCCTCTCGTGGAAGGTGGCTTCTTATAAAATGCTTTTGGCTTAGATTAGATCTTGCCGAAAAGTGTCTTGCCTGTGGAAAGGAGGTCGTCAGCAGCGATCACGAGGCGACCGCAGATGCCTTCTTCACCCTTCTTGAGGTAGGTACGTGGGTCATAGACCTTCTTGTTACCTACTTCACCGTCGATCTTGAGCATGCCTTCGATGTTCTGAGCCATGTGGATCATGATTGGCTTGGAGAATGCGTACTGAGTATCGGTGTCGATGTTCATCTTGATGACACCGTAGGAGATAGCTTCGCGGATGTCTGTGAGTTCAGAACCGGAACCACCGTGGAAGACGAGGCGCATGTCGTTGCCATGCTTGTCAGAAACTGCCTTCTGACCATCGCGGAGGATCTTGGGCTCGAGCTTCACTGCACCTGGCTTGTAAACGCCATGCACGTTACCGAAGGTAGCTGCAAGCATGAATTCACCTACGCCGTTGAGCGTTTCGTATGTCTGAAGCATGTCTTCAGGTGTGGTGTAGAGCTTGTCGTTGCTTGCTCCGCTGTTATCAACACCGTCTTCTTCGCCACCGACGACGCCGATTTCGATTTCGAGAACGATTCCGAGCTCTGCGCACTCAGCGAGGAGTTCCTTGGAGAGCTTCAGGTTCTCTGCCATTGGAAGTTCGGATGCGTCGAGCATGTGGGAGTTGTAAAGGGGCTTGAGACCAGCAGCGATGCGCTTGCGGGATTCTGCAAGGAGAGGACGAAGGAAGCTGTCGACCTTGTCTGCTTGGCAGTGGTCAGTGTGAAGAGCGACGAGTACGTCGTATTCTTCAGCAAGACGATGTACGGCTTCAGCGAGAACGATAGCGCCGATAGCGGAAGACTTCACAGAGCTGCCAGAAGCAAACTGACCGCCACCGATGGAGACTTGGATGATACCGTCGGACTTAGCTTCGGCGAATGCCTTGAGGGCGCCGTTGATAACTTCGATGGTGGTGACGTTGATGGCGGGGTAGGCGTAGCCTTCGCTCTTCGCCGTATCAAGCATCTTGATGTACTGTTCTTGTGTTGGAACTGGCATGTGCGTAATGTGATTGATTTTTAATTACTTTAGGTTCCCCGATGAGGTAAACCCGTTCGGGAGTCAGTATATCTGAGATCGCGAGAGTTTGCAAGTAGAAATTCAGCTAATTTTTTCTGAGCGGGAAAATAACTGAAATTTAATTCACCATTTTTCTTGACAATCTCAGAAATATTGCTATAGTTGCTGCGCTGACACGTCAGTATTCGTGCGAGAATAGCTCAGTTGGTAGAGCAGTAGACTTTTAATCTATTGGTCCCGGGTTCGAGTCCCGGTTCTCGTAGTACAAGGAACACGAAGGAGATTGGATCTCGTTCGTGTTTTTTGCTTTTCACATATCGCCTCTTTTTGTAACTTGTCACCATTGTAAGCCATGAATGTCTTTTCAACCTGCTGGAATAGCCGCCGTCACAAGGACGGCAATCACATGTGCGATGAGATCCGCGAGCTGGGCTTCGAGCGCATCGAGGCATCACACGGACTCTCCCTCATGATGGTACCAGGCATCCTCCAGTCCGTAGAAGAAAAGCGCATCATCGTCGAGGGTGTGCATAATTACTGCCCCTCCCCTCTCGAACTACAGGGTGACTCACCCGATGCCTACCAGTTCACCTCACACCGCGAATGGGAACGCTCACGCTGCATGGGGCTAACGCGCGACAGCATGGACTTCGCCGCCAGCGTGGGTGCGCGCTATATCGTGCTGCACATGGGGCGCGTCGGTTTACTCCGCGACGGTTCACGCTCGAAGGAGCTGGAGCGCATGGCGCGACATGGTGCTCTCGGCACACGCGCTTATGCAGAGCGCAAGGGTGAACTGATGCGCGAGCGATCAAAGAAGCGCGATCTCTACTTCCATCGTGCGAAGGAAGCCCTCTACCAGCTGCGCGACAAGGCGCAGGAGCTCGACATACGCCTCGCTGTCGAGGGGCGTAGCCACTTCGAGCAGGTACCCTCAGAGGAGGAGATGATGATGCTGATGGCTGAGTTCGCTGATGATCCTTATGTGGTCTACTGGCATGACTTCGGCCATATCCAGCGCAAGCACAATCTACTCATGCTCGATCACGACCAGTACCTCCATGCGCTGAAGCCTCACATCTACGGCGCACATGTGAATGACGTGCAGTGGCCTGCGCGTGACCACAGAGCCCCCTTCTTCGGGGGAGATGTAGACTTCCATCACCTCATTCCCAGCTACTTCACGCAGAGCATGCCGCTGACCTGGGAGCTCTCCTCGTCGGTCAAGCCCGAGATCATCCGCCAGGCTCTTCCGCTGTGGAATGAACTCACAGATAGCTGCCAAGCTTAAGAAGACTCATTTACCCTTAAAAACACGCAGAATGTCAGACTCAAGTCAGATCAAAATCGCTAAGATCAGAGCAAGAACAGAGCGTCTTGATTATTTCGATATAGCTAAAGGAATAGGCATCATTTTAGTAATTATCGGACATGCTCTCCGCTATCAACCCGAATCAATAAGCACGCGAATAGTTATATACAGCTTTCACATGCCCTTTTTTTTCATGTGCGCTGGGTACTTCATATCAGAGAAGCAAAAGCTCACCGCAATAATAAAGAATCGCGCAAAATCACTGCTTATCCCTTATATTATCACTGTATTAATCGGTACTATAATATCACTTCACTGCGACATCGCTAAAGCGCAAAAGATTTTATTATCTGGTCTTTATGGCGCAGCTGTAAAAATCCCAGACTGGAATATTTCGTTTGTAGGCTATATCTGGTTTTTACCCACCTTATTTATTTCTATTAGTATAGCGTCAATATTTATAAGAAGGCGTCTTTTATTAGCCATCCCTTCTCTAATAGTCATTAACGTTGTGGCATATTTAGTCTTTAAGTATTTTAATTTCGAAAAAGCTCCATTTTTCGTGTTGCAAGGAATGTATTGCGCTCTATTCGTCTACCTTGGATTTCTTTCGAAAAAAACAGACGTACTCAACAAGAAGTATACGTGGATCCTACTGATAATAGCTATTATCGCATTTCACATGTCTCTAGACACCAAGAACATAAAATATATCCACCGATTACAAATACACAATGAGTTTAGCGCCTCGATCGCGGCGATTACTGGCAGCTTCATATTAGTATATCTGAGTAAATTACTAGACCACGTCAAAATACTACGCAATATACTTATTTATTTGGGATCATACTCCCTAATTATACTATGCGTCCACCAAATTTCCGTAAAATACGTACCCAGTGAAACCGTACTATTCTACACAGGCATTGATTTTTATAGCTGTCCATTCCTACACATTATGCGTGATCTTATCAGTGGTTCCATTGTGGCTTTGGTACTTACTAAGATTCTCACTATATACAGACTTAAAAGACGCTCCCGTAATTAGTTTTGGAATATTATCTACGCCACTGCGTCTGCGATGCTTGACATTTACCTAGAGAGGGCATATAGTCGATGTGTCCATGAGTTCTTTTTCAGATCCCCCATTTTCTTCCCGTGATCGCGATGGCCGCGATGATCGTTCAGACCGCGGTTCTTTTCGTGAGCGTTCCTCCTTCCCTCGCCGTGATCGCGAGCAAGGGAGAGGCGACTTCCAGCCCCGTGCCCAGTTCGGACGCGAAGAACGAGGCGGTTTCCGGGAACGCCGCGAGGGTGGCTTCCAAGAGCGTCGTGAAGACGGCTTCCGTGAACGCCGCGAGGGTGGTTTCCAAGAGCGCCGTGAAGGCGGCTTCCGTGAACACCGCGAAGGCGGCTTCCAAGAGCGTCGTGAAGGCGGCTTCCGTGAACGCCGTGAGGGTGGCTTCCGCCCTCGCCATGACCGCGACGATGTGAAGCGCGATGGCAATGGTAATTTCCAAGTGCGTGGGAACTTCTCCCCGCGCGGTCGCTTCGACAAGAACTCTTCTCGCCCTCAGCCACGCCGTGCCTTTGTCGGTGGCGAAGCTCCCGAGGGTAGCGATCAGTGGCTCAGCCCATGGGTTCAGCTAAAGTATTTCACTTACAATCCAGCGGTCTTCCCCCGCATGCTGGGAGCCGTGAGCCGCGACGCAAAGGACGGTGAGCTCATTCACGTCTACGACAAGAATGGCGAACTCTTCGGCGGTGGCTTCTGGAATGCGAAGAGCCGCACCCCGCTGCGCATGCTCACTCACAGCCGCGATCCCATTTCTGAAAAGGATCTCACCGACGCTCTTAAAAAGGCCGTGCGCTGGCGTAGGGACGAGCTGAAGCTCGATGAAAAAACCTCCGCCTACCGCATCCTACACGGTGACTCTGACGGCATCGGTGGTCTCATCATCGACCGCTACGCGGACGTGCTCAGCCTCGATGTGACGACACTGGGTGTCTGGAATCGCCTCGAAAAGTGGCTGCCTATGCTTCACGAGCTCTGCGGTACGACGCGTCATGTGATCCATGTCGATGAAAGCATCGCGCGCATGGAGGAGATAGACACAGAGAAAGGGCCTGTCAGCGACTCCGTACGCCTCGTGCGCGTGCAGGAGCATGGTGTTTCCTACGAAGTCGACTTCGCGCAGGGGCACAAGACAGGCTTCTTCTGCGATCAGCGTGACAACAGGGTGAAACTCGCCCAGTACGTCAAGGGGAAATCCATGCTCGATCTCTGCTGCTACTCAGGCGGCTTCTCCATCCAAGCAAAGCTCCATGGCGGCGCAAGCGAAGTGACGGCCGTCGACCTCGACGAGAAGGCGATCGCCATGGCGACGCGTAATGCGAATATCAATCACCCACAGCATCGTATTAATTTCGTCCACGCGGATGCCTTCGTCTACGCGCGTCAGATGGTGCGCAATGGCACACTCTTCGACGTCGTCCTGCTCGACCCTCCGAAGTTTGTCCTCGGTCGCGATGAGGAGAAGGATGAGGGTATTAAGAAATACTATGATCTCAACATGCTGGGCATGCAGTGTGTCCGCCCAGGTGGACTCTTCGTGACCTGCTCCTGCTCGGGGCTACTCTCGGCTTATGAGTTTGAAAAGACAGTCATCAAGGCCGCGCAGCGACTCGGTCGCCGACTCCAGATCATCGAGATGTCTGGACCTGGCTGGGATCATCCCTACCTTTCTACTTACCCAGAAGGTCGTTACCTTAAGGTACTCTGGGCTCGCATGATGTCATGATAGCCACCCTATCCATCGCGCTCGCGCTCGCGCTCGTCCTCGGCATCATCGCCCAGCGACTACGGCTCTCCCCTCTCGTGGGCTACCTGCTAGCAGGGATGCTCGCCTCGGGGCAGATGTGGGGCATGCAGATGGATAGTCATCTCGTCGCTGAGTTCTCCCATGTGGGGGTTATTCTACTGCTCTTCGGGGTGGGCTTACAGTTTCACTTTAAAGACCTCCTCTCTGTCAGACGAGTCGCGGTGCGTGGTGCGCTTAGCTGCATCACCGTCAGCGTGGCACTGGGTGCGCTCGTCTACCATTGCTTCGGAACAGACGCGCCCTACGGCTTCAGCCCCTTCATGTACGGGCTCTGCATCTGCGTGTCCTCCACCGTGGTACTCACGCGTGTGCTCAGTGATAATCGTGTGCTGCAAACCCCTGTCGGACATACAGCACTTGGCTGGCTCGTCGTGGAGGATATCTTCACCATCATGCTGCTGGTGCTGCTCCCTGTCATCGTGGACATCATCAGCGGTCAGCAGGGGGCTGGTGTCGGAGCTATCGCCTCGGCTCTCGGCTGGATGCTGTTAAAACTCTCCCTCCTTGTCCTCGGGGTAGCCCTGCTAGGGCGACGCGTCATTCCCTATATCCTCAGCCATGTGGCGAAAAGCAGCTCCAGCGATCTCTTCACGCTTGCCGTCCTCGTCCTCGCGCTGGGCGTGGCGGTGATTTCCTCCTACGTGTTTAACGCCTCCATGGAGCTAGGAGCCTTCCTTTCGGGGATGGTCGTGGGGCAGAGCCGATTCTCCGCACGCGCAGCGAGCGAAGCTCTTCCCATGCGTGATGCCTTCGCCGTGCTGTTCTTTGTCTCCATCGGCATGGGTTTTAGCTGGACTGGACTCATCGACCACTGGCAGCTGGCACTCGCGACTCTCGTACTCAGCCTCCTTGTGAAGCCCACTGTCGCGCTCATCGTCATCCTCCTGCTGGGGAAGACGAGCCGCATGGCGGTCGGAGTCGCCGCCTCCCTCTCCCAGATAGGAGAGTTCTCCTTCATCCTCGCCTCCTTGGCAGCAGGTACATATCTACTCCTTCCCCCTGCCGCGTCGAATGTCATCACCGGTGTAGCCATCATCACCATCACGCTAAACTCCATCCTCTACCGCTACACGCCCGCCATGATACAGGGACTAGAAAAGCGAAACATAGGACTGCTCGGGCAGAAGGACGCAGAGACACCCGATCCCCCCGATGAGGACAGACACCGAATCATCGTCGTGGGCTACGGCCCTTGCGGACACATCATGACGCGCATTCTACGCAGCTTCGACATGGACGTACTCGTGCTGGAGATGAACATAGACACGGTGAACAAGCTCGCCGTCGAGAAGCATCCCGTCATCCTCGGCGATGCACGCCATCGCAGCATCCTCGAACTCGCAGGCATACGCGAGGCGCGCGCCATCATCATCACCGCCGCCGCCGCCCCGAGCCGAGAAATAGCCCAAGCCGCCCAATCACTCAACCCGAACATCCGCGTCATGGCACACACCAGCTACCTCAGTGATGCAGAAAAACTGCGCGAAGAAGGAGCTCAGCTCGTCTTCTCAGGCGAAGAAGAAGTCGCTCTGAGCATGACCAGTCAGCTCTTACGCGGACTCGGAGCGACAGAAGAGCAAATATCTCAGGAAAGAAGGCGCGCACGCCATGAACTCAAGCAGGGCGAAATCGAGGATTAATCCCCACAATCCTAGTGAAAGAAGAGCGCGACTAGCACAGATAAAACTTGAACAGATCAGGACTTTTTCTTAGAATAATCACCGCCCCATGCTGTTCGAACATATCAAACTCACGGCTGAAAAATGCCATACCATCATCTACCGCGCCTTCGTCAAGACCGCGATGAAACCTGACGCGACCCCCTCGAACAGCGTCCCCATCCCCATCCTCGAAGAACACGGCTCACTCGATCGCCGCATCCGCTACCTCTGTGAAGCACGCGCGCAGCAGCACAAGTTCAACCGCGAGCGCATGAAAGCCATACGCGCCGTCGAGCGCAGCCTCGATCTACTCCCGAGCCTCATCATGGATGGGCTGAAAAAAAGCGCGAATGAGGACTGGCTCACCGTCTACAAGAGCCTCATCCAGCTCCACGAAGACATCCTCACCGCACGCCTCTGCGTGGAAGTAGAGGAATACGAGGCTCTCGTGCAGCAGATCATCCTCCTCGCGGACGAAATCGCGAAGGCCTCCTGCGTGGAGATGACCCCCGCCTCGATGTTTGCCCTCCTCCTGATGCAGGTACATATCAAGAATGACATGACAAAGAAGCTACCGAAGCCCAAGCGCACCCCGCGCAAACGCAGAAAGAGCAACACCGCAAAGCAAAAAACCTAATCTCCCCCCCCCCTCACCAGCACATGAAAAAAGAAGCCGTCAAAACAGCGCAGAGTCTCCTCACGAAGAATATCAAGACCACAGGGCATCCCTCCGAACGCTCCTTCTGGACACTGCGCAACAGCGTGATGGTCATCATCGCGCTCATCTACATCATCTCCCCCTTCGATGCCCTCCCCGACTGGCTCGTCTTCATAGGCTGGATCGACGACCTCGGTATCGCCTCCGCGCTGCTCCTCTGGTGGAGAAGCAGGCGCAAGGCACTGACATCCACCCCACCTAGCGAAGCGGATGAGACGGCAGATGGAGACGAAAAATAATCTGTGACACAGATAATCGTTGTATTTCCTCTAGGAATATGTTATTACGTCCATAATATAATCCTCACATATGAATATACTTCCATCCCTTACTATTAGTTTCCTTCTAGCTTGTGCGACAGCTATTCCTTATGCTTATTCTTACAGTATCTACGATATTGATGATGATGACTTTGGCTTCGAAGGAGGGGTAACAGAAATCAAAGCAGGCTATTACATTGTCACGAAAGATACCATCTACTTTAAGATGAGAGATCTTAAGCAAGCGAAGCGATCTAGCCAGGATGATTTTGGATTTGACATTAGTCGTGATTATGAAGATTACGATCATAAATCAATCAAAAAAGGGCAGAGAGTCTACCTCATATCTGCTGATTATCCCCAAGTAGCTCAGATACGCTCTAAAGGTGGGAAAAAATTATATATTCAGTTAAAAGATGTCGCTTCAGAGAAGGAATACAAGGCACTTCAGAAAGAGAAGAAAGAAACTGAACTTGTTCTAGAGAAATGGAATGAACTTAAAGAAACTCTCGCGCCCTGCCCCCGGCAAGGCAATGCATGCGCGATAGAAAATACACCAGCGTTCAAATACAGAAGTGATGTCGTCAACTTCGTCTCCATCAAGGGCAATGATAAAATGCGAAAAGCATTCGCGAAGAATCAAACGGAAAAAGAGGCGGCAGTCATGCTCGGCCCAGCGGAGATCATTAATATTATCAGCTGGGAAAGCTCAGATGATCACGACTTCGTGAAGCTAGTCTCTGAATCAGGGGACGTGCTTTACGCAGATCCTACGCATCTGCGTGCCCTCCCTAAGAAAGACACTGAAGAATAGCACGATGAAGAAAATTCTCCTCACAATGCTAAGTGCGCTTCTTACGCAGGCTCAAGCAGATCAGCAGTATAATACGATCAGCAAAGAGCCAGCGAATAGTGCCACATTTTCCTTTGTATCAGATGATAAGAAATGGGGAGAGATCATCAAGCTGACTCGCCCCCTCGCTGAAGAAGGATTTTTTTATTTTACCATTCAATACAAGGATCAGTCATTCACCATATCCGCGAGCGCGAGAGAAGTTACTCTCGTTGTCTCCGGTGAAGAGAGATTAGAAGAGCCTGCTGCGCGCAGCTCTATTTATCTTGGAGAAGATGGCTTTCTTTATATTACCGCGCCTGAGAACCCTGATGACAAGGCATTCCTTTCTGATTTACAGAAAATAGCTCCAGACAGCTATCATATCGTCATTAAGTTCCATGCGAATATGAGCCTAGAGCAGATCTTCCAAGTCATGGATCACCTGAGCAGTCATATCAGCATCGACACCATTTTAGTAACGCGTAACTTGACTCAGGCAGAAATAGATCGCCCTAGACGATTCCAACTACCTCCAGACATAGAATCGCCTAGCTTTGGCTTTGGCAGCCCCCAGAATGTGCAAGAAGCTGAAGCTGGGAAATAAGCTCGTGAAAATCACATGCGGATTCATGCTCCAGCTGTAATACTCAAATGCCCTTAGAGAGTAACATTATTAGAGGATGAGGGTGTTTTTTCGCTGAGAAGTTCGAGATTTTTTTTCATGTGTTTTGTGCTGGGGTGGTCAGCACCGAGGGTATCGTGCAAAACCTTGTATGCTTTGGTATAAAACTCCAGAGCCTTGGGGTAATCGACTTGGATGTAGTAAACCAAGGCAATATAGCTGTAAATGGTAACTACGGTGGGATGCTGCAAACCAAGTACTTTTTCAAAAATCGGCAGAACTTTGAAGTAGTACCCCAGTGCCTTGGGGTAATCGCCTTGGGCGTGATAGACTGTGGCAATATTGTAGTACGAAGTGCCAGTGTCAAGATGCTGCAAACCAAGCACTTTTTCGCGAATCGCCAGAGATTTGAAGTAGAACTCCAGAGCTTTGGTGTAATGATCATTGGGATGAGTGTAGCTTATATGTCCATGCTCCACCTCACTGACGCTACGTTCTATCATATTACAGATGGTAGAGATGAGCAGCCCACCTAGTAGCACCATGCCAGAGAGGCGGGAGATGAAGCGTTTCATACTTAGGGGCTAGGAGTGGGTGAAATTTGAAAACCATTTTGGAGTAAAAAAGAGATGGTTTCGAGAGCTGTGGCGCGGTCATAATGCTTCTCTGCGTCACTAAGCTGCTCGTAGGGAATTAAAGACGGATGAGTTTTCTGCATATCATCGCGAGATTCGCCATAGGTCCAGCCCTCACTGAGGCGGTTTCTCATCCATTGCAGATGGACACGCTCCGCTAATTGCTCAATGAGAGGAGCGAGTCTTTCCTGCAATTCTGGCGAAAAATCTTCTAGTAAAATATCGGTAGTATCTATCATGGTAGTTTATAATTATACTCATACTAGAAGATTATGACTCATTTTGCAATAAAGAAATGAGTAGAAGAAGAGAAAAAATAACAAATGAAAACCAAAACTAATACTGCCGTATATTAGAACTAAGAAGCAGCCGCATGCAACGGATACTACATGAGAGTAGCTGCTGCTGGGAGGCATAGACTGAGCAGTCAGCAAATGATGTGACTGCTCAGTTTTGAAATATTCATTCTGCTCGAACTAATCTTGCAAGGGTGCCTTAAGTCGTGGATAGCCCTTGATTAGCGGTAGCACATCCTTGCGCATATATTTCTCTGGGCTGTCGTACTCATCGCTCCACTGGTAGCCGATCTTATACTCTGGGGAGTCTACAAGAAAAAGTATGGTTTCTCCCTGAGCATCTAATATACTGATGCAGTCATCGTGCCTTAGAAGCGATGGGCTGAATGGTTCGTCTATCTTTGTTCTATACCACTCATCTACGCCTAGCCATTTCTGAATCACGGGAGTCCACTCTTCTGTGCGGGGCACGATATAGGTCATTACACGGCGCTTGCTAGTCGCCGTTGGAGGGATAATTTCTACGACTTTCATGCTGCGAGCGTCCTTATCTATACGTCGTAGGAGTTCTGCTTGCAGCTGCGGCTCTATTTTAGGGTAGCTGAAGCCAGATGACATAGAAGGGAACCAGCTTGAGCAGGAATTAAGACCTAGTGCAAGGGCAAAGACGGCTAATGGAACGAGTAAGAATCGATTGATAGAGCTTATTTTCATCATATATATTACATTGTAAATGAGAAAACCATCATCCTACGAGCCCATTGTTTGTCATCATCGGTGCACAAAAAAACTCAAGTTGATTAGAACCTGAGTTTTCGTTTTCAGAGCGGGTGATGGGATTCGAACCCACGACATCAACCTTGGCAAGGTTGCGCTCT
>CAYJJD010000035.1:0-30692 GCA_964370425.1 uncultured Akkermansia sp. | reverse complement strand
TTGGAAGATGTGGATATCGACGAAATGCAGCTTTCCTTCCCTGAGTTACTTTAGGTTAACTTTTAACGAGACACTAGTGTTTCCACCCATTAAATACCTCCAAATACGAAAAAGTCTATTCTGGCGATTTCTTGCGAGACATTCAGCGAGTTTTTACGTTTTTAGTGTGATGTGAATTGAAATAAGCGCAGACAGATCTATAGCACTGTCTCCTTATAGTGCACTTCAATTAGAGAGACTCAGGTGTATATAGTGCAATCCACCCGCAAAATTCGGTTTTCTTTTAGATATTATTAAGTTAAGATGTCCAAAATGATCATAAGCAGCCGCGCGGTTGGGTGCCTCAGAGGCGGGAGAAGGTTTATTTCTCCAAGCTATTGTCTGGCTAGTTCTGATGACGCGTCGCTTGATATTAAGATGTATCACTCTTCACAGCGGTCTTTATATTGGTAAAAAAGGATTGATTTATTTCTCCACTGCGCTATACTGCTCTTAGTTATCACACGAATCACTACTAACTGACTTTATTTTATTACAGTGTCACCAGCCCTTTATCAATTCGCAAAGAAGCTTCTGTTTCAACTTGACCCTGAAACAGCTCATCACGTCACCTTGTCCGCCCTCCGTATTTCTGAGAAGCTGGGCTTTCTTCCCAGCATCATGGGAGCTGTGCCTCAAGATCCAGTCAAGGTGATGGGACTGGAGTTCCCTAATCGCGTCGGTCTGGCCGCTGGTATGGATAAGGAAGCGAATACGGTGGATGCTCTAGGCTCGCTCGGTTTTGGTTTTATTGAGGTGGGTACTCTGACTCCTGTATCTCAGCCTGGGAATCCTAAGCCCCGTGTCCATCGCTGCATACCTCAGCAGGCTATCATTAACTATATGGGAATTAATAACCCTGGTATAGAAGAGGGGATGCGTAATCTGAGTGGGCGTAAGAGGTTTAAAGGTATCGTCGGTGTAAACATAGGTAAGAATACTGCTACGAGTAATGAGGCTTCTCATGCAGATTATCTGCAGTGTCTTCGCAAGGCTTGGAATTATGCTGATTACATCGCGCTGAACTTTTCTTGTCCGAATGTGGCTGGTCTTTGCGATCTCATGAAGACGGCTCCTGCTGCTGATCTGCTTTCTATCATGAAGAGCGAACAGAGTAATCTTTTCAATGAGACAGGACGCTATGTCCCCATTGCAATGAAGATTTCTCCAGATCTGACTGAGAGTCAAATTCGTGAGCTGAGTAAGGTGTTTATCGATGGGCAGCTCGATGGTCTGATCTGCACGAATACGACTACGACGCGTGAAGGTGTCGAGGATCATCCTGCTGCGAGTAAGAGTGGCGGGCTCTCTGGGAAGCCTCTTTATAATAAGGCGAATGATTGTCTGGAGGCTTTCTCTCAGGAGCTGAAAGGGGAGATTCCTATCATCGGGGTCGGTGGTATCATGTCTGCTGAAGATGCGGTAGCTAAGCTGAAGGCTGGTGCTAGTCTGATACAGCTCTACACGGGGTTTGTCTATAATGGCCCTCCTCTCATTCACGCCTGCGTGAAGGCGATGCGAGGGATGCGCTGAGTATTGCATTATTCTTCTTTCATCTTTTGAAGGAATAAATTTTCTTTGCAAGCGGTGGGGAATAGTCTATAATACTTGTGAACGCGCATGCAAACGCGTTCTCATGAAATATGAAGATCGTTCTCGCATACTCAGGTGGCCTTGACACATCCGTTCTACTGGTGTGGCTCAAGGAAAAGTACAATGCTGAAATCATCGCATATTGCGCTGACGTAGGTCAGGGCGATGAGCTTGACGGCATCATCGAAAAGGCTCTCGCTACAGGCGCATCCAAGTGTATCATCGGCGATCTCAAGGCTGATTTCGCGGAGAACTACATCTACCCCATGTTCCAAGCGAACGCTGTCTACGAGGGGCGCTACCTTCTGGGCACCTCGATCGCGCGTCCTTGTATTTCCAAAGCCATGGTAGATCTCGCTATTGCAGAGGGTGCACACGCCATCGCTCATGGCGCGACAGGTAAGGGGAATGATCAGGTGCGTTTCGAGCTTTCTATTAATGCTCTAGCTCCTCATCTTGAAGTGATCGCTCCATGGCGCATGAAGGAGTGGCGTGACCAGTTCCCCGGTCGTTCGGAGATGATCGAGTTCGCTGAAGCTCATAATATACCCATCCGCCAGAGCATGAAGAAGCCATACTCCATGGATCGTAACCTCCTTCACATTTCTTACGAAGCAGGCATCCTCGAAGATACTTGGTATGATGCGACGACAGAGGATGATCGCGAGATGTATCTTCTCTCCACCGCACCTGAAGATGCACCTGATGCTCCAGAATACGTACAGTGCCTGTTCGAAAAGGGCGACATCATCGGTCTTCAGAATGAAAATCTTTCTACACTCATGGCTGAACTCGGCGTGGAAGCACGCGGCGAACGCGAAGGCTACACTCTCCTCGATCCTCACGGTGTCATGCTCATCCTGAATGCTCTTGGTGGTAAGCATGGTGTGGGTCGTGTGGACATCGTGGAGAACCGCTTCGTCGGGATGAAGAGCCGCGGTATTTACGAAACTCCCGGTGGTACTATCCTTCTAGCCGCTCACCGCGATATCGAGACCATTACGATGGACCGTGAAGCACAGAAGGTGCGTGACTCCCTTATTCCTGACTACGCCACGATGGTGTACAATGGCTTCTGGTTCGCTCCTGAGCGTGAAGCTATCCAAGCTCTAGTCACAAAGACGCAGGAGACTGTGAATGGTGAAGTCCGTCTGAAGCTTTATAAAGGTAATGTCATGAATGCAGGTCGCAAGAGTCCTAACTCGCTCTATAACTATGCAATGGCTACCATGGAAGCTGACTACACAGAGGAAGATTACAATCAGGATGACGCCAGCGGCTTCATTCACCTGAATGGTCTGCGCCTCAAGCAGTTTGCTCGTGTAAATCAGAGCAAATAATTTATAAACAGTTTATATCAGCTCGCGCCTTTGTTGCCTCCAAGGGCGCGAGTTCTTTTTTCTCTTATGCCTTCTCACTTACCTAAATTATCTTATGTGCTACTCTCTCATAATCGAGAGAAGTATATTAAGGCTGCCGTTGAAAGTGCCTTTGCTCAGGACTATGCAGGTGAATTAGAGTATATTTTCTGCGACGACTGCTCCACAGATAGTACTTTTGACATCATCAAAGAGTGTGTGGCCGCGTACAAGGGTGATAGGCATGTCGTCGTCACGCAGACTCCACAGAATGGACATCTCGCGATGAATACGAATCACGCGGTGAAGCATGCTACGTGTGACTGGATCATCCGCGCAGACGATGATGATTTTTCTAGTGTAGACCGCTGTACTCTGATCGGGGAGGCTATCGTAGCGCACCCTGACTGTACCTATGTCGTCACAGGGGTGAAGAAGTTTACTGATGACGAAGAGGTGGAGATTCTACGTGAAGCCTACCAAGCATCTCGTACGCCGAAGACCTGTTTTCGTGTGGCTGACATCAGGCAGGGCTATGAGGCCGTCAGTGGACGTCAGCCTGCTCCGTACTCTTATAAAGCATGGCATCGCTCGGTCTATGATCGCTTTGGTGATCTGCATGAGCAGGGCTATTATGTGGATGATCTCTGCTGCTATAATAGAGCGAATCTCATGGGCTATGGTGTCTATGTCGAGCATGCGAAGAATGTATTCATGCGCATGGGCAGTGAGAATATGAGTCGAGGAGGCGACGACAACAGTCGCGGCTATGAGTCCATCATGCGCTTGGAGAAGTTTAATGATAAGTATTACAATATCACTTGGGAGCCCATGCAGCGTGATATCATGCTTTACAGAGAATACTTAGCAGAGCAGAGTGCTGAAGAGCAGCAGCTCTGCGCACCATTTATGCAGGCGCTTCAGAATGATATGGACCTACGATCTGAGCTGAAGCAGTACTGGCGCAGGGGGATTTTTAATCGTCTGCGTATACGCAAAAAATACCGCTACAAGGGCTTATTTTCTATTTTGCGTGTGCTCCCTATGTCTGTCTTCGCTTTTTTCTTAGCGACCTATCGTCGATTTAAGTAGTTTTTTATGAAAAAACGTCCAAAAATAGCGATCCTTGCCAACTTTCCGGTGTGGCTGATTGACGATTCTTTACCTACATTTAAGGGGCATTATGCTGTATGGCTGACGGCTCTGAGTGAAGCTTTTCAAAGTCAGAATGACTTTGAAATTCACTGGGTTGCACTTAGTAAATTAGTAAAACAGAAGAAGACGATTGAGCATGAGGGGCAGTATTTTCATATTATCCCCAGAGCTAAGCGGCTTATAGGGGTCTATACATTTTATTGGCATGACGTTCGCGCTATCCGACGTGCTGTATTATCTATTAAGCCAGATCTTATACATGCATGGGGGACTGAAGACTGTTATGGTGTAGCAGCGAAGAGGATAAAGATGCCTAAGAAGTTATTTTCTATCCAAGGTTTGCTCAATGTATGTATGCAGCACGGGAAGATGGCTAGATTTGAAGAGCTGCACAGTCGTTATGAACGAGGGACTTTGAATGCATTCTGTGAAATCACTGTAGAATCACCTTGGGCGATGGAGCAAGCGAAGCTTTTTAACCCGCATGCGAATTATCACTTATTCGAATACGCAGTAGAGTCTCGTTTTTTTGATAAGTCGCGCCACATGTCTCAGAATCCAACTTGCATGTTTGCAGGGTCGGATATACCTATCAAGAATGTGCAGCAGCTTATCCGAGTTTTCTCTAAGCCAGAGCTCGCGCACATAGATTTATTGCTAGCTGGTGTAAGTGGCACTCATTACCCGAATCTACCGCCTAATATTAAAGCTTTAGGACGCGTAGGTCGTGATGAGGTATGTGAGCTTTTGTCACAGGCATGGTGTCTTGTCCATCCGAGTAAATCCGATACGGGACCCACAGTCGTCAAGGAGGCGAGAGTTTTAGGTCTTCCGATTATTCTCACTGAGAACTGTGGTAGCAAGCAGCATGTAAAAGAGGGGAAGTCTGGTTTTATCATCGGTATCGACGATGATGCAGCTCTTGAAAAAGCTGTGCTCACTCTATGCTCCTCACTTGAACATGCCCAAAAGATGGGCGAGTATGGAAGAGATCATTGCCGTCAGATCCTCTCTTCACAGCATATGGCTGAGCAGCTGCTCTCCATTTATAGAAAACTTATTTACCAAGAATCATCTCACAGGTGAGCTTTTTAAGTCGATACGCAGCACTGGATAAATGGCTGATCATAGCATAATGCAAGAAATTCAAGTTACAATATCATGGGAAAATTGAAATTATTTTTATTTAAAGCCTTTGAGTTCATCTGCTCGCTTAGTTTACGCTGCAGCTCACGCGTGCGTCTCGGGCTGCGTTGCCATATTTTAGGCTGTCCGCGGGTGAGACTGGTGCGTTCTTCTCGCTTAGAGATCGGTCATGATGTGACACTTTGTTCTCTTTCTAGATTTAACCCATTACTCAAAGAACCCGTAAGTATCAGAACACTGAGTGAACGAGCGCATATAGAGCTTGATCATCATGTAGGTATTAGCGGTAGTCGGATAGTATGCTGCAATCACATCTCCATAGGGGCTTACACTATCGTAGGACCTGACACGCTAATTTACGATTCTGAGGGGCATGACTATGATCCAAAGATAGGCTGGAGTGGGCGTAGTAAAAGAACTGGTCGTGCTATTCGCATAGGTGAGCGTTGTTTTATCGGTGCACGTTGTATGATATTAAGTGGTGTCACCATAGGTGATCAGTGCGTAGTGGCAGCAGGGACTGTACTCACTACAGATGTGCCAGCTGGGCATATGGCGAGTGGGAATCCAGCTATCATATCGCCTTTACCGAAGATTCTCGGCGGAGCGGGGAAGAAAAAGTCTGCTAAGACCGCTGAAACAAGTCATTGACTTAGATCTCATACTTTGCTAATCTTAACTCATATGAAACCAGACACAGCCACATTTATAGAAATACTTTGCGATGCCATGGAATGGGAAGACGTGGAGGTCGGGATGGATACGCCATTCAAAACTCTTCCCGAATGGGATTCACTTAGTTTCTTGTCACTACTTACTGTACTGCGCAGTGAGTATGGAATTAGCCTAGATGTCCAGTCGTTTAATAATATAGAGTCATTTCAAGATATCTATTCACTCATAGAGGGGTAAGTACATTTAATGACAGCGTTTTGGGAACATACTGAGGATTTACACCTCCCTGCTTGCGATGTATCATCCACGGGGGAGCTTGTGAGTTATGAAGAGCTTTATGCTAGAGCTGATTTCTTCGCAGAGCAGCTCGCTCACCACGCTGGTCGGCGCTTTTTCCTAATAATTAAAGCAGGAAATAATCTACACAGTCTCATAGCCTACATTGCCTGTCTGCGTCATAAGCATGCCTGTCTCCTAGTCAGTGATAGCTTGGATGATGAGGCGTGTGCTTCACTTTGTGGCTATTACGAACCCGATTTTATCTATCAAGCAGCAGCTAATGAGGAGGGGTATGAACTCGTCAAGGTGTATTCTGACGAGCACAAACCCATGCATGAAGATCTTCGTCTTCTTCTCTCAACTTCTGGTTCGACAGGCTCACCTAAGCTGGTACGCTTGAGTGAGAAAAATATATTGGCAAATGCTCAAAGCATCGCTGCCTATCTAAAACTTGATTCATCAGAACGCCCTTTGACGAATCTGCCCATGTACTATTCCTACGGCTTGTCCGTGATAAATAGTCATTTGCAGGTAAAGGCTTGTCTTCTTCTAACAGCTGGCTCTCTGATATCTGGCGACTTCTGGGGGTTTGCGACGGATCATGGCGCGACATCTTTAGCAGGTGTTCCCTACACCTATGACATGCTGGAAATGGTGAACTTCCGCTCTTTTGATATCCCTAGTCTTCGCTACATGACGCAGGCAGGGGGAAAGCTCTCATCTCATATGGTGGAGATTTATGCTAATTGGGCAGACGAGCGAGGCATACGTTTCTATGTCATGTACGGGCAGACGGAAGCGACAGCGCGCATGAGTTACCTACCGCCAGAGGAGACACTGAGACGCTCTAGCTCTATCGGCATAGCTATCCCCGGTGGCCAGTTCTACCTGAGAGATAGCAGCGGTGAGCTGACGCAGGAGAGGGGGCGTGTAGGAGAGCTCATCTATCAGGGAGATAACGTTAGCATGGGCTATGCTTATAAGCGAGAGGACTTCAGTCTCGGCGATGAGCGTGGCGGCGTGCTCTCTACAGGCGATGTGGCTCGTTGTGACGAAGATGGTTATTATTATATCACTGGACGCTTGAATCGCTTTCTAAAAATCGCAGGTAATCGTTTCGGTCTCGATGAGATAGAGGCATATCTGCGAAAGAGAGGCATATCGGCCTATTGCGGCGGGGTGGATGATAGGCTCATCGTCGTCATTGAGAAAGAAGATGATATGATGCTCGTGGCTAAAGTTTTGAAAAGTAAATGGAAACTTAGTCGTAAGCAGTACCAAGTAGAGATCCTAGATTGTATTCCTCGATCAGAATCGGGAAAGGTGCTTTATGCTCAGTTGTTCGAGCCGTATCTGAAGGCTTCTAAGTAAAGAGCATTTACCTCTTTATCTGAATAAATCGCTTCTCTAGGTAGCCTGCAAGTACTCGGGCTACATGGGCTGCCAGAACGAGTGTGATGAACATTGCTAGCATGCTTATTTCATTCACTCCATAGTTGAGAACGAAATAAGCTATGAAGAGCCCCTGTAGGAGGTAAATTTAATAAGAGCTATTCGCCACCCAGCTGCATGGTGCAAGGAGCTTTGATTTAATGATAGGCATGATTAAAAAGCATAACACACACAGGTAAGGTGTTATAAATAAAGCAGAATTATAGTGAGCGACTTCAGGATAGTCTATCGCGTAATAGCTTGCTATCTTATAGCAGGCTAGAAGACAGACGGAGAGCCCCACTAGATTCGCCTGTGTCTTCTTGTGGCTAGGCTGCTTGATGAGTGCAAGGCTGATGCCCATAGGAAAACCAAGGGTAGAAATCCACCAGTGCTCATGGTAATCTAGGCATATGGCGAGGTACATGAGCAAGAGCGACGATACCCAAGAAATGCCTACGCCTATCTGGATTGAGAAGTAACGGAAGCTGAAGTAGAATATCAGATAGAGTATGCTGAGAAGCTCTACAAAATACGCATAAGAAACGAAGGTCGATCCAAGCTTCAGATTGTTCAAGAATAAGTCAATGCTGAGGGATTGATAATGGAATATAGTGTAGCAGAAAAATGCGATACCGAAAGGTAGGAGAAGCTTCGCAAAATGCTTCTTGAAAAATCCCTGTAAATAAGGCTCGCCACCCTGTATGACTAGCCCCTTCATCAGTCCATAGCCCGAGATGAAGAAGAGCACACTCACTGCGTAGAGACCTATAGATCCAGCCATGTGATCGAGAATAGGTATCCCCATAGCTGGGAGATGATGCCAGAGGATCGCTAGAGTGAGGAGAAGTTTGAGATACTGCGTCGACTCTTGGGTGAAGTCTCCCCATTTCTGAAAGCCTCGAAAGGGGAGAATGATAAGGGTGAGAAAGAAGATGAGAAGTGCGAGATACATCAATTATAATGTTACGATGCGCTTAGCTTCCTCACGAGCCCATGCGTCGTCTTCGATAATGAGATCGAGGCTATCTCCGTAGTCGCGTGGTGTCGAGTTCTCTAAGACACGCTCCACCGTACGCCATATACCAGCGAAGCTGAGCTCTCCAGCGACGAAGGCATCGACGGCTACTTCATTCGCCGCATTATACATCGCGGGCATCGTACCTCCGCGCATGCCTGCCTGCTGAGCGAGGCGTAGGGCAGGGAAATCGTCCCAGCGTGGAGCTTCGAAGTGCAGAGTCGCGAGCTTCGCGAGGTCTAGCTTATGCAGAGAGTTCGCTAGTCGATCTGGCCAGGTGACTGCATACTGGATGGGGAAGCACATATCGCTCGCACTGAGCTGTGCGATGATAGATCCATCTGTGAACTCCACGAGTGAATGCACAATACTCTGTGGATGCACGATCACATCCACGTGCTCCATCGGGATATCGAAGAGCCAGCGAGCCTCTATCATCTCCAGCCCCTTGTTAAAGTAGGTCGCGGAATCAATGGTGATCTTCTGACCCATCGTCCATGTCGGGTGCTTCAGTGCCTGTGCTAGCGTGACATGCTCCAGCCGATCAGTAGGAAGCTGGCGGAATGGCCCACCGCTCGCGGTGAGGATGAGGCGTGAGACCTCGCCCGACCCTCCCCTGTGACCTTGCAGGCATTGGAAGATAGCATTATGTTCGCTGTCTACTGGTAGCACAGCGATACCCTTCTCGCGGGCACGCTGCATGACGAGCTCGCCCGCCATGACGAGGATCTCCTTCGATGCTATGGCCAGATCCTTTCCTGCTTCAATAGCGCAGAGCGTCGGATAGAGCCCCGCCGTACCGATGATGGAGACGATCACCATGTCGAGATCGGTGAGACTCGCGAGCTCGCACAGCCCCTCTAGTCCACCATAAACGGTGGTGTCAGAAGGGAGAAGTGCGCGTAGATCATCGAGATACTCCGTCTGGAAGAGCGCGACATGTTTCACGTTAAACTCACGCGCTTGCTCGGCGAGCTGCTTGTAATTCCTCTGAGCAGCTAGTGCCACGACCTCCATGCGATGGGGGAGGTCGCGGGCTACTTTCAGGGCACTCGTTCCTATGCTTCCCGTCGATCCGAGGATAGCTACGCGTTTTCTACTCATCATATCGGGAGAAGCTTATAGGAAAGAGGCTCTGGGTTCAAGTTATTTCTTAGTTGTCTTCCTCTTTCCGCGCGCTTCAGGCGTCTGCTTGACTGGCGCGACGTACTTATCCTTACCATCGGTCAGCCAGTCGAGTGTGAAGACCACGACCTCATTAGACTGGTGATTGTCCTTTTCGAAGAAGACCGCGATCTTGCCATCCTTCAGCACAGAGAGAGAGGAGTAGGCTGAGCTACCTGGGTAGACGACTTTCCCTTCACTCCATGTCTGACCTTCATCATAGCTGATACGCACGGTGAGGTTTTTGCGCCCTTTTGGGCTGTTCGCATTAGAGAAGAGGAGTCTGTCCTTGTCGTGACCTGTCTTCGTCGATGTGTAGCGGATGATGCTGCCATTGCACGATGGGTCGACGAGTGTAGGCTCGGCTGCGGATGTCCATGTCTTGCCCTGATCGGTGGAGCGGTGTACGTGGCGGCGACCTGCACCATTTACACGGCTATTGATCATCCATGTGCCGTCATTGAGCTCGACGAGCTTTGATTCGTCAGCTGGCTTGATAGGATTGTCAATGACGTACCATGACTTGCCATGGTCATCACTGCCGAAAATGTAGAGACCTCGCTGTAGATTCACGATATTGTGCAGGATCTTTCCATCGCTTGTGTAGATGCCTCGTCCCGAGGTGATGAATTTGAAGTTACGCTTCCACTCTGGCTTCGCGATTTGCTCCGTGATGTCGACAGGCTTGCTCCATGACTTACCGTTGTTCTTACTTACGACATAGTGGAGATAGTATACATCCTTTTCCTTGTCGAGATCCATGAAGTTGTAGAACATGAAGATATGTCCCGTCTTCTCGTCGAGAACAAAAGAGGGGTCGGATGCAGACTGTCCCAGAGGGAAGTCTACGACGATTTTTGCCTTTGTCCAGGTCCTCCCCCCATTGTTACTGCGGCGCACCGCGATGTTGATATCTCTGCTTTTGTTCAAGTCGCTGAGATTAGGTACGCGTTCATCAATAGCGGCGACGAGATCGCCATTCTTGGCCGTGATGAGAGCGGGGATACGGTAGCCGGTGACACCTTTTTTCATACCAGTGTAGAAAATATCACTGTGATGACTAATGCCTTCTGCAAGACCAGAATCTTTCTTCGGAGCTGCGATAGCACAGCCTAACATGAGGAGGGGGGCGAGGAATAACTTGTTCATACCACGTTACACTCTACAGGAAAATAGCATAGAACTCAAGAAATTATTTCTGAAAATAAGGCTAGAAATCCCCCCTACTAGGTCTTCATCTGCGCGTTACTCCCGCTGCGATTTATCGACGACGGCGATCACTTCCCCAGTCGCGAGTGCGGTTGCGGTTTTCGGTCACCGACTCTCCGCGGTGACTATCTTCTTCCACTCGGGAGTTGTCTTCTTCCATGCGATTCGCAGCCTCGCGGGCGGCTTCGAGATCGGCCTGTGTGTAGGCTTCGATGTCTATCTCGACCTTGTCATTGCTCAGATTGATTTCGAAGGGGTCTGTCTCTATGGCTTCGAGCATGCTCTCACGTATGCCTTCAAAGAAGGTCTTCACAATGCTCGCGGCGAACACACCACCAGAAATTACCTGACCTGGGCTGCCTTCGTAGAGTGCGACGTAAGCATAGCGTGGCTTGTCAGCTGGGAGATATCCAGCGAACCATGCGAGGCGCGTGTCATCTGAGGGACGCCCCCACTGGGCTGTGCCAGTCTTTCCAGCGTTACTGATGTAGCTGAGAGCCGCGCGGCGACCTGTGCCGCCATTCACCACTCCGTGCATCCCCTTGCGGACGACAGCGAGAGCGTCATCGAGATCCTTTAAGTTGTTCTGCACCTCGGGTTTGAACTGGAAAATAACATTCCCATTTCTGTCATGAATCTGGCGGATGAGCTGGAGCTCTGGCAGGTATCGACCATTAGCTATGCCGCAGATAGCATGTGCGATCTGAAGTGGTGTCGCGAGCAGAGGCCCCTGACCGATGGCCATATTCGCCGCATCACCCTGCTTGAAGCCACGTCCGTAGTTCTTAAACATCCAGTTCTCGTCAGGGACATTACCAGCCTTATCAGGGATGGGGAGACCCGTCCTCGCACCGAAGCCGAAGCGACGCGCCATCGCGCAGAGTCGAGCTGAGCCGAGTCTATTCTCACGCGTAGCTGCGATCTGGTAGAGGAAGGGGTTGTTCGACAGGACGAGGGCGGTCACGCAGTTAATAGAGCCTGAGAAAGAAGAGTGATTGCGGAACTCATAATCACCGATGCGCACACTGTACGGGCAGTGAATGTAGGTGCTCTCTTGGATGACACCGTGACGCAGAGCTGCCGCGACGGTAACGGTCTTGAAGGTAGAGGCTGGTGGGTATACACCTGCGAAGGCACGAGAGACGAGCGGATTACGTGGATCGAGTCTCAGGCTGTCGTAATCTTCCTGTGTGATGAAGGGGATGAAAATATTCGGGTCAAAGCTAGGAACGCTCGCCATCACGACGACTTCACCCGTGAGGCAGTCTATCATGACGAATGCGCCGCGTCCCTGCGTGTTCTGCCGCAGGGACTTCTCCGCCTCTTTCTGCCATTCGAGGTTCAGCGTTGTGACGAGGGTGCCACCTGGGCGAGGGCGTATCTGGAGCGAGTCGAGTATCTTCTCACCCTTCTCATTAAACATGAGTCGCCACACACCGTCGCGTCCTGTAAGTCGCTGGTTAAAGCTTTTTTCTAAGCCCGCGCGACCTTCCTGCCTCTCGAAGAAGGGGTCATTATGGTTAATAGGTCCTGTAGGGAGCTTCGCCTCGATGCCCGTGTAGCCGAGGATGTGACTGGCGGTGCTGCCCTCGGGATAGCAGCGGACGTAGAGGGCACTGAGCTGGCTGTGCGGGATGGCAGAAAGCTTCTCTTTATAGGGCTCAAGTTCCTTGACCCTCATGACTCCCGCTATGGGGAGAGGTAGCCACGCCCTGTTGTGGTAATGGTCGATGATCTGCTCATCGGTTTTTGGCCATGTGGTGATGCCTTCTGCTTCGTAAGCGGCGAATACCTCTTGGGCGACTTTGAGAATGTTCTCATTGCTCTCATCTTCCAGCTGACCGAAGAGGAGGGCTGGCTGGTACGCAACTTCTGAGTACGCGAGCGTAGCTCCATGTCTGTCAGTGATGAGTCCACGCGGTGCAGGAACACTCACGGAAATGGTACGCGCCGAGCTGCGCGTCTGTGCGTAAGCGACGCGTGAGGGGTCGTGTAGAGAAGGATCACCTGTGCTGCTGTCATCGACGACTGCTTGCACGATATCGGAATCTACTACGGGAGGCGGGACGAAGTTCGGACCTTCAGAGATATCGCTGTTATCCTGATAATCCTCTGCCTGTCCTACACCTTGATCTAGGGGCTGGTGATCTTCTTCGCCGCCTAAATGAATCGTTTCGATCACTTCTTCTGCTACTTCTTGCTGGGCATGCTCATCTTGCTGAGCATGCAGTAGCGTGGGTATGCTCAGGCAGCCTACGAGGAAAAGGTATGAACTAAGGCGAATCACGTGAGAATACTAGCTGAAGTTTAAAGAAAACTCAAGCCTGATTTTGTACAGCTGACAGGGATGGTTCAGGCGTCCACTATGACTGCGTAGTAGTGGCATCAGGTATGGTCTCGGAAGCGATAGGATTCTCTGCTATGATATCTCTCCCTAGATAAGCGAAGGCTTCCTTAATATCAGCGCAGCTCTTATTATGAATGAGGTGGCGTAGCTTCTCATCGAGCTCTGGCTGGAAGTGATAACGACGCGCACGAAGGAACTCCATGGGACTCCTGCTCTTATCCTGACCTATGGCATAGGCTGCGGTTAAGAACGTTGAAAGTCGGACAGTCGCCCCCTTGCTCGTCAGGTACTCCATGCCTTCTATATCTCTGTGTAAGGCGGCATAGTCAAGAGCTGTGATATAGCCATCCTTACTCTCGATATCAGCACCGCGCTCGATGAGGGCATGAAGCATCTTCGTCCTATCCTTCGCGTAAACATCCGCAATATTGACTCCTGCCAAGCTGGCACCCTTTTCGAGAAGGTAGTCGATCACGCACACCTCTGCTTCATAAACAGCGAGATCAAAGAGCTGCTGAATGTATGCCCTATCATCCACGCGTCCCTGATGGGCTAGAAGCTCGTCAAGCATGTCCGTCGAGCCACTGCGCAAGGCATGCTCTATGAGCCCGTCGCTGACGACTGCACCGAGGTCTAAGAGGAGGCGCACGATGGGTAGGCTTCTCCGAGTGATCGCTAGTCGTAAGTACTTAGACTGCATCCCTGCACCCTCGCGGAAGGCTAAGCGGATAGTCTCCAGCTTATTCTTGTAGATAGCCTGCTCTATATGCATCTCCTTTAAGACGCCGCCATGCGTGCAAGCCAGCCTGATCATCTCCTCATTACCAGAATGCAGAAGAGCCGACATGGTATCATCATTGATAGACTCATCGCAGTGTTCGAGTAGATAAGAGAACATGGCAGCCTGCCCATGGTAAGCCGCAGCATTCATCGCTGTGCGGGTGAGTCGCGCGCCTCTGCTGAGTAAGAATCGAAGCATCTTCATGTCCCCCCTTGATGCAGCGCAGCTGATGGGGGTGAGATTATAATCCACGAAGCAATTCGCATGCATGCCTGTCGTGAGGAAGAGATTCACCAGTCGAATGTTTCCGCTGCTCACCGCATTACACAGAGCCGCATCAGAGGGCTGAACGCCTCTCTCCATGAGCTCGCGCACCAGATCGACACGCCCATGCTCTGCCGCGAGTTCCAGTAACTCTGCGTATAGAACTTCATCAGAAATGGGTTTATGCGCGTGGGGGTAGGAAAAATCCTCCTCCAGCGATTCAAAAAGAGGTCGGATTTTTGCGATGCTACTAGTATTGATCATGAGTGTTCTGCGAGCGTCCTTCTATCACCAATTGGCAATTTATCACGGGGCGTGTCAAAGCAACGCCGCCCTAGTACCGAGTCCAAGAGATAGAAGACTCCACTGATTCTACCATCCTTACCTCAGAGATGCAATGACGGAATGTCGCGCGCCCGCTTTTACAATTCTTTAGTGCACCTTACAAAATTAGTCCCGTGTGTTGGGCTGCTATTTTAACTTTCTGAGCCACGAGGGGAGTTTACCGAGCCGCTGGATGATTTGGGCTTCATAGAGGGAGTCGGGCTCGATAGTCTGCTTCGGACTCGGTGCTGTCACTTCTTCGCAGCCAGAGAAGCTGAGTGACTCGCCGTGGAATCCTACGACGAGGGGGGAGATGAACTTTGACCACTGGTCTCCCTTCTCCCACCATGTCCACTGCTTCTTCGCGGGGACGCTCGTCGCCTTGAAATTCCATAAGATGAGGTCCTTCATGTGGTTGGGCAGTTTCACCTTCGCGCCACCCTGATGGCCTGAGAGCATACCGCCCTCACAGTTATCAAAGAGAGTGATACGCGGCTGCGATGCATGGCTTTCAAAGCCAGAGTCCAGCCCCCATGTGTTACGCCACAGGACTGTTCCTATCGCGTGACCAGCTACGCCCACCGCATGCCATTGCCCTGCTCCCTTTAGCTTGTGGGAGTCACTGCGGTCGGTGACCTGCGCGATGAGGACGCGTGTAGAGCCACTCTGGGCTCGCACGGCGGAGTGTCCGCGCTTTCCGTGGATGAGGATGTCGTAGACGGAGACGTGGGCGCACTGGTTGAAGGTGAGCGCTTCACTGACATGCTCGAAGTTCACGCGCCTGACCCATGAGTTCACGGCGCGGTTAATGACGAGTGGCTTGTAGC
This sequence comes from uncultured Akkermansia sp., assembly GCA_964370425.1. GTDB lineage: Bacteria > Verrucomicrobiota > Verrucomicrobiia > Verrucomicrobiales > Akkermansiaceae > Akkermansia. Next base: position 15,082 of record CAYJJD010000035.1, on the reverse strand, counting down.
CGCCATCATCATTCCACGAGCGGTGGTGCTTGAAGTCGGGCAGGCAGTCGCCTCGGATGCAGAGATCCTCTATGCCTATCTCTTCGAGGTGGGGGTGGAGCTCTACCTTCCAGTTGAGCCTCGCTTCGATGGGGTAGAGTAGGGGAGTGCAGAGCTCCACGCGCTTAGCGGAGGCATCTTTCACCTGATGAATCGCCTCGATGCGTATGCCCTTCTTCGCGATCTCCCAGTTGCTCTTCATGACTTCATCGTAGTGCAGACCTAGCTCCTGCTTCATGAGCTGTGTGTCGAGACTCTGGTGGGAGAGTCTTATCCAGTCGCCGGGTTTCACATGCTGGCTGGATTTCAGCGTGATGTACCGCGAGTCTAGCTCAGCGTCTCTGGTGATGACTGTCTCGTGCGTGGGGATGCGTGGGGCATTAATCTGAATGAGGGGAGGCGATGTCCACATCTTAGCTGGGTCTTTTGGCAGCTGAGGCTGTGACATGCTCAAAATGGTCTTATCTCGCCCTGCTCCTTTCAGGATGAAAGGGCTGAAGTTTATCTTAATGCTGTCTGCTGCGGGGGCATCTCCCGATAATTCGAAGACACCCTCGGGGCAGTACAGGACGCCTCCTCCTGCTTTTTTCATGGCGGCTAGGGCAGCGATGAAAGCGGCGCGGTCGGATTCATCGTCGCTGGGGATAGCCCCGAAATCTTCGAGATTAAAATAGCGGTACTTCTTCGGGCTGACGGTGGGTGGAGCTTTTTCTCCGCAGGAGTAGCCCGCGTAGGAGAAGTTAGGTAATGTGGCCTCGCCTCTCACCTGCGCTTGAGCATGTGCGCAACTAAAAAGGAAGGGGTAAATGAGCAGAAGATGAAGGTAGTGGCGCATATGTGGAATAAATGGAGGTTTAAACCATGATATGAATGTAAGATAAAATCATTAGAATGTCAACTAGAGAGATAACACCCCGCTGCCACGATGATGTATAATAGCATGGACAGAGGGCGCGGCATCTGTTATAACTCATGTGTGCTCACGTCGATGCTCACCCACCTGCGCGGCTCTGCTGCCGCATCCTTGATTTCCCTTAGCTGCACCTTCGGGACGGCAGTGCTGCACGCTGCTGCGATGCCGTCGGCAGAATTGTACTTCCATGTCGATGAGGAGGCTCAAGACGAGCTCGTCGATACGGAGCTTATGATTATCGCAGAAGAGCAGTATGTGCTTGCACGCACGCTGCTGGAGCATAAGTCTGTGACAGATGTATCCGCTGTACCCTCTCTGCTGGAAGCCTCGGCTGAGGCTGGCTTCATCCCTGCGAGCCTGCTGCTGCTCGATATGTGGGAAGGAAAGTTCAAGGGACTGGAGGCTGAGCCAGAAAAAGCGCGATCCTATGCGAAGAAGATGGCAAGTGAACGTCTGTCGGAGACTGCATCCGTCGGGCAGTTAGCCGCGCAGCTCGATGCGATGATGCGTCTCGTGCGCTACCTTGAGCGTGATCATGACGATGGGGCGAAGAAAGAAGCGTTCCAGTGGTTGACCCGCGCGGCAGAGCGTGGCTCGTATGAGGCACAGGCAGAGCTGGCACGTTACTATATGAAAGGCATAGGCTGTCAGCGTGACCCACTTGCCGCGATTAAGCTGCTTAAAAAGATCTCCACCGACGCGCCTGAGACGGAGAATGTCTTCTTCTATCTCGGCTATATCTGCCAGTCTGGTCTAGGGCTCAGTAAGCCGAATTACCCACTCGCGGTGAAGTACTACGCCGAGGGGGCTCGCTACAATGATGCGCGCGCGATGAATAATCTCGCCATTCTTCTAGAGCGCGGAATAGGTGTGGAGAAAGATGAGCAGCAGGCTCTTCGCTTCTACCGCTTCGCAGCCTCGCTAGGGGATAAATCCTCTGCAGTGAATATGCAGCGTCTCCTCCAGCATCTCGGTAAAAGCGACGTAGAAGAGGAGCGCATGAGCTACGCGACGCGCTTCGAGAATGCGCTAGAGCATGTCGTGCAGCATATTCCTTTTCTGAATGACTAAGCTAGAAGCCAGCCCTCAGACCATACGTGATGCGGTGGCGAGAGTCGCGACCGAGCTGGGATTCTCCGCTCTTGGTGTCTGCTCACCCTTTCTTGATCAGGGGGACACCCTTCGCCACTGGGTAGCGCGTGGGGCTCATGCCGATATGCGCTGGATGGAGAGACATGTGGAAGCGCGGCTGAATCCAGAACTCGTGCTCCCCGACGTGCGCTCTGTCATCATGCTGAGCTACGAGTACGCGAGTCAGGATACGAGGATGCAGTCGGGACGCATCGCACGTTACGCGCAGGGAGAGGATTATCATCTCGTCCTGAAATCAAAGCTCGCTGACCTCGACGACTGCCTTCAGATCTATGGAGGCGTGCAGCGATGCTTCTCCGACTCAGGTCCCGTCAGTGAGCGATTTTTTGCCCAGCAAGCAGGGCTGGGCTGGATAGGGAAAAATGGCATGCTCATTCATGAAAAGCGCGGTTCCTACGCTGTACTCGCCAGCATACTCAGCACATTGGAATTACCCTTTGATCAGCCTGCGAAGTCGCGCTGTGGGCGCTGCCGCCGCTGCCTCGATGCCTGCCCGACGGCGGCTCTCGATGCGACGAGTTGTGATGCGCGCCGCTGCCTGTCCTACTGGACGATAGAGGCGAGGGGGGGCATGCCCGAAGAAATCGCGCTCGCACGTGCCGAGGGTCAGTGGTTCTTCGGCTGTGATGCCTGTCAGGAAGCCTGCCCATGGAATGCGGCACGCCAGAGGTCAGATCACCGCTGTGACGCACGCCTCCGCATGCCCGCGCGGCTACGTCATCTTCCCCTTGACTCGCTGCGCGAGCTGGATGATGCAGCACTCGCTTCTTTCTTGCAAGGCAGTCCCTTACGTAGGGCTAGAGCGGAGAGCTTACGCGTATCTTTCGAGCTCTAAGCCTCTCATACACTGTGCATACAGTCTCTATGGCAGAAAAGAGAGTTGCCAGTGGCTACTCTCTGTGCTATGATTATTCTTATGGAAATAATTAATTCTTTCTCAGCTATTCTCGCCCAAGCCGCGTCTCAGCTGGAGTCTTCTGGCTATAGTGCGTCGCAAGGCATGGGGTTCTCGAATATGGGTGGATTCGCCATCATTATTTTCTTCATGATTCTCAGCTACTTTGTGCAGTGGCGCATGAAGAGTAATATGGAGCGTTTCGCGAAGCAGGCAGCACCGATGACAGGGGCTCAGGCCGCACGCAAAATGCTGGTCGAAAATGGCATCACAGATGTAAAGATCATCAGCACCCCTGGACGACTGACCGACCACTATAATCCCCTTGATCGTACGGTGAACCTCAGTGAAATGGTCTATAACGAATCTAGCGTCGCCGCGATGGCTGTCGCCGCCCACGAGTGCGGGCATGCCATCCAGCATGCGAAGGGCTACGCGTGGCTTCAGCTGCGCTCGAAGCTCGTCCCCATGGTGGGCATAGGTTCGAACCTCGGCTCTATCGTCCTCATGATAGGTATCTTCCTGATGATGGCTGGATCTGGTCCGACCATGGCTTGGATAGGTTTAGCCCTCTTCGGCACGACGACACTGTTCGCCTTTATCACGCTTCCTGTCGAGTTTGACGCTTCACGTCGCGCTCTGCAATGGCTGGATCACACAGGTGCTCTGAATCGCAATATGCAGAGTGACGCGAGCACAGCACTGCGCTGGGCAGCGATGACCTACGTGGTCGCGGCTCTTTCTTCGCTCGCCATGCTCGCGTACTACGCGATGATGATTCTCGGTCGTAGCCGCGATTAATTCGATAGTGAATTCTTATAGTCCCATCTATGAAGCGTCAGCAAATCATTGATGAAGTGCGTGCTGCTCTGGGTGGGACTGCGACTGCTGGGGCTGCGGAGTTCGCGCTGTCTGCGGTCGTCGCTTCGATACGTGAAGGTCTACAGCGTGATGGCGCGGTGAAGCTCGCCGGCTTCGGCAGCTTCCGTGTGCATGAGCAGGCAGAACGCGCCGTGCGTCACCCGAAGACAGGGGCGCTCTGCACCGTGCCCGCTCAGAAGGTGGTAAAGTTCCGCCCCTCACCATGCCAGCAGAGCTGGCATGCAGCCGACTAATGCCTTCCATCTATCATGCACCTCTTTCAGAATATGTTTCGACTAAAAAGATGTTTCTTATGCCTTTTCTGCGCTAGCTGCGCGACTCTATTCACGTCATGCAGGGAAAGTGACGAGGAGGAGAAGCTACGCCGTGCACGCTTCACCACCGAGACGAAACCACCTCCGAATCCTGATCAGATCGATCTCGAGTCCCTGATTAAGGAAGACTATGTCGCGCCATCGCTACCGCAGGAAGAGTATGCCTTCAGCCCCTACAGTCACTATGAAGGCGGGGATATTAAGCAGCTGACTGGCGTGTCTGGACGCTCGCTTCTCCTCTGCTTTGCGACAGAGTGGTGTCCCTATTCTAAGTCGATGAAGGCGGCTCTCAAGGAGCTGTCAGAAAAGGCCCAAGGAGAGATGCAAGTCGTGATCATCGATCCCGATCAGTACAAGGAGCTCGCCGAGGAGTTCGGTATCAAGCAGATTCCTATGACATTCCTCTACACCGAAGGCGTGCGACTGCGCAGCATCGAGGGGAACTACTCCGCCACGAGTCTGGAGCAGTATCTGAAGCGTGTGCTCACCGATAGGTAGTGCTATTATCGCTTGCCTTAGACATATATTTTTATTATAATTCACCAGCTTAATTTTTAGATTTTTCCTATGCGTTTTTTAACAGGTTTACAGCCCAGTGGGCAACTCCATATCGGTAATTATTTCGGAGCTATTCAGCCCGCAGTCGAACTCCAAGAACAGGGTGAGGGCTATTACTTCGTCGCGAACTACCATGCCATGACCACCATGGATACAGCACAGCAGCTCTATGAGAATACGCATAGTCTCGCGCTCGACCTGCTCGCCTGTGGGCTCGATCCTAAGAAGTCCGTCTTCTTCGTGCAATCTGCTGTCCCCGAGGTGAACGAGCTCGCATGGATACTCAGCACCCTCTGCCCCATGGGCTTGCTCGAACGCTGCCACTCCTACAAGGACAAGGTCGCGAAGGGCTTCGCCGCCTCGCATGCGCTCTTCGCCTATCCTGCGCTGATGGCGGCTGACATCCTGCTCTATGATGCGGATGCCGTCCCCGTGGGTAAGGATCAGAAGCAGCATCTCGAAGTGACGCGCGATCTCGCGGTCAAGGTGAACGAACGCTTCGGTGATGGCACACTGAAGCTTCCAGATCCTATCATCAGCGAAGTAACCGCCGTCGTCCCTGGCCTTGATGGTCAGAAGATGAGTAAGAGCTATGGCAATACCCTTCCCATCTTCGGTGAAGAGAAGGCGATGCGCAAGCTCATCAACCGCAAGGTGGTCACCGATACCACCCCGCTCGAAGACCCGAAGCCGACTGAAGGCTCTATCATCCTGTCACTCTTTAAGCTCTTCGCGACAGCGGACGAGTACGCGCGTATGATTCGCGACTTTGAGGCTGGAGGCATAGGCTACGGGCAGTTTAAGAAGGAGCTCTTCGAGGCTTACTGGGAATTCTTCCGTGCGGCACGCGAACGCCGCGAGGAACTACTCACCGATGCTGGCTATGTGGAGAGCGTGCTCCGCGATGGTGCCGCGCGCGCGCGTGTCACGGCGAACGTGGTGCTGGAGCGCGTCCGTAAAGCCGCAGGGCTGACTTGGTTCTAATAATTTTCACTTCCCTTCTTTATGAAATCACCCTTCTTAGCCCTACTTCTTAGCCTCAGCCCAAGCTTCGCCGCCTTAATCGGTGGCGTGGACTTCGGTGACACACGTGCAGAAGTGACGAAAAAACTAGCGGAGTCTTCGGACATGTCGGCTATAGATGATGCGCCGCAGGCGAGTAAGCTGCAACGCTCACACCAGATGATAGATCGCGTGGCGCATCAGGACTGGGTCGTGAGCTTTGAGTTTGCGAACAATGGAAAAAAGCTCATTGCCATCCATGTCGATGGTGAGGAGGGCATCCCTGTGGACATGTTCGATGCGGAGGTGAAGTCCTTTTATCTGTATGTGACGAATGCGGTGAAGGATGCTTATGGCATAGACCCAGATGGCTCTGAGAATACGCCACGCTATCACCTCGCTTCTGAGCTGCATCAGGGGAAACGCTACCCCATGCACATCTATGATTTCAATGGCCTTCGTCTGATGATGACGCTGCGCATGGATCTGAATACGAAACTTGTCTATGTAGGCTACACCCTGCTTCCTGCTCCTGAAGATACCGCGATGGGTAGCACGGAGCTGCCGAATAATAAGGGTGATGCGTCCGACTGGATGGATATTCCTACATGGGAGTCTCTGAAGTACGCTGAAGAATTCCTCTATAAAAATGGGCTGAAAGAAAGACCTAAACCAGTGGAAAAAGTGGAGAAAGTCGAAGAAAGCGAGGGCTCTAACGAAGGTGGAACGCAGCCTGAAGAAAAGCCCAAGGATCTAGTGCCTGATTATTTCAAGAAGATAGACCCTACATTGCCCGATTCTGAAAAGGCGCTGTTGAAAGGGCTTATCTTGGATGAGCGCGGAGAGCTTGAACAAGCGGCACTATTCTTTGCAGAGGCTGCGCGTCAGGACGACGGTAATGGCAGAGCCTTCTACCAGCTAGCTCTGTGCTTCGAACTCGGTCAGGGGCTGCCTCAGGATATAGATAGAGCCGCGAGTGCCTATCTCAAGGCGGCTCAGCTCGGCTACGCACCAGCACTCGTGCGCTTCGGTGCAGAGTATAAGATAGCGATCGAAGAGCTAGGGCTGACTGCCGATGAGGCGAAGGCTATCCTAGATACGGCGCATCAGCTTGCGGCTGATAATTCCGTATGGGGGCGTTTTAACCTCGCGATGTTCTACCGCTATGGATATGGGCTTCGTAAAGATGTGGCGAAGGCGCGCGCTCTCTTCTCCCCCCTTGCACAACAGGGTGACCCTAGCGCGATTAAAGAGCTGGAAAACTGTCCTAAAGCCCCCGCCGTTGCAGAAGGCGTAGCTCCAGCTGAAAAGGAGGCTGTAGCTGAGCCAACGGAAGTCGAGCCAGTGAAGGAAGCTGAACCTGCGGAGGAAGCTGAACCAACGGTTGAAGCTGAGTCAGCAGACCTTCCTGAGACGACAGAAGCTCCTTAATTTAAAAATAATCATGAGTGACGAAGCATCCAAGAAGCATGAGACACCTTCGCTTTTCCAGCGTCAGGTCTGCTGGGCTGCGCTCAGCGGTCTTGCTATCCTAGTAATTGTCGCTCTCGTCTGCGCTCTTCTCTTCGGGCTAGGCTTCCTTTTCACGGAGCTGGAGGCCGTGCTGCTACCTGTGATCGTTGCGGGTATACTCGCTTACCTTCTGTTCCCCCTCGTGAAGCTCGTACAGAGGAAGGTGAAGAATCGTCTTTATGCGGTGCTCATCGTGCTCTTCGGGGCGTTCACGGGAGTCGCATCCTTGCTGGCTACCATTATTCCTCCTCTCGTCCAGCAGACTGGCGAGCTGGTGGAGAACCGCGATGCCATTTATCAAAGTGCCATCGCGACAGGGGAAGATATGCTCAAGAAGCCGCTCATCCAGAGTACGGTAGACATGATCTATGATAAGGCTGTAAAAGAGAGCATGCAGCGCAAGGATGAGGAGCTCGTCACGGAACTACAGGCTATCCCCCAAGAGGATTATAAGAATAAGCTTCTTTCTCTGCTGAACTATCATAGTAATTTTATGGTGGAGAAGGCATGGGGTTACCTTACTGCGGGGACACGTGCCCTGACTGGTGCGCTGAGCTTTGCCGTCGGTTTCGTGCTAGCACCCGTGTTCCTCTTCTACTTCCTGCTGGAAAGTGAGCGCATCAGTAAGAGCTGGCATAGCATCATCCCGCTGCGCCGCTCCTACTTCCGTCATGAACTCGTGGAGACTCTACAGCAGATCAATGGCTATGTGATCGCCTTCGTGCGTGGTCAGATGCTGGTCAGCGTCATCGACGGAGCGATGCTCTGTGTCGCGCTCCTCATCCTCGGGCTTCCCTACGCGGTGACCATCGGTGTCGCTGCGGCTCTTCTCGGTATTATTCCTTATATCGGGATGATACTCACAAGTGTACCAGCCCTGCTTATTGCTTGGTTTACATGGGGTGATCCGACTTATGTGCTCGCGGTGGGGCTTATTTTCATCGCGGTGAGTCAGTTCGATGGCTGGGTGATTCAGCCGCGTATTCTGGGGAATCAGGTGGGGATGCATGACTTGACTATCATGTTCTCTGTGCTATTCTGGGGGATGGTATTCGGCGGTATAGTCGGAGCACTCATTGCAGTGCCACTGACGGCTGCGATTAAGGTCATCTTCACGCGCTACATCTGGGCCTCTTATGTGAAGAAGGCGGAGAAGGAAACTGAAACTTCGGCTTAGTTGCTCCCTGTGCTCCCCTCCCCCTGTATACTCCGTGGGCTTTGCGCTTGTACGCAGATAGATTCTGTGTTATCGTTTTCGTGTGAATATAGATTCCTCCACTTCGCAGTCTGATCTGATGCGCCTGACTGAAGGCGCACTTCGCCGTCGTCTAGCACGCGCCTTACCTTTTAATAAGGAAGGCGTACGAGGAATGCTGCTATTTTTCCTCTTCCCAGGGATGCTCTTTGGCTTCCGCACGGGGTTGCTACTGACGGCAGCTGTCGCAGGAGCGATGGGAGCGACGCTGATCTTCTCCGCGCAGGGGGTAGGAACGAGCATTGTGCAGTCTTACCTCATCGTCGGTGCTATAGTGAGTGTGGGAGTCGCGGTGTCGGTGTTCTTACAAGAGAAAAGAAAGGTGAACAAGCTGCGTAGCTTCTTGAAGCCAGACGCGAAGCTGAAACTCACAGCAGGTGTGCCGAATCCGAATCGCCAGAAGCTCGAACTGGAGCATGATGATCGTGGGGGCTTCCGCGCCTACTTTAACCTCGCTGTCGAGAAAGACGGTGTGTATGGATTCCTGCTTGAGCTCGAAAGCTACGGCTGGGCGACGAAGCTGACCACGAGCGAGGGGCTCGATGCCTGCCTGTTCTCATGGGGCGATGGGAAGAAGCCTAGTCAGGCTATTAGTATTTTCAGACTTGGGGTGGGAGTTCACCGCTTGCAGATGCGTGTGAGTGCTGAAAAGCGGAAGAAGAAATCGTCCTCTTCCGCCCGACCTGAGCTGTATCTCACGCAGATGACGCGTGTGAATTAATACCGCTGTTTTAATCGCTCAGCTTAGGCGCTGAGATGAGGTTATTCTGGACGGCGGTGCGTCTGGCGTGGAGGATGCTGTCTGCCATGCCGCTTACCTTCTCTTCGAGGATGTGAGAGAGGTGACTGCCCTCGCGGTAGTCTGCTGGTGCGATGAAATCGACGCGGTTTCTCACCGACTTGAGAGCGTAGCACTTGCGGAAGCTGCGGCGTGTGTCGTCCTTCGGATTATACACGGCTATGCTAGAGCCACCGAGCTGACGCATGACGGTGAAGCAGGGGACGTCTGTCGGACCATCGCCGACGTAGATCATCTGATGGAAGGGGATGGGGCGCAGGGATGGGTCGAGATGGTCGTTGACATCCTCATTGTACGCCAGCATGCCCTTGTTGATACGGAAGAGGAACTGTGTCTTTGTCGTGTGGGAGATGACGCGCTTCGGGAAGTCGATGCAGCCGTTTTTCTCGCTGAACTCGCAGGCGAATATTTCGCGCATGTAGGGGCTGATGATGGAGCCGTCGATGATAGGCTTGATCCCGCTGGAGATGATGTAGAACTCTATCTTGATACCAGCCGCGCGGTGTACATCCGTGAGAGCGCGCTCGGGGAATTGCTGGAAGAACTCCGCGACACCGGGGAAGAAGACGAGCTTATTGGCGAGTGCCTTAAGTGAGTCATTACTCACATTATCAAGGCGCAGCGTGTCGAGTATTTCCTTGAGATAGCTGAGCTCCCCGTCCCAGCCCTCTTCGTGGGAGCGGATGTTGCACTTCGCCCAGAACTGCTCCGCATTCACACCGTACTGGGGGAAGATCGTGTCTTCCTGCATGCAGTGGGGGCTGAGTGTGTGGTCGAAATCAAAGATGAGGGCGATGGTGTTCTGGGGGACAGGCATAAAAGATTATTAGCATGCTGGAGGCGAGAAATCAAGTGATATAAATGCACAGCGTCGACGCAAAGAGCGAGGGGGGATTTATTTTAGCTAGATTTTTTAACTAATGGCTTATCCTGACTTGACCTAACTGGGTGATGATGCTATTATTTGCGTGCGGGTCAAACGACACCCGTATCTGAATATTATGTCTACTGAACTCCCACAAAGGAATCGTATCAGCGCGAGTAAGATGAAAATTACCGTCGTAGCTGCTTCATATAATGAAAGGTTTACCGATGCTCTCGTAAAAAATTGCCTTGCTGAATTGGACGCGGGCTGCCCTGGTATACGCGTAGAACTCGTACGCGTGCCTGGAGCCTTTGAAGTTCCTGTCATGGTGAAGCGTTCTATTGAACTAGCCAGTGAACGTCCTTCTGTAGTCATCGCTCTCGGTGTCATCCTTCGAGGCAGCACCGCGCATGCGGATCTCATCGGTGCTTCTATCACGAATCAATTAATGAGCATTGCTTGTGATACGATGGTTCCTGTCATTCATGAGGTGCTCTTACTGAATAATGAAGAACAGGCGTTTGCACGCTGCGTCGCCGCCAGCCTGAACCGCGGACGCGAAGCTGGTATGGCTGCGATCGCGATGGTAGACCTCATTGATGAGAAACGTGAGAAGGAAATCCTTCCGCCGAAGTGCGATCCATTCGCTGACTTCCATTAAGTTTACCAACACACCCTATTGATAGATTTTATACTACATGATACAACGTAGTAAGATACGCCAGAGCGCGCTCCAGTTCATCTACGCCACCCTGCAATCAGGTGAGGCATCCATCGCCCGAGACCTCTTCTGGAGCATCGCGCAGGAGAAGCAGCGCAGCCACTTCATCCAGGTCTTCACAAAGGCTATTCTTCACACCTCCCGTAGCTCGACAGCGAGCTTTGATGCACTCAGCGAGCATGTCTCACGCATCACGCGCGCCCTCGAAGGCGACATGATGACGCTGGGGCTGCGTGAGTCGCTGGAGCGTTACTATGCCGCGTCGCAGAGGATGGAGTCGAGCATCGCCTCTCTTCAGATGATGCACACGGATAAGCGATTTGACAGCGATGAGGCTCTGCTAGACGAGGCTCACAGCGTCGTGCGCCAAGCTGGCGTGTGCTATGCCTTTGCCGCAGAATACACGCAGATGACTCTGGACTTCCCCGCGTATGAAGAGGCGTTTCTCCCCTTCGTGGCTGTGCTGAAGCGTCGCGCGCGCATCGAGCAGAGTCTTCAGGCATTCACCGATATCAAGGCTCTCCCTGCTGAAGGTGAGTTCCGTGGCTTGGTGCAGGCCTGCCTTGATCTCGAAGAGCTGCGACCTGCCGTTGAAGAGATGGCTCTGCCCGCACTCGACAGGCAGGCTGAGTGGGATAAGCTTATTTCACCTCTGCTGAAGCGTTATTCGCTCGACCGTCTCGATGTGCTCGATCGCAGCATCCTGTACCTCTCACTCTATGAGCTGAAAGGGGCGCAGCTGCCGTTACCCATCGTTATTTCAGAAGCGACTGCCCTCGCGAATACCTACTCAGGCTCTAAGAGTGCGCCCTTCATTCACGGGGTGCTCGCCGCAGCCGCGACTGCTCCTGAGCCTCAGGATGAGCTGGAAGATGATGAGCAGTTTGCGCAGGCTGAGCCGCTTCCTGTGCTGCAAGAGCAGCCGCAGATCGTGCTCGATGAGGAGTCCGCTGGGTAAGAACTTTTTTGAGACATAATCATGGCTAATTTCTTCACGCGCCTCATTGATAAGTTCATCAGTGAGCCCGAGATAGACTGGGATGAGCTCGAAGCAGACCTCATCTCCGCCGACATAGGCGCAAAACGCGTCATCCCGATGATAGAGACCCTGCGCGAACGTGACGAGCAAGACGCTCGTGACATCGCGAACTTCATCAAGGATGAGCTTCGCTCCGCCTTCCCTGCCCCCCTCCCTCAGCTTCCCGCTCCACAGGACGGTGAACCCATCGTCCTCATGATGGTGGGCGTGAATGGGACTGGTAAGACCACGACGAGCGCGAAGCTCGCGTACAAGCTGCAAAAGGAGGGGAAGCGCGTCTTGCTCGCTGCCGCTGATACCTTCCGTGCGGCAGCCGTCGAGCAGCTAGAGAGCTGGGCGACACGTCTCCATGTTCCTCTTTACAAAGGGCGAGAGAATCAAGACCCCGCCTCCGTCTGCTACGAAGCCCACACACACGCGATGAAGCATGGCTTTGACTACCTCATCTGCGACACGGCTGGGCGCTTGCACACACGCCACAATCTCATGGAAGAGCTCTCGAAGATACGCCGCAGCATCGCGAAGCAAGACGAGCGCGCACCTCACGCCTGCTACCTCGTCGTCGACGCGACCACAGGGGGGAATGCCCTCATGCAGGCGAAGGAGTTCCACAAGGCTACCCCACTCGATGCCGTCGTCATCACGAAGATGGACGGCTCAGGGAAGGGCGGTGTCGCTGTCGCTATGCGCGATGAGTTGAATATCTCCCCCCTGTACCTCGGTACAGGGGAGTCGGCAGATGCTCTCGTCACCTTCGATGTGGACGACTATGTCGACACCATCATGTAGAGTATTCTATCATGACTGAACGACTCACAGTAGGACTGGGCTCAGCGTCGCTGAAGCCCAGCCTCCTTTCACTGACACATGAGCAGCTCAGTGAGCTGATGAAGCAGATGGGGCAGAGTGCCTTTCGCGCCACCCAGATCATGGAGTGGATATGGAAGAAGCGTGTGACAAGCTTCGACCAGATGACGAACATCGCCCCCGCGCTGCGAGCACTGCTCGACTCTGCCTACAGCCTGCGTAATATAGAACTCGTCGAAGTATCAGAAAGTACGGGATCATCCCGCACGAAAAAGATGCTCTCACGCCTCCATGACGGCGAACTCGTCGAGTCCGTTATCATCCCCGCCGCCGAAGGCAAGGAAGGGAAGCGCAGTGACCGCATCACACTCTGTGTCTCCTCGCAGGTGGGCTGTGCCTTTGGCTGTAAGTTCTGCGCCTCTGGCCTGCTCGGCTTAAAGCGAGATCTCCGCGCCGATGAAATACTCGGGCAGATCCTCCTCGCAGAAGAAGTGGCAGAGAAGCGCGTCGATAACCTCGTCTTCATGGGTATGGGTGAACCGCTCGCTAATATGGACAACCTTGAGCAGTCACTGCGCCTCATCATGGATCACCGTGGTCTGCTCATTGGCGCGCGCCACATCACCATCTCCACATCGGGACATGTTGGCGGACTGAAGAGGCTCGCCGCGTTTGGCAAGCCCATACGTCTCGCCATCTCCCTACACGGGGCGAATGACGACGTGCGCTCGCAAGTCATGCCTGTGAATCGCAAATGGCCACTAACCGAGCTGCTACCCGCTCTGCGTGAGTGGTCGGCGAATCAGAAGCACATGATCACGCTGGAGTACATCCTCATTGATCAGGTGAACGCCAGCTTCGACGATGCGCGCCAGCTCGTGAAGATAGCGCGCGACCTGAAGGCGAAGGTGAACCTCATCCCTTATAATATCGTCGAAGGGCTCAGCTGGGTACGCCCCACAGAGAAGCACTGCAAGGACTTCTGCCACATACTCGTGAAGGCGGGTGTCCCCGTTACGATGCGCTACGAAAAGGGGCATGACATTAATGCCGCCTGTGGTCAGCTGCGCCTGCGTAAGAGTGATTCTCAGTAGTATGACACAATGGCGCAATATTATTCTTGCATTTCTGAATAAGCTTACTATAATGCCCCTCCCATGAAGTTTCTAGTCCTTAGCCTAAGCCTTCTTTGCTGTCTCCAATTTGATGCGCAAGCCGCCGTTGTCGTAGAACTGCGTCCCACCATTAAAAAAGTAGCAGAAGAACATGGGCTTGACCCCGTGCTTCTAGAAGCAATCATTCGTCATGAATCAGGGCATGCTCGCTCCTCAGCCTCCCGCCGCAAGAATAACGTCGCCGGTATCATGGGTCGCAGAGGTCAGCGGCAGTACAGCTCGAAGGAAGAGTGCGTGAAGCACCTAGGACGCATTCTTGCAAAATATAAAGAACGTGGTCGTATCACAGTCGATCAGATCGGTCCCATTTACTGCCAGAGCAGTTCACCATGGGAAAAGCATATCAAGACCATGATGCGCCTCATACGCTCAGGTCGTTATGGTCAGGTCTAGCGCGATTTAACCCTTTCCCCTGCTACACATTGTTTTGTTTTCTGGTCGTCTTCGGGCGACCAGTTTTTTTTTGTATACAGGCGTATGGTTCTATCCAACCTAAGAATAACCATTTGTGTCAGTAATACACTTAGCATTTCGGTAGGAATTATGGGTATTATAGCTAGTAAAAAAATCAAGATGATTGCGATTGTTACTTAAAACTTTAGAAGATATTGTAGCCTTGGTCAAAAAAAAATACTTGCCTTACCTGTTATTTTCTATAATATTACGTTGTTTACTTTCCTACAAAATGATAGCAAATCATCTCAAAAATGCAGTCGAGAAGATAAGGTTGTATCTTTCCAGAAGATCAGCGGTGTTGATTTTCCGTAGAGCTGTCTCGACCTTTCTTCGTGTCGACTCAAAGTCATGGAGAGTAAAAAATATTAAAACAAAGGCATCCCCGAATAGTTCAGAGACCGCCTCGTGCTTATTATTATTTACCGAATTCGATACTGCGTTAATAAACCCAGTGTCGTAAGCTACGGTCTTGTAAGAATCTGAGTAAAAAAAGGTGTAATTACTATGGCAATGAAAAAAAAGGTACCGAGAAAAGCAGCCGCTAAACGAGCCACTGCAAAAAAAGTAGCAGCCAAAAGAGTAACAAGGCAAGGAACTGCTGAGAATGATGCAGTTGAAAAGGATGTCGTTCAGAAAGAGCTTTTGCTGAAAGATGAGAATCAGAAGGACGAAACCAAGAAGGACGAAACCAAGAAGGA